>JAZKGM010000348.1:0-4189 GCA_040385895.1 Bacteroidota bacterium
CATAACATTGTATTAAACCATCTTTTATATTGCTGTATGAACCTGAAAAATTCCTTCCTGCTGATTGGCTTATTGTTTTTTAGCATAGCCCGTGGTCAGCAAAAGAATACCACCATCAAATCCATTTACGATGAAGTGCTTCTCCGCGGCCGGTGTTACCAAACGCTCGATACCTTATGCGCAACCATTGGCGGCCGCTTAAGCGGATCGCCCCAGGCCGAAAAAGCCGTGCAGTACATGTTCAATACCTGTAAAAATTATGGTTTTGATACCGTTTACCTTCAGCCTGTAATGGTTCCGCACTGGGTGCGTGGCGAAAAAGAAAAAGCATCCATGAGTAAGAACGGGAAACAAACCGCAGCAAGGGTGTGTGCATTGGGAGGTTCTGTGGCAACCCCTGCCAAAGGCCTGGAAGCAGAAGTAATAGAAGTACACAGCATTGCAGAATTAAAACAGCTTGGAGAAACACAGGTAAAAGGAAAGATCGTTTTTTTTAACCGGCCCATGGACCCCACTCATTTCCATACCGGAACGGCTTACGGGGGAGCTGGCGACCAGAGGGGTGCCGGCCCTGCTGAGGCCGCCCGCTATGGCGCTGTTGGCGTTGTGGTGCGTTCGCTCACCTTGCTTATTGATGATGTTCCGCACACGGGAATGACCCGTTACAACGATTCACTGCCCAAAATACCTGCATGCGCCATTAGTACAAAAGGTGCGGAAGAATTAAGTCGTTTATTAAAAGTAAGAAGTGCGGGGGCAGTGAAGTTTTACTTTAAACAGAACTGCCAAACCTTGCCCGATGTGCTTTCGCATAACGTGATCGCAGAAATGCACGGGAGTGAAAAACCGGGTGAGGTGATTATTGCCGGGGGCCACCTGGATAGCTGGGACAATGGGGACGGTGCGCATGATGACGGGGCCGGTTGCGTACAAAGCATTGAAGCGTTGAGGCTGATCAAACAGCTGGGTTTGAAGCCAAAACGCACTTTGCGCGCAGTGCTTTTTATGAACGAAGAGAACGGGGTGAAGGGCGGAACCGAATATGCCCGTGTTGCAGCAGAGAATAAAACACAGAAACACATTGCAGCGATAGAAAGCGATGCAGGAGGTTTTACCCCGCGGGCCTTTGGAAGCGAAGACAGCACGGCTGTGGTTTATATGCAAAAGTGGCTTGAATTATTCAGGCCTTATGGCATCGAACAGATCAGGAAAGGACATGGGGGCGTTGACATCGGCCCGCTGAAGCCGCAGGGAACCGTGCTGATCGGTTACTCACCCGACTCGCAGCGGTATTTCGACATTCACCACACCGAAGCCGATACATTCGATAAAGTGAACAAGCGCGAGCTCGAACTGGGTGCTGCCGCCATCAGCTCTTTATTATGGCTGATGAGTGAAGAAGGTATAAGATAAAAGCGCGTTTGACGTTTTGAGCAGAAGCGTTTATATTAAAAAACCAAACCGTTCCCTTTATGAAACCAACCCCTTCCATTTTCCTGGGTGTTTTCCTGTTCTTTTTAACGAACAGCGCACATGCCACACACCTTTTTGGCGGCTACATCACCGCCAAAAAAATTCGGGCATGGAAACGCAGCCAGGCCGTGCAGGGCATTTACTCCTTTACCCTTCAATCTGCCGAGGGGTTTATTCACAGGGGGAAATTAATTTTAGAGTAAAAAATACACAACGACATCAGCATGTTGGGTTTATAGTATATTTGGGTTACACTAACTCAAACTTAAAACTATGACAACTGTAATGCATTTCTGGTGGCAGGTACTTGTTGCCGCCCTGGCTTTTTTTATGCTGGGGGCCATTTGGTACAATCCTAAAGTATTTGGTACAGCCTGGGCAAAAAGCCATGGCATTGTAATGGATCCTGAAAAACGAAAAGAAGCCAACATGGCTAAACTTTTCATTTGTTCTTTTTTATGCGCTTTGGTGCTTAGCGCAGCTACCTTATGGGTTTGCGCGGCCTCGTGCCAGGGTGTTTTATGCAGTGCCCCGGGAGGCATGGGCATGATGCATTGCCTTAAATCAGGTGCTCTTATTGGCGGATCGGGTGCAGCGGCCATTTCTATGGGGTATATCTATAACATGAAACCGCTTAATTCTTACCTGATCGATGGCGGCTATAATTTCGCAGGATGCATACTGGCATCTGTTATCTATTATTTTTTAGGCTGCTGTTAAGGCGGTAATAAAACAAAAGAGGCTGTTTCTTTAGGGAAACAGCCTCTTTTTGTGCGCAAGAGGAGACTCGAACTCCTACAGGTATTACCCCACTGGCTTCTGAGACCAGCGCGTCTACCAATTTCGCCACCTGCGCATTTGGTTCTTCAAAAGAATTGAAATAAAAGCTAATCGCCAACTTTTTTATTTGTCTTTTTATTGATTTCGTTGGTTGTTAGTTATGTTATAAATTATCTGCACTTTTGCAGCTGGTTTTTAATTATCAATTATAACATGCTAAGGCCCGGACAATATTACGATCTTACAATTTTAGAGAAAACGCCCCAGGGGTATATACTGGGCAAGGATTCGGCCCAAACAGCGCTGCTACCTCTGCAATATGCCGACACCGGCTTGCTAAAAGGCGATAAGCTTCATGTGTTCTTATACCACGATGCCACCGGTGTTTTATGCGCATCAACCAAAAAGGCGAAAGGCGAGGCCGGTAAGCTGGTAACATTAAAAGTAACCGATATGACCCCGGCAGGCGCTTTTTTAGATTGGGGCATGCCCAAAGACCTGTTATTGCCCCGCTCCCTGCACGAAGACGATCTGCAGGTGGGCGATTACTGCCTGGTTAAAATTATTTTTGACGAACCCACCGGAAAAGTAATTGCCAAAGAAAAGCTGGGAGACGAGTTAAGCAACGAAAACCTTACGGTGAAAGAGAAAGAAGTGGTGAACTGCATTGTGTATAAAGACACCGAGCTGGGCTACCAGCTTATTGTTAACGAAAAGCACCTGGGCCTGCTGCATTACAATGAAGTGTTTAAAGACCTTTACGTAGGAGATGTATTTACCGGTTTTATAAAGAGCATTAAAGACGGCACCAAGATCAATATCATGATCGGGAAACCCGGTTACCAAAGGGTAGAAGACGAAGGAGATAAGATCCTTAAGGAGCTTAAAAAACACAACGGCTATATACCATACCATGATAAAAGCAATGCCGATGATATCTACCGCAACTTTGGCATGAGCAAAAAAACATTTAAAATGACCATCGGTAACTTATACCGCGATAAAAAAATAGAGATCAGGGAAGACGGGATCAGGTTGTTATAGTATGGGGGAGGTGATTAGAAATTAAGAGATGAGGTGATTAAGTAGATGAGTGATTAAGGTTTGCGCATTACGTTTTACGGGATGTCATTGCGAGCGAAGCGCGGCAATCTCATTTATGATTTACGAATTCCCATAAAACCATATTACCGCAAAGGCAATACTATAACCAACCACAGTTTCCTATTGATATACTCGAATAAGCAACCAAACGCCAACAACTAATAACCAATTACTTTCTCTTCCCCACAGCCTCCACAGCCTTTCTCACATTCCCATGCTTCTTCAGCAGCTTTTCGGCAGCTTTTTCATCCACTTTCAATTCTTCCATGATCATTTTAGCACCCCGTTTGATCAGCTTATTATTGGTGGGCGTCATATCCACCATTCGATTGCCTTTTACCCGCCCAAGCTTTATCATCAGGCTCGTGCTTAACATATTAAGCACCAGTTTTTGTGCCGTGCCGCTTTTCATGCGTGTGCTTCCCGTAACAAACTCCGGTCCCACCACCACTTCTACCGGAAATTGGGCTTCGGCAGCCACCCGGCTTCCTTTGTTGCACACAATGCACCCGGTTAGCACGCCATGCTTATTCGCTTCCTTCAATGCTGCCGCCACGTAAGGCGTGCTGCCGCTTGCCGCGATCCCGATCAATACATCCTTTTTCGATATTTTATGCTGCTTCAGGTCCTTCCAGCCCTGTTTTTCATCATCTTCTGCAAATTCCACAGCCTTTCGTATGGCCTTATCACCACCCGCGATCAACCCGATCACAACGCCAAAGCCAACGCCAAAAGTAGGAGGACATTCGCTGGCATCAACAATGCCCAAACGGCCACTGGTGCCGGCACCTATATAAAACAAACGCCCGCCTTTAGCCATTCGTTCATAGGC
>JAZKGM010000349.1:0-5291 GCA_040385895.1 Bacteroidota bacterium
GATGGTTTTCCAGAAAGGAGGGTGGATGAGCAGGTCAAGCAGCACCGGTGTGGTGCTCCATACCCCGTCAATGTTCATTACATCGGCCCTGATGTTATAACTGCCCGGCATTAATGCAAGGAGTTGTATGGAGCTGTTGTCATAATGCAACGTATCTGTAACGTCATTGGCGGTAATGATTAACCTGAAGCGGTTGGATTTCCCCGACCGGTATCCCGGTGAGACAAATTCCAGGGTGAAATTATTGTTCAGGTAATCTGTTTCAATAAGGTCATTCCTCACCAGATCTATTGCATTATTCAAGAGTAGTTTTTCAAGGTAAATATGCGGAGCGGTATTTCCATTTACGATATTTGTTTGCACAGAAAAGGTGGTGAGGCCAGAGTTGGTGCCTACATACACGGAATCATTATAGATCTCCAGGTCATTCACCTGTTCGTTCACGAGGTAATCTTTTTCGGTAAAGTTATGTATGCTTAAATCAGAAATATTGATCCTTGATACACCTTTATTTGTGCCAACCCAGATGTGGTTTTTGTATGGGACAATTGCTGAGCAATAATTAGCAGGCAGACCGTTAGCGGTAGAAATATTGGTTATGTTATCATTATCCAATACATACAAACCGTTGGTTTGGGTAATGGCATAAATTTTATTGCGGTAATAAATAACCTTGGAGATATTTCCTTTTACATCAATAATACGATACTGTAATTTGTGTTTGGAATAATGTAATGCAACCAGTCCTTTCTGGGTTCCATAATAGAACGTGTCGCCATGGCATAAAAGAGGTCCGGCACTGTTGGTATACATTTTTAAGGTACTGTCTAACCTGATAAAATCTTTACCGTAAACAAGCGTTTTACCATTATATGTAAGATCCAATGCACCTCTCATTGTCATTAAAACATGATTACTTAAACCGGAAACAAGATGACCGGAATCATTATTCCAGAATCTGAATTTATTTTTGCCAAGCAGGAGTGATCTATTCGTAAATACTGCAATATCTGAATCAGAAATGTTCCTGGTTCCTTTTAAAATCCTTTTATCATTTCCATCAGCAGACTTCGGGATTTCACATACGGATAATTTCTTATCAGAAAGAAAATAATACGAAGGAGTGTATGTAAACAGGTATAGGCTGGTTAAATCTTTACGGATAAAATTAATGGAGTTTTTTATGATGCTGTTTGTTGGCAGGTAATGATTGCTTGCTGTGTTTAAGATGAAAACGCCTTTTTGTAAGGTAGTGACCCATAGGTTATTTTCTGTGGTTTTTGTAACCGAAAGTATCGGTTGGTCTGTAAGGTAAGTGCCCTGGGCAAAAAAGCTGTCCTTATCCAGTTTGAATGCCAGTAACCCTTTTTGAGTGGCGGCCCAAAGGTGATCTCCATTTGCACAAAGATCGAACACTTCGTTTTTAACCAGGGTATATTTTTTGTATATGCGTTTGTTTAAAAATTCATATATGCCGTTATCAAGGGTAATGTATATTTTGTTGTTTATGGAAAAGAAGCGCCCTATTGCCCCGCCCTTATACGTTTCTGTGTGCAGCAACTTCCTGGTATTCCGGTTGGAATAATAGAAGACGCCAACATTTGTAGAATATAAAAAAGAAGAATCATTCAGCGCAAAAACGGAATGAAGCATGTTATTCTTGTATTCAGTTAGTACAGGTACAGAATAGGTGTAATTTTTGTTCAGCTTGTAAATGAGGCCATAATGCCTGGTAGCAACCCACTTATTATCATTATGGTCTATATGGAGCCAAGTTACCGTTATGCTGTCTAATGCGTTAAATTGTTCATTTTTGAAATAATATAACCTGAAGTTTGTTGTAACGATCCAGATAACGCCCTCTTTGTCTTCCAATATGCGGTAGGCACCACCGTCTTTATATCCGTCTGCAGGTCCGAATATTTTTGCTTTTTTACCATCATACCGGCTGATGCTTTTGTCAGACAAGAACCATAAATACCCTTTTGAATCCTCAAATGTTTTATACACGAACGAACTGGGGATAACATCCTTGTCGTTAAAGTTGTAAAAATGATAGTGCTGTGCTTTTACCCGGGTAGCAGCCAGGCACAAAACAAGCAGGATCACTTTTAGTATGGTGGTGTTAGATAACAATTACAATAAACAGGTTTATATAGTGAGGTTAATTCTAATAATTTTAAGGCACTTATAAAATTAAAAATTGCCCATGATGCCATGTGTTATATTTATTCATCATCATTCTGGTCATTTAAAACAGGTACATGAATTTCAACAGTGGTTCCTGGCATTAATGGATTACCAGGGTCGGTATCGGTCATCGTTATCACTTGTTCATGTTTGTTATGGAGTAAAAGCGTGATCCGTTCTCTGGTGAATTTAATACCTGAAGAAATGTGGGTGGTTTCTTTATTCTGTTTACTGTTTCTTCCTTTTCCATTATCAGCAACAATGCAATACAGTTCTTTGCCCCTCATTTCAAACCACACTTTAATGTAACATTGCTCGGCAACCCCCGTCACCCCGTGTTTAATGGCATTTTCAACAAAGGGCTGAATGATGAGCGAAGGAATGCTGGTGTTTTCAATATCGATCCCCTCCTGGCAGGCAACCTGGTAAGTAAATCCTGTTCCGAAGCGCACACTTTCCAGCTCCAGGTAATCTTTCAGCAATTGGATTTCTTCTTTTAAAAGCAGCTCGCCCTTCACCGAATAGTTCATTACAGCACGGATCAGTTTAGAGAACTTGGTGATAAAATGATTGGCTTCCCCTGTTTTCACCGTAAGGATGAACGACTGCAATGAAGTAAGGCTGTTGAACAAAAAGTGAGGGTTCATATACAACCTGAGCGACTTCAATTCGCTTTCGGTGATCTTTCGCCTGTACTCCTGCATTTCTTTTTGCCTTTTAACCGAGAGCCACAACACATACCCCACCACCGAACAAACAATGATGATGATAAGGCTGATGAACCAGATGGTTTTCCAGAAAGGAGGGTGGATGAGCAGGTCAAGCAGCACCGGTTTGGTGCTCCACACCCCGTCAATGTTCATTACATCGGCCCTGATGTTATAAGTACCCGGCATCAATGCAAGAAGCTGGATAGAACTGTTGTCATAATGCAAGGTATCTGTAACATCATTGGTGGTAATAATTAACCTGAAGCGGTTGGATTTGCCCGACCGGTATCCGGGGGATACAAGCTCGAGGGTAAAATTGTTGTTGAGGTAATCTGTTTCAATAAGGCTGTTTACAGCGATCTCAATAGAGTTGTTTAACAGCAGCTTCTCAAGATAGATAGCAGGTTGATTATTGGGAGCGGAAGTATTTGCAGGAAACATGGTCACTCCCAAATTGGTAGCCACATACACCGTATCATGAAATATTTCCAGGTCGTTAACCTGTTCGTTTAAAAGGTAATCGCGTTCTGTAAAATTCCTGATCGCCAAAGTTTCCATGTTCACCCTGGAAACACCCTTGTTGGTGCATGCCCAGAGGAAATCACCATGTATATATATCCTGGTGCAATAGTTTGATACCAGTCCGTTAACGGTTGAGATATTATCCATAATACCCTTATTGATGCGGTAAATGCCATTGCTTTTGGTAGACACGTATATTTTTTGGTTATGATAAACAGCCCCTGATATGATCCCTTTGATCCGTATTAATGCTCCGTATAATTTCCCTTTATTTTTAAAGACCTTCAGCAACCCTTTATTGGTAGAGTAAAAGAATGTGTCATTAATTAATAAAATGGGGCAGGCTGATTCCGTTAATATATTTTTACCCAGGTAAGTCCTGTTTATGTTCTGCCATTCGTCTTTGTTGATTACAATTGTATCTCTTCTTTTAAGGTTTAATTGCTCATCAATTAATAACGACTCGTCTCCACCGGCATAAAACGAAGCATGTTTTCCTTTTTTTGCATCGAAAAAACCAACCTTTCCATCTTTTATAAAGAGTTCTTTTGTGGTAAACAATACGACCCCCGTATTGGAAACGCTCAGCGCATTTTTAACCTGGAACGGTTGCTTATAATCAGCGACAGGAAGTTTTTTTGACAGCAGTTTGTTGTTGTATAGCTCGTAATAGTTAATATTTTCGGTAAAAAAATACATGCGGGTCAGGTCCTTTTTTGCGAGAAAAATGGGTTCGTTCGAAAAATAAGCTGAGGAGGTATAATGTGTTGCCCGGTCGTTTAGTATAAATACCCCGTCTTTTGCTGTCGACACCCATAAAGACTTATCATGCATGTATGAAATAGATAGTACCGAATAACCGGTAAGCAGCTTAAGGTCCAGCTTAAACTTTTCTCTTTGCCGGCTTAACTTCAGCAAACCTCTTGGTGTGGCTACCCATATAAAGCCATTGTCATCTTCAACAAGGTCGAAAATATCACTATTTACAGGCGGGTATCGCAAAACCAGTTTGTTGCCGATAAACTCATGAATGCCTTGTTCATTGGTTATATAGATCCTGTTTTTAAGATGAAAGATACGGCTTATTAAAAAATCATTATAGGTATCGCTACTCGACAATTTTCTTATTTTTCCTTTCTGGTAATGGAAAATCCCGCCAGGTAATGAAATCAAGTAGTTGAAATTACTCAATGTTAAAAAAAGGTTGACCCTGTCGAACTCATCAATGATGAATACGGGCTTCGATACGGTATAGTCCTCGCGAATAAAGCTGATGCACGCATTTGTTCTTGTAGCGATCCATTTTGTATCGTTCTTATCAATACATAGCCAGCTAATAAATTTATTATATTTTAATTCATTAAATTGCTCATCCTTAAAATAATATAATTTAAAATTAGTGGTAACGATCCAGATCACTCCTTTTTTGTCTTGCAATATCTGGTAGGCTCCGCCTTCATTATATCCGTCTTCAGGCCCGAACATTTTTGCTTTTCTGCCATCGTATCGCGTAATGCTTTTGTCGGTTAAAAACCACAGATACCCCTTTGAATCCTCGAACGTTTTATATACAAACGAGCTGGGTATAACATCCTTGTCATTAAAATGATGAAGGTGATACTGCTGCGCTTTCACCTCAATAGTAGTGAGGCTTAAAGCGATCAGCACAAATTTTAATATGTGGCTTAAACGCAGCAAAGTTTAAATAACAAACATATTCTATAGTGGGGTTAAAGCTTCGTTATTTTACCGGGCTAATCGAATGGCATTGTGCGGAAGTGAAGGATTGATCTTGGCGTATTTTCTTAATCATGGTTTTGGTCATTTAAAACAGGTACATGAATTTCAACAGTTGTTCCGGGCATTAAT
>JAZKGM010000350.1:0-15482 GCA_040385895.1 Bacteroidota bacterium
GGCATGCAAAGCAGTGCTGCTTATTCAACTCAACAAGCTACGTGGTATGGAGATAATGAGCTGCTTAACATCAACATGCAGGTGCAATTCGATCTGGGCAAACTTACTAAAAACCAGTGTAATTTATGGCGTTACGAACATTTTTTACCCGTATCGCTTGCAGATGCTGCTACACTGGGCGAAGGATTTACCCCTTTATTGCCTGTTAGCTTGTTCAATAAAACCATACACGTTAAGCAGGAACAGCTCTTTCCAACGGGTTCTTACAAAGACCGCGGGGCCAGCGTATTAATAAGCGTTGCCAGGCAACAAGGCATAAAACATGTGGTGCAGGATAGCAGCGGGAATGCAGGCTGTGCCATTGCTGCGTATGCAGCGAGGGCCGGTATAAAAGCCGATGTATATGTTCCGGCATCAACCAGCCCGGGCAAGCTTGCACAAATGCGCATGTATGGCGCCAACCTCATGCTTATAGAGGGATCGAGGGAAGATACGGCCAATGCCGCATGGCAAGCCGCACAAAACACGTATTATGCCAGCCATTGTTATAATCCTTATTTTTTTGAAGGCACCAAAACGTTTGCTTATGAAGTATGTGAACAGCTGAACTGGCAGGCACCCGATGTGGTGGTGCTTCCGGCAGGGAACGGAACGCTTGTTATTGGCTGCTATATTGGCTTTAAACATTTATACGAAAGCGGGGTGATCGGTAAAATGCCAAAACTGGTGGCCGTGCAGAGCCACAATTGCGCTCCTTTGTATGAGTCATGGAAACAGGGGAATACCCAACCTGCAAAAATAAACTCCCTGCCAACCATTGCCGAAGGCATTGCCATTGCCGAACCTGTTCGCGGCAGCCAGATGATCGGCATAATTAACGAAACAAAAGGTGCGTTTGTAACGGTTACGGATGAAGAAACAATAAGTGCGCTAAAGCTATGCTGCAACATGGGGTATTACATAGAGCCCACAAGTGCAGCCACCATTGCCGGCATTCAAAAAGCATTGCAGTTGTTTGAGGGCGATACCTGGGTGAGCCTGTTTAGCGGACATGGATTAAAAAGCACGGAGAAAATGATGCAGTTGCTGGAGAAAGCGCATGGGTGATGGTCAATAAAAGTCGGAAGTGCGGAGTGCAAAGTTCGAAGTGACAAAAATGCGAAATGGGTAGAAATTTAATTTACGAGACGAAGTTCAGGGAAGCTCATTACGGAATGTCATTGCGAGCGAAGCGCGGCAATCTGGTTTACGATTTAAGCATTACGGTTTACGGGAAACTCCGCTATGCCCTTTGTGTTTCCTTTGTGCTCTTTGTGGTTATACCTCCCGATAGCTATCGGGATTGTGCCCGTTGTGGTTACTTTCCCTGCTATCAACTATGATCTATCAGCTATAAACTTTATAAACAGTTTCTTATTAGTATACCGTTTCAGCGAACCAGCGCATTGCCACATCAACAAAAATGCCGGTTACTGGATCGTGTAACGCAGGCTAAACCCGCCACTGGTGATAACGGTAGGGAAACGCGATGAAATGTAAGGATCGGTTTGCCTTCTGTCGTAGAATATACGCAGCACCAGTTTTTCATTGATGTTATAATCAATGCTGGGGCGGATAGAAATTACCCGGTCGCCCTGCACATCTTCATTGGAAGGCCTGTCGAGGTTACGGATCTTTGTGAGCTGGTTACGGATGCTGAATTCAAGCCTGAAGTTAATGTCGTTTTTAAGCACCAAAGTACGTCCCCCGCGTAAAAACGGTACCTTTAAATTCTGTGTGCGGTAACCTGCCCCGAACACAAATTCACTGCCCTGTTGCTCGCTCAGCTGTTGGTTGGTTAATGCAAAGTTCAACGTTCGGTCGCGCTTGTATTCAAAACGGGCGGTAACATTATTAACCAAAGTAACATCTATGCCTATAAAAGGCCCCCAACGCTCCACGATGCTGATGCTCCTGATCTGGTACTTTGATCCGTAATCCCCGCTGAGGTTCGTGGAGGCGGTATCGATAATGGATTGAAAACCGCCTACATTATACGTGGACTGGTATTGGTGATTGATGGTGATGTTGCTCGCATATTCCTTAATGGCAGCAATTTTGGTTAAGCCGGTATAGGTAACACGCCAGTTTGGGATCGGGATCTTAGGGAACGGGCTGAGTGAGATTTTGCTGGCATCTTTTCCGCTATAGGCAGCAAGAAAAGCAGGGATCAATACCTCCTGCGAATACCTGCTGTACCCCTCCGGGAATCCTGTACTGTCTAGCCGCCCGCCTGGCCTCGAAGGATTTTGCGACAGCCGTTCAGCTATTATTTTCCGGTTAGCCTGGAACTGGTTGAAAACTTCTGATGTACCGTCTTCAAACTCTTTGGAAAAGGTTGTTGCAAAAACGTTGTAGCTGATCGAGTATGTTCCCGATTCAACCAGGGGCCCTACATCACGGTAGGAGTTGGTGATGGAATCATAACGGAACAGCGATTGTTGTGTTAATGTGGATGACTTGGTCACATTCAGCTCAACCCTGAAATCCTGCAATGGTTCGAGGGTTGCCCGCCCGGAAATGTTCTCACGAAAATCGGTGAGGTAATAACTGCTGATGCGCGGATCTTTGGTGAGCCAGCCATTACGCCCGGCTTTAAAGCGGTAATCATCACCCTGCAATGCGGTAATAAAATCAAAGCCGGGAGCGCCCTCATCAAAATTCTGACCTACATATTGCGGCTTGGGATTAAACCCGGGCAGCACCATACCATGGTTTATGCTATGCTGGTAGCTCACATTCTTTATGCTGGTTAATAACCGGAGTGTAGCTGCCACTGCGGGGCTTAACGAACCGCTGTCTTTTTCTTTCTCCTTCGGTTCCTCTTCGTCCTTGTCACCCTTTTTACCTTTGGTCTTTTTGGTCGACTTTTTCTTGACAGGCTCTTTCGGCCCGGCCAGGGTTCCTTTCTTATTGGCACTGCCTGCAGGGTTGTTAAGCGTGCGGAGAATGGCAAATTTGTTATACAACATCACCATGTTCAGGTTCACGTTCCATGCCTCAACACGCGAGTTCTGAATGGTATTACCCAGGCTATCGGCAGCGGGTGGGGCCTGTTTCCATTGGTAATTTGCCGTATAGTTATAGGATACATTGGTCCAGTTAAGCTGTTGTATCTTATTGATAGGAATAACGTAGTTTAACCGGATAGCCTGGTCGAACTGTGTTAACCTTCCTCCCTTTAAAAAATTATCCCATATCGTATCTTTCTTCTCGGGGGTCTTGTCGCTAATCTCATACAAAGGTTCATCAATACGCGCCATCGCGGTAGAGGTGTAATCAAACTTCAGGCCCTTGGTAATATCATGCCTGAACTCGTAATACCTGTTCATGGTAAACAGCTTATCGTATAAAGGCTGGATCACCGTATTCGGGTTATCATTGTTCCGGTTAACCGTTACTCCATATCTTCTTTCGGCTTCCACCCTGGCACCCCACGACTGTGGTTTAAAATAAAGGTTAAAATCTTTGATCAGCTGAAGCTGCTTCGATTTGATCAGCTTGCTAAAAGGCTCCCATGGTTTGCTGTTAAAATTATAATTATAAGCAACCTGTCCTCGGTAATTCTGTAAAATGTAATATTGAATGGTCTGGTTCCGCCTGTACATCTCCGTATATGCATAGGTAAAGCTGAAGTTTTCAATATCATATAAATGCTGTTTCTTGGAACCGACACGGTTTTTTCGCACATTGGTAAAGTTGAGGCTTTTGCGTGCCGTAAAATCATCTGCAGCCTTTTTAATCTTATCTCTATAGTCGGCATTTGTACTTTCGTCTATCTCCTTCTGCAGCACAACATCCGGGTTAAGCGGGTTGTAGTAAGGCCTTATCGTAGTGTTTCCGTATGACAGGAAAATAGGGATGGACAAACCGGTCTTTACCGGGAAGAACTTGCCGAGTTCAAAATTACCCTGTACATCATACTGGTATTGATCGTCAAGGCTGCGTTCGTTCAGTTTTTTATCAATGCCACCCCAGCCTACTGTAGATAAGCTTCCCGTAAGCTGCATGTTCCCAAAATCAGCAAGCTTTGCCAGAACGCGCCCTGTTGCGGCCCATCCTCCGCGGCTTGCAAAGTCGGTCATCCGTAACTCATTGAACCAAACCTCACCGCATTTTGTTAACCCGTCATCGCTCGCATCGCCCGGTTTCGATTTGGGGTTACGCACGCCCAGCATCACCACCCTGGCCTGGCTAAGATCGGGCAAGCCCACCACCCGGTAAATCCCGTTAGGCCCTATTCTTTCAAATACAGAAGTAAAAGGGAAGTTGGCATTGGTACGGGCTATTTTCGTATTGATGAGTTCGTCAAGGTCTATCACCATCTCGTTCGATGCCGGCCATATCGCATTAGGGTCGGCCGTTGGCGGAACGGTTACGTTCAATGGCATCTGGAACTCGTAGTAGTTGCCTGTGAGATCGGTACCTATGCGGATAAATGCATGAAGATCGCCATTGCGCAATGCATCAGTAAGCCCTTCGGCATGAATGAACATGCGCATTTTACCATACCTTCTCAGGTCGGTGCTCACATTTTTAAAGGCCGCACGTGCATCTCCGTCACGCAAATCGCAAACCTGGATAGAAAGTGATTGCTCGTTTTGCGCAAAAGCCTGGGGCGCGCTGAAATCAACCTCGCGCTGGATACCAGGTGGCGTAACATAATTTATGGGAGAACGCTTGCTGTTCTTTTCAATGTTCACTGTTGATACCACAAACTTGGTATTGTCAGGATCATCATTGGGCTGGCCTTCGCGTGCTGTTTCCAGGTTTTCCTGGTATTTACGCCAATCGGCACGCACCAGCTGAAGGTAAGCAAAACGCAATAACATGTCATCGCTAAAGCCGCGCATGAACATGCGCATAAACCGTATGGATTTAAAATCGTAGATCTGCCCGATCTTTTTCTGGTACTCGCGCACCGGTATTTTTAACTGGTACCAGGTTACGCTCCTGGTTGAGCCATCGGCAAGCTCTGCATCTCTCCTTACGCTATCGGTAACATAATTCTGGCCCACCACCAGGCGGCCTTTGCTTACATCGATCTTGTATTGATAATACTCTTCAATGTCATTTAAAGTATAATCCTTATTAATGTCTTCATTCTCCGGTGTGGTGCTTCCTGTTGTGGGGTAGCTTTCGGTAGATTGGTCGAGTGTTGGCGAATTGCCCTGTGTGTTGTTAAACTTCCTGTAACGGTTTACAATCGATGTGGAAGAATTATCAAAGTCGGTACCCAGGAAGTAATGGTAATTATCGTTTGAAGGATCTGCGTTGGCATTGTTAGCGGCCTGCGAACCCGGGTACTTTTGGTTTACACGTTGCACATAGGCACTGTCAAACCATGACCGTTCCCCGTCATCATTAAACCCGTCAAAGCCCACATCCTGCGCTGTACGTACTGCAGGATCCGAATCGAATGCAAAATTAATAACAGGTTTACGCGGAACCCTTCCCCAAACGGTTGTATCAATATAATTGTTATCGGCCAGTGTTTTAGGCAGCCCGTTTTCGGCCGACCGCCTGTTATCTCTCAGCACATCTTCCGAAATGTTTCCCAGGTTAAAGTAGATCTCCCCGGTATTCGTCTCATCCTTTTTACAGGCATACGGGTCCATCATCCATATTTCTATGTAATCTATATTGGCTGCTTCAAAATCATTCTGGTCTATTCTGCGGGTTATCCCTGCCCATTTATCAACCGGGTTGGCCAATGTTCCATCGGCATTCAGCTCATCTACGTTATAATTGTAAGGTCCTCTTTCTTTAGGGTAATAAGCTAAGTCGAGCGTGGGGAGGTTGGTTGGCATACCGGCCTGTACCTGCCTGTCGGGAAAGATCTGTTTTAAGTTGATCTCGCGCACGCAGTCATCGCTCAGTTGCACATCATCGCCTCTTATATGCGCAGGTGTGATGTTATTGTTGCGGTAAAAATCGCTCGATATGCTATACCATGCCAGTGAAGAACGTTTAAACCCGTAGCTCAGGTCGTTGGTGAGGTTGCCTTCCGGAAAAAGATCTGGCTGGCCTTGCGGGGTGGCTGCCAGCGACCAGGCGCCATAGTTACCGGGTTGCCTCAGGTCAAAAGGCGTTTCACTTCCTTCAAAATCATCCAGGTAGGCCGTTCCTTGTTGCGCCAATGCACCCTGAACCCCCGGGATAAGCTTTGCAACCTCGCCACTCACCGTAATGTTAGACGTTTCTTTTGTTTCGATAAACGGAAGCTTGTCAACCAGCTTGGTTAAAAAGCGTGAATCCTTTTTATATGTTCCGTCAAGCCCGATGATCATGTTGGAAATAGGTTCTTCCCCGATATTTACTTTGGGCGTGAGCGGCCTTTCGTTGAGGTATAAAAATGTACCCCCGAAAATAAAATCATTGCTTTGCTTGTAATCAAAACGTGTTCCCAACAGGCTTTTTTGCTGAACGCTGAACAAGGAGTTACTTTCTGATGAAACCTTAATAGTGGCCCCCGAGTTTAACAAACCGGTATTGATGATCTTTACACGGCCAAGGTTATAATCAACCACGTAATCTGCATTTTCGGTAAGGGGTGCCCCGTTGGCAGTAACTTTAACCGAACCACGCGGAATGTTGGTGCTGTTCAGTGAAATTTCGTTGCTTGACGAGCCCTGGTATGTACCACGTAAAAAGAACTTATTGTATTGCGGCAATTGTATGGCTGCAAAGCGTGTTGAATCGTATAACTCATAAAATGAATAATACCTCGCCCTGTCGGGATTATTCACAAAACGCCTGCTTAAATAGCTTCCGAAAGGCTCAACAACCGGAAACATCACCCGGCCTTGCTGCGGGGCTACGGTAACCCCTTCTATATAATCAAATAAACCATCGGGTGCACGTTCCTGCTGCGTGTTGAGGTTATCGAGGTTAAGAACGGTAAGCAACGGGATACCCGTAAGCAAAGGTTCATTTTGCTGGGGGATATAGTTCAGGTCGGCTCCCGAAGGGTCATCGGCATAAATAACGCTCAGTTTAAAATCTTTGGGCTGAATATTAAAGGTACCCAGGGAATAGATATTTTTCATCATCAGGTCCCACATAGGTAAGTCGGGACGCAGGGACGGGCCTTTAAGCATTTTAAGGAACAGCACATTAGGCGTTGCGGCATTGATCGGAATGTCTGTGCTGAACTCTCCTACCTTGAAATACTGCCCGTTTATGGTATACTCGTATGCCACGCAAAGCACCTCATCATTGTTCAATGACGTATTTAAAGAGATGTACCCTAATCGTGTATTTATCGTGTATTCATTAACCGATAACAGCCGTGCATAGCTGATCATCTGGTATTGTGAAATGGGTTGAAGACCCGTTTGTTCCTGGTCTTTTACCAGCTGGTTCTGGATATTGAATTCCTGGCGCAGCAGGGCCGTATCTGTGTTGATAGGCGTTTGCCCGCTCAGGTATTTATACAGGTCGTTGGTGGTATTATTTGGAAACGTATCGAGGCCGTTGGGATTCACAGCCCATCCTGTGTTGTTCCTTTTGCTTCCTTCCCCAAGGTCGCTAAAGCCCATTACCGAGCGTGCATTATCAACAGAAGCCGAGCGGTTGGTGATCCATACTTCAACCCTGTTGATTACGGCCGGTGAATTTACAATAGGCAGGTTGCGTAAAGCATTGTCGTAATTATCCCTGAAATATTGGGCCAGGAAATAATGGCGGTTCATGTCGTAATTATCGGCCTGGATATCAAAACGCGTGGTTTGTACCCCGCCCTGCAGCTCGGTTTCGGTGGTTTTACCACGCTGCTGGGTTACGATGGATGTTACGGTGAGCCGGCCAAACTGCATGGTGGCTTTTACCCCGAACAGGCTCTGGCTTCCCTGGATCAGCGCGGAGTTTAACGGCAGGCTTACATTCCCGAGCTCTATCTTTTTAATGATATCATCTTCCTTTCCACCGTAATCAAGCTTCATCTGATTTTCAAAATCAAAGGTCGCTTCGGTGTCATAGTTCATGTTGATCTTCATCTTGTCGCCTATGCTGCCCTGCACATTCAACTGAAGCTTTGGTTTAAAATCGAATTGCCCCGTGCTTTGCTGCCTTTGCGCAATGGCCGGGTTACGCACCGTGTTAAAGTTTCCTGCAAAAGTCAGCTCGGCCGTACCACGTGGTTTAATATCAATAATACCACTGCCGAAGATGCGGTCGAAGATCTTAGGGCCTACTTTTAAGGGCGGGATGATGCCCGAACCGGTTGCAAAATTCTGCGCCTGTGCCCTTTGCCTGAAATAATCTTTATTCTGTCGTTCGTTTTCCGTTTTCAGCTGCTCATTAACAGGTACACTTGCCGGCAAGCGGTAATCCTGGCCACCAACGGTTGATTTGAAATTATATTCGTTGCGGTTCGAATCAAGGGTATACCTGTTCCTGATGTTAGAAGGCTCCCCAAGATCGAAAGGATGGCGTTTCTGGCTGCGCTCATAGGGCTTCCTGTCTTTTATCGGGAAAGGTAATTTCACCGCAGGCGAATCTGCCTGGCTGCTATCTGGCGGGGCAAAACCCAGCAACATTTTCCTGGAACCGAAATTTGTTTCTACTTCAAACAAAAGTTCAGGCGTTGCAGCACACACCATGCTTACCAGCAAAGTGAAAAAAGAAGACAGCGATATGTATTTTATGTTATAGAGAGTACGCAATGTAGAGTTTCGCCATCAAATATATTTTAGGGTGTTTTTTACCAGCTCCTCCACGGTGTAGTTGGGGTTTTGCTGTTTTACTTTTTGCAGGCCTTTTTCAGCCTCATTGCGGCTAAAGCCTAGCATTACCAATGCCGCAAGTGCTTCTTCCAGCGCTTTGTTGGCCGGTGAAGCAGCAGTTATCAGATCTCCGGTTATACCTTCTGTTTTTTGCAGCCTGTCCTGTAGGTCGATCACTATTCGTTGGGCTGTTTTAGGGCCTATTCCTTTCACGGACTTTAATAACGCCCAGTTGCCGCTGGTTATTGCCTGCTTTACCTCAATTGGTTTTACAGACGACAGGATCATGCGGGCCGTGTTTGCACCCACACCACTCACCGATATCAGGTGAAGAAAAAGCTGGCGCTCATCCTCCTCGGCAAAACCATAAAGCGTATGGCTGTCTTCTTTCACCACAAGGTGTGTAAGCACCCGGGCATGATCTGCCTGGCTAAGCAGCTCATACGTATTCAACGAAATATTTATGGAATAACCCACGCCACCGCAATCTACAACAACATGGGCGGGTGACTTAACGGCTAATTTTCCTTCAACAAATGCAATCACTTTAGTAGCTCCCTGCTATTTAATAATTTTTTAAAACAAGGGCTGCTAAAATAATAAATGTTTTTAATTTTGAAAGGTGGCTGGAAAAAGATTATTTTCCTGTTGCAAAACCTTGTAAAACAATGCCCAATACGATTAAAATGCAATTAAATGCCCCTTGCTTTTTGTTTCAAAAATTGCCCGTAATCTGTTTTGTGCTGTTTCTGCTTTTCGCAGTTACCGGTTTTGGCCAGCAGATTGAAAATGGAAAATACCAGGAACGGTACGAAAACGGGAAGATAAAAACCAGCGGCCATTATAAAAACGGGGTTAAAAAGGGCAACTGGTTTTATTACACCGCGGGTGGAAGAACAGAAAAAAGGGAACAATGGAAACAAGGCCGGCTTAATGCTACTTATGTGTATAATGAAAAAGGCCGGCTTGCCAGCATTACTGATAAGAACGGGCAAACCCGTTACCTGCCCGATTGCAATTGCAGGTAATTGAAATTACGCCATATTTGCAGCATGCAGGTAGCCAGCTTTACGTTTAATGAATTTAGTGAGAACACCTATGTGTTGTATGACGAAACAAAACAATGCGCCATCATAGACCCCGGCTGCTTTAAGGCACATGAACAAAAAGAACTCACAGATTTTATTGAACAACATGAATTAAACCCTGTTCTGCTCGTGAACACGCATTGCCACATCGACCACATCCTGGGCAATTCCTATATTTCCGGTAAATATAACCTGGCATTGCACCTTCATCAAGAGGAGCTGAAAACGTATCATGATACAGGGCGCTGGGCGCAGTTCTTTGGAATGGTTACCGATGATATCCCGCAAAACCGGGTTTATATAAACGAAGGTGATACATTGCGCTTTGGTAATACTACTTTACAGGTATTGTTCACTCCCGGGCACTCTGTTGCCAGCCTCAGTTTTTATGACCCGAAGAGCGGGCAGCTTATTTCGGGAGACGTGCTTTTTTATGAAAGTATAGGACGCACCGATCTGCCTGGCGGAAATTTTGAAACGCTGATCAGCTCGATCAAAACCAAATTATTCACGCTTCCCAACCAGACCAAAGTGTATAGCGGACACGGGCCTGCAACAAGCATCGGGCACGAAAAAATGCACAATCCTTTTTTGCATTGATCCCTGCATCCTGCCGCTGCGCTTCTTGCATTTATAAATATTAAATGTAATTTGGGTGTATAAAAAAGCCCCCGGACCGCATTTTGAAAAACAGATTTTTACTGCTTGTTGCTTTATTTATGCATGTATCTTACTTACATGCACAAGACGCACAGATCATAAAAGGGATTATTAAAGACAACAAGACGGGTGAGGCATTGATAGGTGCAACTGTTGTGATTAAAGGAACCACAGCAGGAGCTGCTACAGATTATGATGGCAATTTTTCGATAAAGACTTCCCTGCCCCCTCCCTACATTTTAGTGATCACCTACGTGGGTTACCAGCAGCAGGAAACTACGGTAAGTGACCTGGCCAAACCCGTAACCATAAAAATAGAACAGAACGTAACCCAGCTTAAGGAAGCCGAGATCCGCGACAGCCGCATCAGCGAAAGGCAAAAGCAGAACCCGGTTACGGTTGAAACCATGGACGCGCTGGCCATTAAGCAAACACCGGCAGCTAATTTTTATGAAGGCCTTGCCCACCTTAAAGGGGTTGACCTTACCTCTGCCAGTATCGGCTTTAAGATCATTAACACACGCGGGTTCAACAGCACCTCACCCGTGCGCTCTTTACAATTAATTGACGGGGTTGATAACCAAAGCCCGGGGCTGAACTTCAGCCTGGGAAATTTTTTAGGCTCAAGCGAACTCGATGTGCAGAAGGTTGACCTTATTGTTGGAGCCAGCAGTGCATATTATGGCCCAAATGCATTTAACGGGGTGATCAATATGCAGACCAAATCGCCCTTTTTATTTCCGGGCCTGAGCGCCCAGGTAAAAGGAGGCGAGCGCGACCTGTTTGAAGGTGCAGTGCGCTGGGCACAGGTGTTTAAAAACAAAAAAGGAGAAGACCAGATCGCCTATAAGTTCAACCTGTTCTATATGCGGGCAAACGACTGGAAAGCGCAGGATTATTCGCCCACCAGCCAGTCGCCTTCACAACCCGGCAATGCCGGTGGTTATGATGCGGTGAATGTGTATGGGGATGAAAACAGTGCTAATAATTTTTATGTAGCCCCTTTTAACCTGGTGAATGTTGGACGAGGTTATTTTTCACGTGATGGCTACAAAGAAACCGACCTTGTTGATTACAACACCAAAAATACGAAGCTGAATGCGGCAGTACATTACAAGGTAAAAAAGGACATTGAGCTGATCGCTTCATCCAGCTTTGGCTCGGGCACCACGGTTTACCAGGGCGATAACCGCTTTAGCCTGAAAGATATTTTATTTTTTCAGAACAAGCTGGAGCTTCGCAAGGAAGGGCGCTTTTTTATCAGGGCTTATGCTACGCAGGAAGATGCCGGAAAAAGTTATGACGCCTATTCAACGGCTATCAAAATGCAGAACCTTTCAAAAGAAGATGGAGTATGGGGTGCGGATTATAACGGATCATTACAACAAAACCTTGGACCATACATAACAAACTGGTACGACAGGAATACCAACGGCAAAGGTTTAATGCTTGACACCATCCCCGGTGCCGGAGGACAACGCCTGAACTATATCGAAAATTACTGGCGCACGTATATGAACGATTCCCTTTTTTATTTTCATAAAATCGCCCGTAATGATGCCAACACAAAGCCTTCATCAAACGGATTAGGATTACCAAGGCTCGTACCCGGCACATACGAGTTTGACACGGCCTTTCAAAGCATTATTTCAAAAAGCAATGCCGAAGGCGGTTCCCGCTTTTTTGATAAATCGGCCCTGTACCATATAGCCGGGGAGTACCAGTTCAGGCTAATGCGCATTGATATGAAAGCAGGTGGCAATTATCGCCTGTATGCGCCAAACAGCCGGGGCACGATCTTCCTGGATACGGGTGGTTACCGCATTTATAACAATGAGGGCGGAGCTTACCTGGGCATGGAGAAAAAAGTGGCCGATGAAAAAGTGAAGATCAGCTTCACCAACCGGCTCGATAAGAACGAGAACTTTAACGTACTGTGGTCGACAGGCCTCACCGGGGTTTATACCATCAGGAAAAATGTGTTCCGGGTATCTGCCTCATCGGCCGTGCGTAATCCTACGCTGGCTGATCAATACATTAACCTGGATGTAGGCCGTGCTACCTTATTGGGTAACCTCAACGGCTTCGACAGCGTGGTGAGCATTTCGTCTCTTCGGGATGCCACGCAAGGCGGAGGGGCAGACAGGAGCAAGCTTGTTTTTTTTAATGTAGACCCGATCCAGCCCGAGCAGGTAAAGACCATTGAACTTGGATACCGCACCAGCCTTCTTGATGAGAAGTTGTATATAGACATGAACTATTATTACAGTTGGTATGATCACTTTATCGGGTACATGATCGTGCTGCGGCCCAACTGGCCGGAAGGATTTGTTTACCCGGAACGTATGCCGGAAGCATACCGGGTGGCTACCAATGCAAAAGGACAGGTAACCACGCAAGGCTTTAGTATTGGCGGAAATTATTTTTACAAAAAGTACCTGGGCTTTTCAGCCAATTATTCGTGGAATGTGCTGAACCTGCAACGCGACCTGGATGAGCTGATCCCTGCCTTCAATACGCCCGAACATAAATACAACCTGGGCCTGAACGGGCGCGACTTCGATCTTTCCTTCGGAAATTTCACCTCACGCTTCTGGGGATATGGCATCAATTATAAGCACCAAACAGGTTTCATCTTTGAAGGCTCACCCCAGTACACCGGTTATGTGCCTGCCTATTATATGATCGATGCACAGGTGAACAAACGCCTTCCTTCCTTGTATTGTACGCTTAAAGTAGGTGCAAATAACATTACCAATAACAAAACCATACAGGTTTATGGCGGACCGCTGGTAGGCCGCCTGGCTTATGTATCTTTATTGTTCGAGCTGGATAAATGGAAATAAGGCCTCATTTACACAAGCTTTTCCTGTAAAACCCGCCATAAGGCGGTGAAAAGGGCAGAACCCATTTGTTAATAAGGCTTAATAGTACTTGCTTTTGCACAAAATAAATTTAACTTAGCATTACTTAAACTTAAATCAGATATGAAAAAACGACTACTAAAGATGTTGTCGGCAAGCGCTTTACTGCTTACCGCTGCAACAGGCTTTGCGCAAACACCCTACATCAGCGATGTGTATTCCTTTACCAAAACCCCCAATATCGTTTACGATAGTACCAGGAGCTACAATCTTTTAAATCCGGCTACAAGGGTTTCGGCCAAACTTACCTGCGATATTTATTCTCCTTCAGGTACTGGCGCTCCAGCGCCAACAGCACCAAAACCTTTAATTATTGTTGCACACACAGGCAGTTTTATCCCGGCATTATTAAACAGCCAGGCTACCGGCAACAAAGACGACAGCACCATGGTGGAGCTGTGCAGCAGGCTGGCTAAAAGAGGCTTTTTAGTGGTGGCCATGAACTATCGTTTGGGTTGGAATGCTACCACAACACAAGATTCTATTGCAACCAAACAATTATTACAAGCCACTTACCGCGGTATCCAGGACATGAGGAACTGTATCCGTTTTATGCGTAAAAATGCAACTGTATATGGCGTAGATACTTCTAAAATTATTGTAGGCGGGCAAGGTACAGGGGGATACATCGCTCTTGCATTGGGAAGCATTGACCGCAAACAGGAGATCGAAAACATTGCAAAATTCCAGGATGCCAACTTTAATCCTATGGTTAATATTAACGCAATGGGAGACTGGATGGGTCTTGGCGGTGATCCGAATGAAGTGGTGGCAGGAGAAAGCGACATTGCGGCCAATGCGCACATGGTGTTTAATTTTGGTGGCGCCATGGGTGATTCAAGCTGGCTGGAAGCAAACAGTTTGCCTTTGGTGAGCATGCAATCGGTTACCGATCCTTTTGCACCATACAAAACAGGAAACGTAATTGTTCCTCCTACAGGGCCAACTGTTATCCCGAGCGCTTCAGGTGCGGGTGATATAATTCCAAAAGCGAACAGCTTAGGGGTAAATAACAAGATCAATAGCAAATACCTGGTGGATGCTTACAGCTTGTACGCAAGGGGTAAAGCGAACGGAGAAAACAATGTTTTTCCTTTTTTCACAAAAACTATTTTCAACTCTGCCCCATGGGAGTGGTGGAATGAAACTGCCACTGTTGGCAGAAACTTTACCTTCTTTTATACACAACCTATACCGGCAAATGGTAAACGTGCGGATTCGCTTTCAATGATCACAAATCCTGATGGCCACAACCCGGTAATAGCTAAAGCTTATATTGATACGGTGATCAACTTTATTACCCCACGCATTGCTGTGCAACTAGACCTGGTAGCAAACACCAATGATGCATATAAAACCGCGTACAACTTAACAACACCAAGCAACAACCAATTAACCCTGATCAAAGGCGTTGGCTCACAAACTGTCAATTTTAACTGGGACATTTCCAATACCACAGGCTTTGGTAACCTTACGTATACCGTAAAACTGGTTAAACGCGAAGCAGCAAACTTCAACACCCCTCTTGCCACATATACCACTACCGGTAAACCGGGCAAAGCAGTGAGCTATGATATTATTAATACATTGCTTGAAGCCAACAACTATGAAATAGAAGACACGGCTTATTTGAAATGGACGGTAGAAGCTGACCTGAACGGTACTAAAAAAGCCGCTTCTGATACGTTTAATGTTTCATGGATCTACGGACAGGTTACCGGTGTTAAAGAAGTGGCCAACGTAAGCCAGTACTTAACCGTGTTCCCTAACCCGACCAGCGATGTATTGAACATTAACATGGATGTAAAAGCAGGCAATGCTTCAGCTTATACCCTGGTTGACCTTACCGGACGTACACTGATCAGCGGTAACGCTACAGATAATGCATTCTCGGTTCGTGTAGACAATGTAAACCCGGGTTTATACTTTATGCATGTTACGCTTAAAGATGGCAGCATAGCCACCAAACGTGTGGTGATAAAATAATTAATATAAAAGGAAGCATTTTCGTGCTTCCTTTTATTATGTATTTGAAAACAGAAGGC
>JAZKGM010000351.1:0-4202 GCA_040385895.1 Bacteroidota bacterium
AATGAATTTTAAAAAAGTGGTTTTTCCTGTTCCCGCTTTCCCGGTTAAGAATAAGTTGCAGGAAGTGTACTTCACCACTTCGGCAGCCAGGTTAAATAAAGTGTTTTCGCTATCTGACGTTTGGTTCATGGCATCTTGCATCCCCGCAAATTTAAAAAAAGCCCATGATAATCGGCCACAGATTGCACAGATTAAAGCGTTGCAAGGCAAATCTTCGTTCGTAACTCATTTAATGGGTCAAATAAGGGCTTACAAATCTATCCTATCTGTGCAATCTGTGGCTTTTTCTAAGGAAATTCGTTTTTTACCCTCCGCCTCAATACATTTGCACCACTTTTAAAATTACTGATGAAGTTCTATAATGTTATTATAAAATTCCGTTTATGGCTTGGGGTGCTGTCGTTGGCTTTAGGGTTGATGCTGCAGTTTACCGGCTTTGGCGATGTGTGGGCAGCGATCATTTTTTACGTACTGGCTTTCATCGCCATTTTCACTCACTTTTTTATCGGCCCGCTGCGCCTGGTGCAGCAACCCATGGAAGACGGGAAAATAGAAGAAGTAGAGGCGATATTAAATTCAGTTTGGTTCCCCAACTTGTTATTCAAGCCCATCCGCAGCACGTTCTACACCTTAAAAGGAAACCTGGCCATGATGAACCAGGACTTCGACAGTGCCGAACAGCACCTTAAAAAGAGCTCTTCCATCGGGTCGACCATGGTTGACAACGACAGCTCCAATAAGCTGCAGCTGGGCATGATGGCTTTACAGAAAGGCAATTTTAAAGAAGGGGAAAAATACCTGAAGGCTGCACTCAGCAAAGGCATTCCTGATAAAGAAAGTGAAGCCATGGCCCACCTGGGCATGGTGCAGATCTACATGAACAAAAGGGAGTTCCGTGCTGCCAAAGAGTTCTTCAGGCGTGCAAAGAACTGCAAGCCTAAGAACGAACAGGTGGTTAAGCAGATCAAAGACCTTGATAAATACCTGGCACGTGTACCGGGCTAATCCTGCACCTGTATTTCCTGCAAAAGTGCGTTCCTTTCAAGCCTCAATTTAAAAGGTATCTTCGCACGTGCATTTACCTGAAGAATTTGCTAAAAATATTCAACTGTTATTGGGTGAAGAGGCTGTTGAATGTCTTGCTGCGATCGGCCATGCCACCACCACAACCATACGTTTAAACAAAGGCAAACCCACACTGCAGTTCAATGAAAGCGAACAGGTGGAATGGTACAATGCTGCAAAATACCTGAACGACAGGCCTTCCTTTATTGCCGACCCCTTATTTCATGCCGGTACCTATTACGTACAGGAATCTTCATCCATGTTCGTGGGGCATGTTGTAAAACAGCTTAAAGCAAAATATGCCAAACCGGTTAAGGTGCTCGACCTTTGCGCGGCACCGGGTGGCAAAAGCACTTTGGTGCTGGATGAACTCACCGATGATGACCTGCTGGTGAGCAATGAGATCATTAAAACCCGTGTTGGTATCCTGGAAGACAACCTGGTTAAATGGGGAAGGGGCAATGTGGTGGTGACCAATAACGATCCGCAGCAGATCGGCAGTATAGGCGCTTATTTTGATATCATGCTCATTGATGCCCCATGTTCGGGCGAAGGCATGTTCCGTAAAGATAAAAATGCCATCAGCGAATGGAGTGAGGCGCATACCTTATTTTGTGCGCAACGCCAGAAACGCATTTTATCTGATGCTTTAAAGGCACTGAAGCCGGGTGGTTACCTTATTTATTCCACCTGCACGTTTAACCAGGCAGAGAACGAAGAGAACGTGAAATGGCTGACCGATGAATTTGGGTACCGTCCGGAAGCCATACCCATTGAAAACGACTGGGGGATCACCCATATTGATTCGTATCAGGATACCCCGCTGCATGCCTACCGTTTTTACCCGCACAAGGTGAAAGGGGAAGGGCTTTTCCTGGCTTGTTTGCAAAAGCCTTTAAGGGATGAAAAGCCTGTTGTGGCAAAAGAAGTGAAAACCCCGCGTTTGAAAGAAAAAGAGGTGGCGCTTTTAAGTCCATGGCTGGAAGAGATGGATAAATTTCACTTCGTTTTTAAACAATCGCTTGTGTTTGCCACGCTTACACAGCATGTAAACGATGTGGCTTTGCTCTCATCGAAGCTTTATGTAAAAATGGCGGGCACCAGGCTGGGCGAGGTGATGAAAGACAAGCTTGTTCCCGATCACCAGCTGGCATTGAGCATTTACTTAAATAAAAACATACCGGCTATAGAAGTCGACAGGCTCGATGCCCTGAAATACCTGAAAAAAGATAACCTTGTGATCCCCGGCTACGGGCAGGGGATCTACCTCATCACTTACCGGCAACACGGCCTGGGCTGGGCCAAGGTGTTGCCCAACCGCATTAACAATTACCTGCCAGTGAACTGGCGTATTTTAAAAGATCTTAAAGACCTCATATGAAAACGAATCCTCAGCGAACACAATCAAAACTCCACAGAACCTTAGTCGAGGCGATCATCACGGCATTGCACCAGATCTTTAACCAGCACCAGTATGCCGATAAGGTGATCGAAAGCGTGCTGAGGTCGAACCCGAAATGGGGCGCACGCGACCGGGGCTTTATTGCAGAGAACACTTACGATATCGTGCGCTGGTTCCGCCTGGTTGCTTTTATGGCCGAAAGCCCGACAGAGCATATTCATAAAGGGAACCTGTGGCAGATCGTGGGTACCTGGCTGCAGGATAAAGGCGCGGAGGTTCCGGCATGGCCCGAGTTTAAGAACATCAACCCCAGGCACATCTTTTACCGCTACAACCTGGCCAAGAACGACCCGGCTGTTTTTCAGTCGGTACCCGACTGGCTGCAGCAAATGGCCACCGAGCAGCTGGGCGAATTGTGGCCGCTGGAAATTGAAGCGCTGAATAAAACCGCACCGCTGGTGGTGCGTGCCAATACCTTAAAAACAACGGCAGCGAAGCTGAAAGACCTGCTGGCAGAGACCGAAATGACTGCTTCTGTGGTGGAAGGTTACCCCGATGCATTGATCATCAAAAAAAGAAGCAAGCTGTTCAGCAACCCGCATTTCCAGGGTGGCTTGTTCGAGGTGCAGGACGGTTCCTCGCAAAAGGTAGCTGCCTTTTTAAACCCGCAGCCGGGAAGCGTGGTGGTTGATGCCTGTGCAGGTGCAGGGGGAAAAACCTTACACCTGGCCGCTTTAATGGAGAACAAGGGCCGTATTATTTCGATGGATACGGAAGCCTGGAAACTGGAAGAGCTTAAAAAACGCGCAAGAAGGGCAGGGGCGCAGAATATTGAAACACAACTGATCAGCGAAGAGAACCTGAATAAATTACAGGATAAAGCAGATTATTTATTACTGGATGTGCCGTGCTCGGGATTGGGCGTGCTGCGCAGGAACCCGGATGCCAAATGGAAGCTGAAGCCGGAGTTTATCGAGAACATCCGGAAAACGCAGCAGCATATTATTGCAACCTATTCCAAAATGGTGAAGCCGGGCGGTAAAATGGTGTATGCCACGTGCAGCATCCTGCCATCGGAGAACCAGGACCAGGTAGCAGAATTTTTAAAAGCAAATGAAGACTTTAAACTGGTAAACCAGGAGAGTGTTTTCTCGCACCAAAGCGGATTTGACGGGTTTTATATGGCGTTAATGGAGCGGGAAGGGTAAGTGAAGTAATCGATTGTTGATGCAACATTTTTCGTCTGTTCCAAAGGCGGGACTTTTACCACAAAACTGACTTTGGAACACGAAACCCCGCCTTTTGGGTAGGTGCTGTTATGGGCTGTGCTTCTTCCTGGTTTTAATTTGTCCATACTGCAATTCCTGTTTTGTCTTTGTCATTTGGGTTGAGTAACTGTCCTTGATTTATTTGTCCTGAATAAAGGTTTGAATAAATTATTTGTTTATCAATTTCAAGTTTGAACCGAAGTTGTGTTTTAAATTCTCCTTTGAAGATTGGGGTTGCAAAAATTTGAAACTCGTTTGGAGCAAGTCGTAAAGTGTAATAACTATTGCCACAAAAACTATTTATGAAATTTTCGATGTCTTGCCACTCTCCATTTTTATTTTTTGCTTGCTGGATAATTTTAATCCGACCGTCTTGTGCAGGAATATTAACGGTGTCTTTTGATGCATTAATTAAATAAAGTTTGTTTGCAAAATATTTGTCTGCGAATACGGTTAAATCTACTGTG
>JAZKGM010000352.1:0-2030 GCA_040385895.1 Bacteroidota bacterium
TCTGCTTTACTAAGCGATTTAAAAACAGAAGCATCCGTCTTGATCAGGTCGCTGGCAAGTTCCTTTTTGGTTTGCTGAAGCTTCATCATTTTGTCTTCTATGGTATCCGGGCAGATTAAACGCACGGCCACTACATTTTTTTTCTGCCCGATGCGGTAACTCCGGTCAATGGCCTGGTTCTCTACTGCAGGGTTCCACCACGGATCAACCAGGTATACATAATCGGCTTCTGTTAAATTAAGACCGGTTCCACCGGCTTTCAGGCTGATCAGGAATACGCGCACTTCGTTGTTGTTCTGGAACGATTCCACTTTCGATGAGCGGTTCCTGGTTTGCCCGGTCAGGTATTCATAAGAAATATCTTTTGTATCGAGCTGTTTCCTGATCAGGTCGAGCATGCCAACAAACTGCGAAAAGATCAATATCTTATGGTGCGGGGCTTTGTTTGCGATCTCCTCCATCAGCACTTCTATCTTTGATGAAGCATCCCCGTAAAAAACATCGTCCTTTAAAAGCTGGGGCGAATTGCAGATCTGCCGCAACCTGGTAATGCCCTGCAATACGAACATGCTGCTTTCCGGAAGCTCTTCTGTATCTCTTGATTCAATGTACCTGCGGATCTCTTCTTCGGTTGAACGATACACCTTACGTTGCTCTTCACCCATCTCGCAATAGATCACCATTTCTGTTTTATCGGGCAGTTCCTGTGCAACCTGTTCTTTGGTCCTGCGCAGCACAAAAGGGTTTATTTTCTGCTGCAGCTCAGCGGCACGTTTGCTGTCTTTAAACTGGTCGATGGGCACGGCATACAATTCTTTAAACTGCTGGCGGCTTCCAAATAAACCCGGGCAGGCAAACGAAAGCTGGCCGTACAGGTCGTACGTGTTGTTTTCAACCGGGGTTCCGGTAAGCACGATCTTATTACGCGATCGCAGCAGGCACACTGTTTTATAGCGCAACGAATCGGGGTTCTTTATCGCCTGCGATTCATCTAAAACAATGTAGTTAAAAGCATAGTCTTTTAGGTAACGGATATCGGATTGCAGGGTTCCGTATGAGGTGAGGATAATTTCATATTCATCAAAACGCCTGGTGTTTTTGATGCGGCCGGCCCCATAAATAGTAAGCACTTTAATGGAAGGCGCAAACTTTGCGATCTCGGCCTGCCAGTTAAAAATAAGGGAAGTCGGCACCACAACCAGGTTGGTGTTCGGATGGTTCTTATGGCGTTGCGACAGGATGAACGCGATGACCTGCACTGTTTTTCCAAGACCCATGTCATCGGCAAGGCAGGCCCCGAAGCCAAAACCGTCAAGGAAACTGAGCCAGTTTAAGCCCTGTTGCTGGTATTCACGCAGCGTTGTTTTAAGCTCAACAGGCACCGGTATTTTTTCTATCGTGTCGAAGCGGGCGATCTTATTATTAAAGTAGCTTAATTCGTTGCTTACCTCTTCGCTCAGCATGTGCTTGTCGTACAAGGCAACGATGTCCGAAAAGTTAATTTTGGGGGTTCGTATCGTTTCATCCACCACTTCACCTGCACTGAAATAAGCGGCAAATTTACCGATCCATTCCGCAGGCAGGATGCCCGTTGTGCCATCATCCAGCTGAACGAACTTGCTTTTATTGCGGATGGATTTATGCAGCGCTTTCAGCTTCACTTTCTGTTTTCCGAACCGCGCATCTATCTCCGTATCGAACCAGTTGATCCCGCTTTTCACCTGTATGGTGATCGAAACCTTGTAAGGGTTGATCTTGTTGTTTTTCAGGGTATTGAAGCCAAGAATGGTGATGCCCTGGTTGCGCCAGTCTTCAAAGGCATTTAGGAACCAGGCTTCGTTTAAGAATTGCTGCTTATGCAGGTGAAAGCAGGAGTGGTTAAGCTGCTCATAAAAATCGGGGTGTTGCCTGAGGAGGAGGGAGGTGAATTGTAATTCTTCCTGTTCATCGCGCTGCACCAGGAATGCATTTCCTTTATGGTCGCTTGAATAGATCTGCCGCCTCGAAAGCACGGGTATCTCTACTTCGCC
>JAZKGM010000352.1:2040-6190 GCA_040385895.1 Bacteroidota bacterium
TTTTATAACAGGTGTTACTTCCACGTAGTTTCCGGCCTCCGATAAATAAATGATGCGTTCGGGGGCTGTGTTAAAACCGGTTTCCTCCAGCTGCTTTTTTGTGGCCTGCTTCAGGTATGAATACGTAATGTGGATCTTGTCTTCAAGACCTGTTAAAATGCCCTTTCTGAATTCTTCATATTTCGATTCATGAACCAGTATGGTATTGTTGTTTTGTTTAAAGAATTCAAGCACCCTGAGGAATGCGAGGTTATCGGCAAGGTATAACGTATTGCTTACCTGTATAAAATAGTTGAAACGGATTGCCGGTAATGCCAGATCAATGGCTTTGTCGTTCAGCATTAATACCCCCGAAATGGTGTAGAAGCCATCTTTCAGGTCAACGCTTAACCTGATGTCTGTTCTGATCTCCTGCAACTGCACGCGTGTTACCGATGTGGAAATCACATTGGGCGACCTTTCATTGTCGTGCATATACACATCAAGCTTTAGCGGGTTTTTCACCAATGCTTTTAATGCCTGGAGGTCCGATTCGGAGCGGGTTTCATTAAAGCTGTTTTTAAAACGGGAGATGGCCGTGAAAAATTTCACTTCATCATGCTGTTCCGTATTCCAGATAAAATCAAAAGGGTCTGATAATTTAAAAGGATTTTTAATGGCTCCGCCAAGCGTGGTTTGTACTTCGTATAATTCAATAGAAAGCTGGTTGTAATATTTATACTTGCCAAGCACCAGGATCTGTTTAGCCGTTTCAGAAGCATCATCATTAATGCCGGGTTCGCCAGCGAATAATTTTTGCCTGAGCGCGGCAGTGGTTTGCCCGTTCACTGCAAGCAATTCTTTTCGTTTTGGTTTTATTTTATAATCCTTTAAATGATACTCCACCGTAAAGTGATCTTCCAGGTTTTTCTCCTGCTGCAGGCCATAATCTGCGGCAGCAACTTTAAACTGCTCAAGCCTTACTGTGCTGTCAAAAAAAAGAAGCAGTTCTTTTCGGTTGATAATGTTGAGCAGCACCCTGGCCTGGTGCGGGCAGAGCTTACGTTTGGAAAGCGTGCACGAGCAGGAAACTGTTAACCGTTCAGCGTTAACATCCACTGTTGCGTTGATCAATCCATGGTTACCGCCCGGGTATTGAAAAGAAGCCTGGTTGATGGCTATGGGATCGGGATCGAGGTCGTAGAACCCGCTCACACCGGTATCGACCAGCTCGGCACTGTGGCCTAAAATAAACGAAAAAGTAAGTTGCTCAATATGGAATGGCTCAACCACGTAATGATGGGCATCGAAAGAAGCATCCAATACAGGTTGTTTGCCGGCCATTTGTTAATGTGAAGACACGAACTTTAACCCCACAATAGAGGCAATGAGCGTGAAGATGAAAAACAACCTCCAGAAATCGGCAGGCTCACTAAAAAAAAGCATTCCGGCAATTACTGTTCCTACAGCCCCTATGCCTGTCCATACTGCATAAGCGGTACCCATCGGCAAGGTTTGCGTGGCTTTGTATAACAAAAACATGCTCACCGAAAGGGTGATAAAAAATCCGGCTGTCCATAATATGGCAGCAGTACCTGTTGCTTCTTTGGCTTTGCTGAGACAGGTGGTAAAACCCACTTCAAACAAACCGGCTATAATTAAAATGATCCAGGCCATAGTTCTTCTTTAAAGCTGCAAATATAGCGGCCTGATCTGGTTAAAGGGCATGTGTTTTCAATCAAAAAAAATCTATTTTGCCGCACTTCCATGCTGAATACCTTAAAAAATACGGTGCTGCTTTTGTTTGGTGGACTGCTGCTTTGGCTTGCCCTGCGCAACATGCCCCTGCACGAACTCGCTGAAAAGCTGGGCACGGCAAATTACTGGTTGCTGCTTCCCGTTTTTATGGTAACCCTTTTCGGGTATTGGGTGCGCATCAAACGCTGGAACCTTTTATATGAAGGCTTAAATGAAAGCATCTCTTTAAGAAGCGCCTGGGTGGCGTTATGTGCGGGCTACCTGTTGAGCTATGTGATCCCGCGTGCAGGGGAAATTACCCGTTGCCTTATTATCAAACGCTATCATGATACGCCTGTTAACAGGTCGTTGGCCACGATCATAGTCGAACGTTTTACAGACACTTTTGTATTGCTGATGCTCATCGCATTCATTACCTTATTTAATGTAGCGCAAACCACGTCTTTTTTTATCTCGAACATTATAAAACCCGTATACGATAAAACTGGCCTTATATTATTGCTTGTTCTGCTACTGGCAGGGCTGGCGTTTTTTATAGCGGCAGCAGTTTATTTAAAGAATAAAAAAAGCAGCAGCAACTGGGTGGATGGTTTTTTAATGGCGATGAAAGAACTGGTAAGGCTGCGTACCAGATCAAGCTACCTGGTGTATACCGTGCTGATCTGGTGTTGTTATTTTCTGATGACCTGGATCTGGATCTTTGCTTTTGATGAAAGCATGAGCCTGCCGTGGTTACAGGTGTTTGTCATTATGGTGGTGGGAACCATTGGTAAGTCGGTTCCCATACAAGGAGGTGGAATGGGTGCTTATCATTACGTGGTGGGGCAGGCGTTCCTGTTTTTCGGGGTGAGCCTGGTTACGGGAAATGCCCTGGCTATTATTATTCATGGGGCACAAACCCTTTACACAATCTTAACAGGTTTATCGGCCTACGGAGTGCTGATGTATGATGAAAAGAAACGTAATTTGTAAGATGAATAGAATTATAACTGTTTTGTTTAGCGTGCTGGGCTTTGCTGTTGCACAGGCACAGGTTACCAAAATAGGCAATGATACCTTGCTGGATATTGCCTGCTGGAACGTGGAATGGTTTGGAGACGCCACATCGGGAAACGGGCCTAATAATGAACCCCTGCAATATGCCAATGTGAAAGGCGTGCTTCAGAACGCAGATATAGATGTTTGGGGCCTGGCCGAAGTTTCCAATACCAACACATTTGCTACTTTGCTTGCAGAATTAACAGATTATTCCGGTTTGGAATCATCGTATTCGCAAACGCAGAAAACAGCTTTGATATGGAAGAAGAGCATGTTCACCCTGCTCAGTTCCACCAATATTTCCGATGCCACTGAACCGAATTTCAGCAATGCATTTGCAGGAAGGGTACCGCTGGAAGTGGCGCTTATAACCAAAGGGAATGCGATAAAAGACACCATTTATTTTTACGTGGTGCATTTAAAAGCCAACAGCAGTGGCGATAACCAGCCTAATTACAACAGGCGCAAAGATGCTTCCACCTATCTTAAAAAGTACCTGGATAACAACCGCAAAGGAAAAAAAGTGGTTGTGCTTGGCGACTGGAACGATGATGTGGATGCTTCCGTGGTTAAAGTGAGCGGGTCGTACCTGGAAACACCTTTTGCAAACTTTATCAACGATTCGGCAAACTATTTTTTTACCAGCCGTGCTTTGAGTTTTGCAGGTGAAACCTCTTATCCCAATTTCAATCCCAAAAACATGATCGACCACATGCTGAACACAAAAGCATTGCTGGATTCATTTTATATTCAAAACTCGTGTATGGTGCTAAAACAATTGTCTGCGCAAATTGCCAGCTACACCAGCACCACCAGCGATCATTACCCGGTGATGTCGAGGTATAATATGAAACGGTATTTGAAACCCGAAGTACCGGATACCACCCCACAGGATACGACTCCACCTACAGGCCTATCAGTAATTTCCGGTCACATCATCATGCATTGTTACCCCAATCCTGCTTCGGGCAAATTGTTTGTGGAAACACCGGATAAGATCAATTCCCTGGAATTGTATTCTTTAACCGGGCAATTGCTATTTACTACTCGGCCCAATGCAACCCATTACACTTTAATGCTCCCCGAGAAAACCGTAAGTGGCATATACGTGCTGAGGGTGCGGACAGAAAAAGGCATAGGAGTGAAGCGGGTGATGATTGAATGATGTGGTAATGTGAAAATGCCATTGCGAGGTACGAAGCAATCTGTTTGAAGATGAGAGATTAGTAGATGTGAAAATGTGGAAATGCGAAGATTTGAAGATGCGCTAATGCATTCATGTATAATATACCAAAAGTATAATTCCACTAATTACCAGCCACTAATTACTCACCCCTCCCTTAATACTAAAACTTATACCCCAGCTGCACCACGC
>JAZKGM010000352.1:6200-9731 GCA_040385895.1 Bacteroidota bacterium
GGCCGGGCGCGACATGATCTCCGTATTGAACAAATTATTGACAGTAGCCGTAAGCGTAAACCGTTTGATCGTGTAAGCAGCGCGCACGTCTGTTACAAAATCCCCGTCCCTGTTCAGCTCACGCCCGCGTGCCACATCGGGAACGGCATAGCTCACCGGGAAGGTTACAAAAACCTTATCTATATTTTTCATGTAGCTGTTGTAGCGGAAGCTTACCCCCAGCATCAAGCGTTTTTTCCAGGTTACCTGTACATCTATTTTCGCCATGTGGTCGTAACGGTACTTCAAAGGGTTGTTCATGGTATCGGTACTGGTATAATTGTACGTGTACTGATTTTTGTTTGACGAAGAATCAACAGCAAAAGTGGTTGTGGGCTCAAGCATCACCGGGTTTGAATAAGTATATCCGGCCACTGCCAGCCACTCCATGTTTTTGGCCTGGTAGCCTGCAAAAAGCGCCACATCGATCCCGCTGATCCTTGTGCGGCCTATATTAAAGCTTTTAAAACCGATGTTGCGCAGGTCGATCAGGCCGGGTGGCGGACCGGTATAAACGCGGTTTCGCCACTGCCCGAAATTGAACTCCACCATGTCGTCATACTCCGTATAAAAGTAAGCCGCATCAATATAACCTGTCACTTGTCCCAGCTTAAAACCTTGTTTAAGCCCGATTTCAGCACTGTAGCCTTTTTCCGGTTTAAGGTCGGGATTCGGGAAAATGTTGATCAATCCCACCGATGTTTCAATATACCGTTCGGCAATGGTGGGATAGCGGTAACCTTGCCCGATGCTGGTCCGTAAAAAAGTACTTTTTGTGGCTTCGTACCCTGCACCAAACCTGCCGATCAGTACATCATCATTAAATGCATTCATGGTGAAGTGTTCATAGCGGCCTCCGGCATTCATGCTCCATCTTTTTCGTTGCAGGTCGAGTTGTACAAACCCCGCATAATTGCTTGCCGTTTGGTCTTTATTGCCATACAAAGGGCTTTTGCTTAAGGTATAGTTATGGGTTATGCCTGTGGCGATCGTGCCCAGGTTCTTTCCCAGGAAATAATGTGCGGCCAGTTCATTATACGAATTAATGCTGCTGTTATCCTGGTCGGTCCCGGGTGTGCTTTCTTCAATGTTGTTGTCAATGCCATAATAACGCCCGCGGTACCGGAGCTTTATTTTGGCAAAAGTCCAGTCGGCATGCGGATCGATACTGAAAACCGTTGCACGCGTTTGGGTTTGGGCGCTGTCTAATGCAGTATAGCCATAGGCAAAGCTTTCCCACAGCAGGAAGCTTGCACTTTGTTGTTTCATAAAAGCCGCATCTACACCGGCACGTAACCCGGGAATGCTTTTAAAACGGTAATTTGTTTTGGCTGTAACGCGCGCGCGTTTGTCGTATTCGCCAAGCCGGTAACCATCATCGTCCAGCGCATTGAGTCCTAGGGTCAGGTCAAGCCGGTTAAAACGCTTGCTGTAAAATGTGTTCGCTCCCTTATAGAACCTTGCACCATTCCACCACCTTGCACTATCGCGTGCGGGTTTGCTGTATAGGCCTGTAAAAACATTGGCGCTGAATTTTCCTTTTGTTGAAGGTGCCGCTGTGCGGATATTGATGATCCCGTTTAAAGCCGAAGAGCCGTACATCACCGAACTGGCACCTTTAATTACTTCCATGGATGCAATGTTATCGGTTGGCATAAATTTCCATTGCGCCTGCCCGGCATCGCCTGTCAGCAAGGGAACATCATCCACGAGGATCAGCACGCGCGAGCCTGCACCATAGGTCCAGCCGCTGCCGCTGCGGATGTTTACCTGCCCGTCAATTACATTCACAGATGGCAGCTGGTTCATGATGTTTTCCATATTGGCCGTAATTTTATTTTCCACCAGGTAAGGCTTGATCACATCAACCGAAACCGTTTGCCTTTTCAGTTCGGTATTGTTCCGGCTCGAGGTCACCACGGCTTCGTCCAGCTGGTTTTGTGCAGGTAACAGCTTTATAAGTAAAAGGGTGTTGCTTACGGCAGCGGTTTGTGTTTGATACCCCGTATAGCTAAAGGTGATCGCTCCGGTATACGATGCGGGAATACTTAAGCTGAATTTTCCTTCTGTATCAGTAATAACACCGGTGCTTTGGATGGAAACGGATGCACCTGTCAGCGGTTCGTTCGTATTGGCGTCACTTACCACACCTGTTACCAGCGTTTGTGCCCGTAAACAGGGCATAACCCCAAGCAACAAACAATAAAAAAGTATGTAGTGTTTATTTAAACCGTATTTTAGTGCCATTAAAAATTACTGTATGAAAACGTTTACCAAAATAGCTTTTTTATTGATAACTGCACTGGCGGCAAACAAAGCACAGGCTCAATGCACGCCCAATACCACCATGGAGAAAGGCACTATTTTGCCTGAAGCCATCAAGTTTGGCTACATCAATAATGCCTATTCGGAAGTGATCTATTTCCGCGCACCGCTCGATACCACTGCTAAAACACCACTGGGTACTTTTCCCGCACATATAGACAGCATGGAAATTACCGGTGTAAAAGGATTGCCTGCCGGTTTTACCTACACCTGTTACAATAATAAGTGCCGCATCAAAGGCGGGGAATCAAGCTGCATCACCTTAAGCGGAACCGCTACTGTGGAAGGCGTTCACCCTGTTACTGTTTACATCACCACCTACGCCACCATAAAAGGCTTTGTTGATATTCCGGCTACGCAAAACGACAGCAATAACAAGTACACGCTGTATATTTATACCAATGTGGGTGTAAAGAACGAAAGCCTCGGTCAGTTTGTAACCTTATATCCCAATCCGGCAAAAGATGCGTTGCACATCAGCAACTCATCTGCAAAAAATATACAGGCGAAATTAATGGACCTTACCGGTAAGCTGATCGCTGAGAAAGAAATAACAACAAGCGAAACCTTCGACTTAAGCGGCCTTTCGAAAGGGTTATACTTCGTACGGTTAAGTTCAGGAAGTGAAGTTTCGGTACAAAAAATTGCCGTGGAATAGATATGCTGAAACGCGAGGTAAAAAGTTTTGGGTATGCCATAAAAGGAGTAATAAGCGCTTTTAAAAGCGAAAAGCACCTGCAATTCCATTTGCTGGCTGCTGCTGCTGTTACTGCCCTGGGGTTTTGGCTAAAGCTCAACACCATAGAATGGAGCATCATCATTATCTGTATCGCCATGGTGTTTGTGGCGGAACTGTTTAACACCGCCATTGAAAAACTGGTCGACCTGGTTTCGCCCGAATACAATAAAACAGCGGGCCTTATTAAGGATGTAGCGGCAGGTGCAGTACTGCTGGCTTCTATTGCTGCTGCCATTGTCGGGGTACTTGTAATTGGAAATAAGTGCTGCACGCTTTATTAGAATAACATGACCCTTCACAACAAACAATTCGGGCAGCTTGGTGAAGACATTGCCGCTAATTACCTGGTTAAAAAAGGATATACTTTACTTACGCGAAACTATAAGTTCGGCCGGGTTGAAATTGATGCGATCTGTGAATTTAAAGAA
>JAZKGM010000352.1:9741-19135 GCA_040385895.1 Bacteroidota bacterium
GTGTGCCGGGAAGGGAAAGTGCTGGCCTTTGTGGAGGTGAAAACACGCACCAGCGACCAGATGGCTTATCCTGAACAAGCCGTTGGTAAAGCCAAACAAAGGAACATCCGCATTGCAGCCGAAAATTACCTGGAAGAAAACAACATCACATTCCCGGTGCGTTTTGATATTGTTGCCGTGGTAAAAGGAGAGAAGTTCGAGATCGAACACATTGAGGATGCCTTTTACCCCTTTGATGCTTTGTGATTTAATCCACCCAGGCATCTTGGTACAGATTGCACAGATAAGCGTTGTCTTGCAATGCTTCGTTTGTTAAAACCTCTTATCTGTGGCTAAACATTTTTATAGAGCCATTGGGTTTTATTTTTCGTGATACCTTCCTAAAACAAAAGCCCTGCTTTTTCAGTTCTACTCCTGTTATTCAATTACCATAATGGCTGAGCCACTTTTACAGTTTACCGGAAAAAGCATTTACTGTTCCCGGGCCGATGTTCACATCGACCCCTGGATACCGGTAGACCGTGCCATTATTACCCATGCACACAGCGACCATGCAAAGTGGGGGAGTAAGAACTACCTGTCGCATAAAGACAGTGAAGTGATCCTTCGTATGCGGCTGGGCGAGGACATCAACCTGCAAACGGTTGAATATGGTGAATCGTTCACCATCAACGGGGTAAAGTTTTCGCTTCACCCGGCCGGGCATATTATTGGTTCGGCACAGGTAAGGGTTGAGTATAACAACGAAGTGTGGGTGGCCAGCGGAGATTATAAGCTGGAAAACGATGGTTTTTGCCAGCCTTTCGAAGCCATAAAGTGTAATGTGTTCATCACCGAATCCACGTTTGGGCTGCCTGTTTATAAATGGGAGCCGCAGCAGCTTATTTTTAACCAGGTGAATGAGTGGCGGGCTAAAAATGCAGCCCGGGGTAAAACCAGTGTGCTGATGGGGTACTCGCTGGGTAAAATGCAACGCATTATAAAAGGCGTGATCGGCCGGGGAGAAAAAATATTTGCGCATGGGGCAGTATACGGGTTAAACGAAAAGCTGAGGCTTGCAGGCTTTGATCTGCCCGAGCTTACGCTGATCACGAAAGATACCGATAAAAAATTATTTGCAGGAAGCCTGGTGCTTGCCCCGCCTTCTGTAGACAGCAGCCCGTGGATCAAAAAGTTCAACCCTTACGAGCTTGGTTATTGTTCGGGGTGGATGGCCGTGCGTGGCGCAAAGAACCGCAGGGCATTAGACAGGGGCTTTGTGTTAAGTGATCATGCCGACTGGCCCGGTTTGAATGAAGCCGTGAAAGCCACACAGGCCGAAAAAGTATACGTAACACATGGTTACACCAGTGTGTTTTCCAGGTGGCTCAACGAGAACGGGATAGAAGCGGGTGAAGTGCAAACCATGTATGGCAGGGAAGACGAAACCGAAGTGCAGGACACGGGTGCAGAAGAAAATAATTCAACCAATACCATGGAAGGGGGCGATGCATGAAGTTGTTTGCTGAATTGTTCCTCGACCTGGACCGCACCAATAAGACCAATGCAAAGATCGACCTGCTGAAAAATTATTTTAAGCAGGCCGGTGAAGCCGATAAGATCTGGGCGCTGGCTTTGTTCAGCGGTCGCAGGCCTTCGTTCAAAGTGAGCAGTACACAGGTTCGTACATGGGCCTGCGAAGAGGCAGGTATCCCCGAATGGTTGTTTAACGAATGTTATAACAGCGTGGGCGACCTGGGTGAGATGATCTCGCTGGTACTGCCGCAAGCTGAAACGGTTTTTTCGGAAAAAACACTGGCCGAATGGTTTGATTACCTCAACAGGCTTCCAGCATTGAACGATGAAGAAAAAAGGGAATACATCACCGGTGCATGGAAACAATTAGGCCGGCATGAGAAGTTCGTGTTCAATAAATTATTGATGGGAAGCTTTCGCATAGGTGTTTCGCAAACCCTGGTGGTACGTGCACTTTCGGAGCTTTACGAGATCCATGCCAATGTGGTTGCCCTTCGTTTAATCAGCTCCTGTTCAGTGAAGATAAAAATGATGATGCATCAAAGCCTTACCCTTTTTACCTGGCTTATGCCGTGGAAGGCGATGTGTCATCACTGGGCGATGAAAAAGACTGGTTCGTGGAATGGAAATGGGATGGCATCCGCTCGCAGATCATTCATCGTAATGGAGAATTATTTATATGGACGAGGGGCGAAGACCTGGCCACTGATAAATTTCCCGAGCTGCATATCCTGAAAACAGTGTTACCGGAAGGTACAGTGCTGGATGGTGAAATAGTGGGCTATAAAGATGAAAAGCCCTTGCCGTTCAATATGCTTCAAACACGCATAGGAAGAAAGAACCTTACTAAAAAGATCCTGGCCGATGTGCCGGTTGCTTTTATTGCATACGACCTGCTGGAGCTGAACGGGGAAGACATCCGTGAACAGCCGGAGCAGGAGAGGCGCACCCGGCTTGAAGAGCTAATTAACAGCCTTGATCTGAAAAGTGTGATCGCTTTGTCGCCTTTAATTGTGTTTGAACATTGGGATGAATTAAAAGCGCTTCATGGGACTTCGAGGCACCGCAATGCCGAAGGTTTTATGATCAAAAGGAAAAGCAGCACCTATAATGTAGGCCGCAAAAAAGGCGACTGGTGGAAATGGAAAGTTGATCCGCTGAGCGTGGATGCTGTTTTGGTTTATGCCCAGAAAGGCCATGGGCGCAGGGCAGAATTATTTACCGATTATACGTTTGCCGTTTGGGATGCCGATCAAAAGCTGGTTCCGTTTGCCAAAGCATATTCGGGGCTAACGGATGCCGAAATACGCCAGGTTGATCATTTTATTAAGCGCAATACCATCGAAAAATTCGGACCGGTACGAACCGTTACCCCGGAGCTGGTCTTTGAGATCGGGTTCGAAGGCATTAACAAATCACCGCGGCATAAATCGGGCATTGCCGTGCGTTTCCCGCGCATCCTGCGCTGGCGCAAAGACAAAACCGCTGCCGAAGCCGATACCCTGGAGCACCTTCAGCATATCCTCGATCAGTTTGTGTGAGGTGCAGGCCTTTTGCTGTTCATCAGGTATTTTGCCCGTATAATGTTCATGTAGAACAGGCTTTGCTCCACCCGCGTAAAATTACATTGATTGCTTACCGTTGCTTTCTCTTTGCAGTTGCAGCCGTTAATTTTCCCCTGTTCGGTAAACAGGCTGCAATCTGCGCAGGCTGCATTGGTGCAGGTAAAGTACCCAAGTCCCTTTTCTGCAAAATAAGTGCGCTTGCTGATGTGGTATGACAGGGTGAATGCCGCGATCTTTTTCATGGTTTTATTCGCTCCCTCCATCACCAGGTAATGGTACGAATTTTTCGATTCGATCCTTAAACGGCTCACAACAGTGCCATCGTTTAAAGTACGTGTAATGGCTTTGATGAGCAGTACCGTATCTGCTGTCAATACATTTCCATGGTCGTTGGCTTTCCCGATCTCGAACTGCTGCGCGAAAATATGCGTTGATAAAACAACATGGATAAGCACCAGGAATAAGAACCGCATTCAGCTGATGGCTTACTTCTTTTTCAACTCAACAGTAAGGTAAACGGGCAGGTGATCACTGAACCCGTTCATGTATTTGTCGCCCACAAACGTGCGCAGGGGAGAACCTTTGTATTTTCCTTCCGCTTCCACCATCCAGGGTTGTTTGTAAATGGTAGCCGAACCTTTTTTAAAACAAACCTTGCCGGTACAGTTGGTGATGCTGCTGCTTAAAACGATCTGGTCGAGCATGCTGAAATGTCCCCTGTAGTAATGAGAACCTTCACTGTTTTGTTTCATTTCATACATGGCATTGAATAAGTTCCCGTTGTTCAGGTCATACTCACTTGCTTTTGCACGCAGCACGCTGTCCATGCTTTTATTGGTGGGTTCATCGTTAAAATCACCCATGATCACGATGTTTTCAGATGCGTTTTGTTTATATAAACTATCCACGATGGCGCGTAATGTTTTTGCTGCTAAAAAACGTTTAGGCTCACTGGCTTCTTCACCGCCAATGCGCGATGGAAAATGATTCACCATAAAAACGATCTGCGATTTGTTTTTTGCTTCCAGCCTCACAAATAAAATATCGCGCGTTTTAAGGGTTGGAAAATCAGGTGATGCCACCACGAAGCTTTTGCTATCCACCAGCTTAAATGAACTTTGTTTAAAGATCAGTGCATTATCAATGCTTCTTTCATCCGGGCCTTCGAAGTGCACGAACCGGTATTTTGCTTTAGATAATTGCGCGTTTCCCGTCACATCACGCAACACCTTGTCGTTCTCCACTTCACACATTCCGATCACATCCGGTGCCGTTCCTTCATTCATGGAAGCGATCACCTTCGACATGTTATTGATCTTGTTCATGTACCGCTCCGTGTTCCATTGTTTTTTCGAATCTGGTAAAAACTCGTTGTCGTTTTTATGGGGATCATCTATGGTGTCGAAAAGGTTTTCCTGGTTATAAAAAGAGATAAAAAGCTTTTGCTGTGCAGAAGAAGTAAGGGTGATACAAATAAGTGCTAAACAGCCGGTGATTGATTTGAACATATAGTCGTGTAATTTCTTTTTCAGGCAGCAAACATAATACGGATAATGAATTCGTATTTAAACTTTTTGTAAACAAACTTTACCAGCTGTTAAGTGCCTTTTTTACCGGATCAGCGTAACCGTTCCGTGCTGTTCAATTTCCTCCCGGCAGGAGCTTGTTCCTTTTAACACAAAAAAATAGACCCCTGTATGCAGCTCATTGCCCGAAGCATCCTTTCCGTTCCAGCAGTCACCGGGATCATCGGACCTGAACACCACAGTGCCCCAGCGGTTAAAAATGATCATGTCAACGGTATGAAGTGTTGCGGCAACATCCAGGTGCAGGCAATCATTTATTCCGTCATTGTTGGGGGTGAACACATTGGCAAGCTTCTTTACATCCGGTTGTTTTGTTACCAGCACCCGTATGCTATCCGTGGCTGCACAACCCAGGGAATCTTTTACTTCGATGCGATACAGTGTTGTGGTATCGGGTTTTGCAAGAGGGTTATTAACCGTTGCATCAGAAATGCCTGCCGATGGACGCCACAGGTAAGTGTTTCCGCCCGTAACCAGCAATTGTGCATGCGGCATCACGCAATCAATGTCATTCGATTTTGAAACGGTGATCTCAAGCGGGATCACCACAAGCTTAATGGTAATGATGCTGTCGCAGCCGGCAGGGGTCGTGAGGGTATCCTTATAAACCCCGGAAACACTGTAGGTATACTTTCCGCTGGGCGAAACATAGCTGAGGCAGGTGTATTTGGTGAAGCTGTTGTTGATGGAAGAACGGGTATAGTTGATCCTGATCACGCTGTCGCAGCCTGCTGCATTCGGAATCGTATCATAATAAGTACCGCTCACCGTGCAGGTGAATGTGGCGCCAGGGCTTGTGTATGGAACACACGAAAGCGTATCCAGCGTGCTGCTGCTTTGCAAGATCTTCACCTTGATGGTGATGATGCTGTCGCCTCCCAAACTATTCATCACTGTATCGCTGTAGATACCCGGCAGGGCATACGTATATTTTCCGCTGGGTGATCTGAGTTCCCTGCACACTGCCGTGTCGAGTTCGCTTGCGGTTTGCAATACGGTTAACCGTACGGTGACCACACTGTCACATCCTTTTGCATTCGCAATGGTGTCCCTGTACGTTGCGCTGCTGTCCCACACATACTTTCCGCTCAGCGAAGCCATACTTACCTTTACCGTGCTGTCGATGCTGCTTTCGGTTTGGAGTATGCGCAGTTTTATTGTCACCACGCTGTCGCAGCCAAACACGTTCGGAATGGTGTCTGCGTAAGTGCCTGTGCTGTCCCACACATACCGCCTGCTTAAGCTGGTGAACTGCCTGCACACAGCCGTGTCGATGCTGCTTTTGCTGTTCAATATTTTGAGCCTGAACAGCAGCACGCTGTCGCATCCCGCAGCATCGGGTATGGTATCAAAATACACCGCAGCGCTGTCCCACACATACCTCGCGCTGGGCGATGCCATGGCGCGGCAAACAGCCGTATCTACCAACGTATGAGGCTCCATGAGCAGCACAAATCCATCAGGTGTTTCACGGTTGTACCGGTCTATCCAATGGGTGGCCTTTAAAATGGTATTACAGGCCAGTTGGATGCTGTCGAAGAACCAGCCGCTGATGTAGGTGCGCCCTTTATGGTCGGTAACCGGGTAGCCAATGTCAGTCGGGAGCATGTTTGCAGAAAGGGAATTGATGAGCTGTGCACTGTACACTTCGTTTGTACTGTCGATCACTGCAACATAGATCTTGTTGCCCGCACCGCTGTTGGCCCGCAGTACATATTTACCAAGCACAAAATCATCGCTTTGGGTGGTGCCTACCAGGGTAAGTTGGTTGGTTTTATGGTTATAGCTGAGCGATTGCATGGTTTCGTGCGAGGTGCCCCCGTAGGGTTTTTCCCATAACAGCGCACCCGAAGTATCATAAGTAGACACATATATATCGGTGTACAATGCGGGCCCGTTCAATGCCGGGTTGTGGGTGAAGTTAAATACACCCGGTCCGTAAGCAAAGCCCACAACAAGCTGCCTGCGCTGCGGGCTGTAATCCAGGTGAAACTCATGCTCGGGATTGGTGTATTGGTCCACTCCCAGGCACCTGGCCCACACCACCTCATCCTGTGCATTGATTTTAAACAGGATATAATTGAGCCCGGGCAGGAGGGGAACAGGCGTGCCGCATCGGAATGTGTCCGGTTCGCTCACATGGAAGCGGTAAACGGCATAGGTGTTTATGCCATCCGTTACGCTGCGGTAATAGCCCTGGGGGGCGGTATCAGGTAATACCCGGCTAAGCCGGTCCTTAAAAGGTTCCTTATGTTTCAACAGGGCGCCTGCGGGAGAAAAGGTGAACAGCACATCGCGAGATGATACGGTGACGATGTGTTGCTGTCCCAGGGTGCTGGTCACCACAAGCGTATCGTTGGAATGGGTATGCCCGAACCATGCATTGTCATACTGAATGGTCACCTCATTGTTCCGGTTGACAAAAGAGCGCTGGCTCCTGTCTCCAAGCTCAATATGCGCTTGGATATAATGAAAGGGTGATGTGTTTTCAATGGCGGTGGCCCACTGGTATTGGCCCTCTGCATTGAGCTTAGCCAGTACCGAAAAATATGGGGAATAATAACCATTACCCGCAGGTGTAGAGTCTGCCGTTGCCGGGAAGATGCACTTAAATAGTTCTCCGCTGGCATGGAACAAGTCTACACTGTCCTGCTTGTATATAGAGAAATATACGTAAATATTATCCTGCGCGTCAAAACACAGCTTTGGCTGCCGCACATACTCTGCAAGAGTATTACTGCCAAAACGCAGGTGGTACTGGTAAATGCCATTGGAATCATATTTCAGGATCACATTTGTGGGGTATGAATAACCAGAAAGAGGCCTGATGGTAACCGGGAGCCCGGCACTGTCAATAATAACATCAGGATCACCACTATCGAAGGCCAGTCGCAGGCTGCTGTATCGGTTGCCTGCATGGTCTGTGTATGATTGAAAGGCATGTTGCCAACCGATTTGACCGTAAACAATGCCTTTGCTGATCACCTGGGCATAAAGTGCAGGCAGAAGCAGGATAAAAAGTATGGTGAATATAGGCGCTTTCATGGTATGATCGGAGAGGCCCGAAAGCCCCTTGTTTGAGTAGTTTAAAAATCCAGCAAATCCCGCAGCGGTACTTTTAATGCCCTGGCTATGTGCAGCAGCGAGCAGATGGTTACGTTGTGCTGTCCCCGCTCTATTCTTCCTATCTGTTCCGCATGGTTATTACACAACAGACCCAGGTCTAATTGTGTAAGCCCGTTCGCCTCTCTTACAGAACGAACGCGGCTTCCCAGCTGCGATAGAAATTTTTCGTCCTTCACTTTTTGCACCAAGGCAAGAAACTCATGGCCCTTACCAATAAAAGGAACATGTATGTTCTTTTTAGATAGGCTTTATAGTCTTTATTTGGTATTATAAAGATACAAAATAATATTAAAAGTAAAATAAAGTTTATTATTGGTGTTTATTCTGTTCGGGATGAACGGGGTAAACCAGGTAGCCGTATTCGCCACACGTTTTGCACGAAATACTTACAGCCCTGCCTGCTGTAATAAAGCCAGTCCAGGCCTTTTATGAAATAAAAACAAATGAAAGAATCATGAAAAAGCTACTCTTTTCGCTGCTGGCTATGTTTGCCACAGCATTGCTCTCTGATGCTCAACCCTTATGCGGGCCCTGCCAGCACACGGTTTCTCCACAGTACACCTATATGCATGTAATTTGCAAGTCACAGCCTATACCTGCTTGGTGCGACTCCGCTCATGTCAATGAGGAAGCACCTGCTCTTTTTGTGATCGTGACCTACCGGGTGGTTTCCTGCCCAGGGGCAAACGACCAACTACTCGTTAACGGGGTAGTTTTGGTAGATGATCGATTTCATTACTTGAATGTTTGCGGAGGATCAATAGCTTCGATTTGTGGTTTACCAGATCCTCTATCCGCTGCCGATATCCTCGCCCAGCTGCAGAACGGGATCAGCGCGGCAGTGGCCAGCCTGGGTTTAACCACCGATATTGATGTGATATATGAAGGCAGCTGTAATTCGATGGTGCGGGTTGAATTCCCTGAAAAAGTGTACATGCTGCAAAGCCGTGGCGATGCGCCCGGTACGGATACCGTTTGGATCAGCCCGGAATCCACCATCTGGCAAACGCTGCCTTGCAATGATGCCTGTTGTAAAGTAAAATATAAGTTCGAGATCGTTACCGCGAGCAACGGGGAAACACTCATGACTTGGCGGGCAGATAGCTGGGAAGGTGCTGACCTGTCTTGCCCTAATGCGCCAATGCCCGATTATAATACCTCCAACCGCAGAATTTCAGGCTTTTCCGGCACCCCGCCTGCAACGATCTATCCAACTGTAATGGAACAAACATCCTGCTCCATTTTTTGCGACCACATGGGTTCGCCACCGCCACCTCCTGATGTTGACCCGGGTGCGCCAGGTTTCAGTACCGATGTTGCCGAGATCAGGGACCAGTTCCCGCTTAGGCTTACTGCTCATCCAACTTTATGCAGTAATTTCATCCGTTTCACCACAAGCAAACCCATTACAAAAGTAGCGGTGTATGACATGAGCGGAAAACGTGTGATGCATACCACCACGCTTACCAATAATGAATTGATCACTTCCGAATTAAAGAACGGGATCTATTATGTACAGGTATATTTTTCAGAGAATGAAGTTAAAACCATCATGATCATGAAGCAATAATTACTGTACTGTTAAGCAACCTGTTTTGTAAA
>JAZKGM010000353.1:0-10131 GCA_040385895.1 Bacteroidota bacterium
TTTAATGTAAAATGGTGGTCCTTGCTTTCACTTAAAGAAGGAATAAGCTTACCCTGACCAACTACCCAATAATCTACCGGGGTTGAAGTGAGCGGTGGTACTTCATAATCATTGATATTAACCAATGTGTGAAAAGAAGAAACCACATCGCCATTGGTGTTTGTATTTACCTTTACATACGAACCGTAAACAGGAATGTCACGGTAAACCTGCTGGTAGAAGTAGTGGGTTCCAAGCAGGCTTTTATACTGGTTTTTCAGAACCAGCTCACAGGTCTCAAACCCGGTAACGTTAAAAGAAGGTTGATCAGTGGTGGCTTTAAATGCACCGGGCGCTGACGCAAGTAAAGCTGATACAGACGGCTGCTGGTTCAACCTGTTGGTGACATCAGCATCCTGAGCCACAGCCAGCCGGCCCAAAGCCACAAAAAGGAACAAAAATAAAGTCTGGTTCATCGGGTGTAATTTAAGCTTCTTCAACGAAAGTAATATTAAATAAGCGCTTATCCTTTATTGCTGCTAAAACCTCATCTGCTTTCAGCTTTCGTACCTCGAAGACACTCGTAAAGCGGCTTAGGTTGTATGTGTGTTCAATTATCTTTAACCCAAAGTTCTTATAGATCCTGTACACTTCGTTCTCATCTTCAAAGCTTCCTTCAATCCTGTACCGTTCGCTAATGATCTTCTCTGTAATTTCAGCTGTGTTCAGTGCCAAAACTGCAGCTTCCCCATACGCATGTATCAGCCCGGGAACTCCCAACAGCTTTCCGCCAAAATAACGCACCACCACCACCAGGGTATTGGTAAGCTCCTTCGACAAGATGGCACGCAATATGGGTTTCCCGGCAGTGTTGTTCGGCTCCCTGTCGTCATTGCTTTTTTGTACCTGCTGAGCAGCACCCAACACAAAAGCATAACAATGGTGCGCTGCTGCGTAATGTTCTCTTTTTAGCTTTTGAATAATGTCTTTAACCCCGGCTTCGTTAACAACAGGGAATGCATACCCGATAAAGCGGCTGCCTTTGTCTTTGAACTCAGCCTGGCTTGCTTCCGAAATGGTTTTATAGGAATCGGAAAATAACACCTTAGCTGTATGATAAAATAATGATGGAAAGGATGGCAAGGCCAAGGCCAAGCCAGTTAATATTACTGAGTTTTTCTTTAAACAGGGAAAGCCCGGCAAGTGTGGTGAGCATAACCACACCAATATTGTTGATAGGCAGGATGACGCTGGCATGGGGAAAGGCATCCAGCATTTTAAGCAAAAAAAACATGCACATGTAATTGGGAATACCAAGCGCAATGCCCCATAGAATATTCTTAAGCGTAATGCGCTCACCTTTCCTGTATTGGTAGATCAGCAAGATACTTCCCAGGGTAAAGGCTGTTAAAAACACAAAGCTTAAGATGTGGTTCGTATCGAACGGGGGAATGTATTGCTTATCGAGGTAGTTTAAAATGGCATCAATAAAACCACTTCCTATAAAGATATACAGCGGCAGGTACCAAAGCTTTTTGTTCGGGCTGTTCTCCCCTGTTTTACTGATAAAATATACGGCAAGCATAGAAAGGATGATCCCCGATAATTTAATTAAGCCAAAAGGTTCGTGGTCTAAAAAGATAGCAAATAAAACAGGTAGGGCCACGCTAAGCTTTCCTGCCACCATGGTGATGGAAACACCCATTTTTTGTGCGCTTTGTGCAATGCTGTAAAATACACTGATGAATAAGAAGCCCAGGATCAGTGTAAAAGGAAACCAGCCCTCTACCCAGAATTGTGTTGTGATCCCGGGTTTATCTGCCAACAGATTTCCCATTACCACGCAGGTTAAATAATTCACCACGATGGCTTGCAGGGTATTTACATTGTATTTATCAAACAGCTTAAAGTAACAAACAACAATTACCGAAGTAAGAATGCTTAACAATAAATAGATCATTGGGGGGTTATAATGCTAATGATGTTGTGGTTTAAAGAGGTGGACGCAACAAGTCTTCCCCCGATCTTTGGTGCTTCCACACCTGTATTAAATCGTTTGGGTGAAACAAGTACCTGTGCTTCGTCCCAAAGCTGTGCATCAATAAAAGTTTGCAGCAGCCGGGTTCCGCCTTCCACAATCACAGACTGGATGTTTTGCAGGTACAATTGCTCAAGAACCTGTGGCGTTAATGGTGCGTGCGGGTCAATGCCCATAAATTGTGTTTGCTGATAGGGATTTGCCGGGATGTTTTCTGCATAAACGAACACGATCGTTCTTTGTGAATCATCAAACACGTTCAAGTGTTCCGGCAGGCGCTTGTTCAGGTCGAGTACCACACGAACAGGCGCATCTCCTTCCCAGGCCCTTGCATTCAGCTTTGGGTTATCGGCTGTAATGGTATTTGTGCCAACCATTAATGCATCTTCGATAGTGCGCCATTTATGTGTAAGCTTCTGCGCAATTAAACCGGTAATGTGGCGCTGCTTTTCAAATTCTGCTTCACCCAGCTCATTTATATCGGGGGCTATAAACCCGTTTGACGTTTGGGCCCATTTTAAAATCACATAAGGCCGCTTTTTAATCATATAAACAATAAAGCGTTTGTTCAGTTCCATGCATTGCTCCTGCAGCACCTGTTCGATCACTTCAATGCCGTTCTGTTTCAGCAACCCGATGCCATGCCCGCTCACCAATGGGTTTGGGTCTGTCATTCCCACCACCACCTTTTTTATCCCGCTTTCTATTATGGCATTTGCGCAGGGAGGTGTTTTACCATAATGGCTGCATGGCTCAAGGGTTACATATAATGTGCTTTCCGCTAATAAGTCCTTATCAGTAACGCTGTTCAATGCATTAATTTCTGCATGGGCTTCGCCATACTTTTTATGCCAGCCTTCGCCAATAATTCTGTCGTTATGCACAATAACAGCACCCACCATCGGGTTTGGCGAAACATGGCCTGCACCAAGCTGCGCAAGGTCAATAGCACGCTGCATATATATTTGATGCTGTTGCATGCTGCGAAAGTAAGGTTTTTGTATTTTGCACGCTCAAATTATGTTATCAGCCCAATCGTATTTCTTATCCTTTGCTAAAAAGCTTACCGCTATTTATGACAAAAGCGAAGCCAACGCCATCACCAATTATGTAACCAGCGAGTTGCTGATGATCAAGTTTAACCAGTTGAACATAATCGACAAGAACCTGGATCCTGCAGATGTGGGTTATTTTGATGCGGTGCTGGCCAAATTATTAACCCACGAACCCGTTCAATACGTATTGGGCTTTACCTGGTTCTGCGGGATGAAATTTGAAGTGAACAGGCAGGTATTAATTCCACGCCCCGAAACAGAAGAACTGGTGGAGCTGCTCGTAGCTCATTGCAGGCAACAGCACATCACCCATCCTAAGGTCCTCGACCTTGGCACAGGAAGCGGCTGCATTCCGGTTGCAATAAAAAAGAACATACCCGGAGCCAACATGTATGCTTTAGATGTGATGGAACAGGCGCTGGAAACCGCAAAACACAATGCCCGGATCAATAAAGTGGAAGTAACATTTTTTAAGGATGATATGCTGAACCCGGAACTGCTACAACAGTATGCACCGTTCGATCTCATCATCAGCAACCCTCCTTATATAGCCGAAGAAGAGGCCGCACAAATGGAAGGCCATGTAACCACTTATGAACCTCATGTTGCATTGTTTGCCCCGGGCGACCCGCTGAAATTTTATACCGCCATTCACCAGATCAGCAAGAAGCATTTAAAAGAAGGCGGAACAATATGGCTTGAAATAAACCCTTTGCTTGCTGATGAAACGGCAGCCATATTTCTTGCTGATGGTACCGTTGAAATAATAAAAGACATGAGCGGCAAAAAAAGATTTGTAAAAGCTGGTTGAAAAGACCTTATTCGCAATCGTTAATAACCATTATCAGCCTGAGAAACCACTTTTACTCCTGGCAGGCATACAAATGAACACTGCTTACCCGTAAAATCACTACTAAACTTTTATACACATGAAAACAAATCTCCTGTTTGCCGCTTTACTTTCCGCATCCGGTTTGTTTGCGCAGATCAAACCTTCGGATGTGCAAACCCCGATCGACATCCACATCTTTCAGAAAGACTTTCCGGGTTTAAGAAGCGGCTTCACCCAGCTTAAGGTATTAACCCCGGCTGTTAACGGAAACAGTTTTGCTACCTGGTTTAACCTCAATATAGGCCGGTCTAACAATACCATCACGTCAACTGGTTATTCAAATGTTGATCCGGCCAACCCGATTGAAGATGAAATAAGGAGCACCGGTTCAAAAACCGGCAACACTTATGTAGCTCTTATTGAAATGAATGACCAGGGCACCTGGGTAAATTCTGAAAGGATGACAGGGTATTTCGACCAGAATGAAAAAGATACCCTGTGGGTGCTCGAAGACTATAACAGTACAACCTCAGCGTATGAAGAGTCAACAAGGATCGAAATGAAATACAATGGTTCTGGAAACTTCACCGGTTTCCATGTTTATGAATACGATGGAAGCGACTGGACATTCGCGGGTTTACGTTCAATAGTTTATTCTGGTCCTGAAAGAGCAACAGACAGCCTTTACATGATATCAGGTGATGCGCTTGTTCCTATTATGCTTAGAGAATACACATACAATAATGGAAAGATCGATAGTATTGCCACTCATACAATAAATATGCAAACCATGAACTTTGAATTCAGCGCTGGTTTTAAGGTCACAAATGGAACAGATGGAGGAATAGACCGCATTTTAACTTATTCAATAACTGATGATGGAAAGGACAGCATTTTTGTAGAAACCCGGACAGATATTATAAACCCTGTTTCGGGATTAAAAAGCATTGATCCTGAACAGTTCAGCATTTACCCGGTTCCGGCAAAAGATGTACTACATATTGATGTAAAAGGTGCAGGCAATTATTCTGCACAACTTTTCGATATCCAGGGCAGGCTACTGCTTACACAAGAAGTGAGTAATAACACGCCTCTGAATGTTAGCACATTATCAAACGGAGTATACATTTTGACATTACAACAGGCCAATGGGCAAAAAATGCAGAAAAGGATCCTGATCGGTCAATAATTACCGCTTATCCTGAAAATAATGAAGGCAATCCTGACGGGTTGCCTTTATTGTTTTAACGCATTGGATTTAAGGTATATTTTTGTTGCTTTGCGCCCTTTACATAATTTAATTTCATGAGAAAACTAGCTGGTATCTTATTCTTGTTTTTAGCTTCGGCAGCTATTGCACAAACTTCCTACAACTGGGTGGAGCACAAATCGCCCGATGGCAGGTTCACCTATAAAACAGTGGCAAACGACCCTTTGGGGGTTCGTGTTTATACTTTACCCAACGGGTTAACGGTAATGCTTTCGGTGAATAAAGCCGAACCCAGGATACAAACATACATCGCCACCAAAGCAGGCAGCAAGAACGACCCGGCCGACAATACCGGCCTGGCCCATTACCTGGAGCACATGCTTTTTAAAGGAACCGATCAATATGGTTCCAAGAACTGGACAAAGGAAAAAGAGCAGCTTGATAAGATCGATGCCTTGTATGAGCTGTACAATAAAACCACTGATGAGAAAAAACGGAAAGAGGTCTACCACAGGATAGATTCCGTAAGCGGTGTGGCCAGTACCTATGCCATTGCCAACGAATACGATAAAATGCTGCTATCTGTTGGAGCAAGCGGAACTAACGCATTTACATCGCTCGAGCAAACCGTTTATGTTAATGATATTCCCCAAAACCAGGTTGATAATTTTTTAACCATTGAGGCGGAACGCTTCCGTGCACCTGTGCTTCGTTTGTTCCATACCGAGCTGGAAGCTGTTTACGAAGAAAAGAACATTGCGCTGGATAACGACAGCCGGAAAGTATTTGAAGCCTTAATGGCAAACCTTTTTACCAAACATGCGTATGGAACCCAAACAACCATAGGAACGGTTGAACATTTAAAGAACCCTTCGCTGGTTAAGATCAGGAACTATTACAATACCTATTATGTACCGAACAACATGGCTATTATTATGGCCGGTGATCTTGATCCCGACAAAACCATTGCATTAATTGCCGATAAGTTCTCGTACATGCAGGCAAAGCCCGTGCCTCCTTACACATTTGCACCGGAACCGGTGCGTACTGCTCCAACCATTGTTAATATTTATGGACCTGATGCCGAGAACATGATGATGGGTTTCCGCATGCCGGGCGCCAACAGCCAGGAAATAAAATACGTTACCCTCATCGATTACCTGCTGGCCAATTCAAAAGCAGGCTTTATTGACCTGAACCTTGTTAAACAACAAAAGGTATTATCGGCTTCATCTTCTGTATGGACCAACAAGGACTATTCTATTCATTTTTTAACCGGCAAGCCCCGCCAGGGACAAAGCCTTGACGAAGTAAAAACACTTTTGCTGGAACAGATCGAAAAGATCAAGAAAGGTGATTTTAAGGATGAAGACCTTAAAGCGATTATCAGCAACTATAAAGTGGAACTGATCCGCAGAAATGAAAACAATGAAGGACGTGCTTATGCGATGCTGGATGCATTTGTGGTAGGTATGCCATGGACCGAACAGGTTCGTTTGCTGGATGACCTGTCGAAGATCACCAAAAAACAGCTGGTTGATTATGCAAACCTTGCTTATACCAATGATTATGTGGTGATCAATAAGAACAGCGGTGAAGACAAGGTAACCGTTAAAATAGAAAAGCCGCAGATCACCCCGGTTGAAGTGAACCGCGATGATGTGAGCCCTTTTGTTAAAAAGATCACGTCATCAACCCCGCCACGCATCCAACCCAAATACCTTGATTTTGATAAGGATGTAACACGTGGTGTGATCGGTAAAGAATTGCCGGTCTATTACATTAAAAACAAAGAGAACGGCTTGTTCAGCATGTATTATGTATTGGATATGGGCAAGCTTAATAACATCAAGCTGCCCCTGGCCGTACAGTTATTGCAATACCTTGGAACCGATAAATACAATGCCGAACAGATCAGCAAAGAATTTTTTAAACTGGCCTGCGATTTCAATGTAAATGCAGGGGAAGACCAGGTGTATGTTTCGTTAACCGGCCTGAATGAAAATTTTGACGCATCGGTTAAACTGTTTGAGCACCTGCTGGCAAATGCCAAACCCGACCAACAAGCACTGAACCAGATGGTAGAGCGTATTTTAAAACAACGTAAAGATGCCAAGCTGAGCAAGCAGGGTATTTTCTGGGGCGCATTGCGCAACTACGCGATCTATGGCAAAAATAACCCGACCACCTACAACCTGAGTGAGAAAGAATTAAAAGAGCTGAAAGCGGAAGAACTGGTTGGAATGATCAAACAGCTTACTTCTTACAAGCATTCGGTCTATTATTATGGCCCGCGTGAGCTGGGCGACCTGAACACCATATTGGTGAAAGAACACAAGGTTCCTAAAAAGATGATGGACTATCCTAAACCGATTCAATTTACCAGGAATGAAACCAAAGCGAACAAAGTGTATTTTGTAGATTATAAAATGGTACAGGCCGAGGTATTGCTGATGAATCGCCAGCCACAGGCTTTCGACACCACCAACTATGCGCAGGTAACTATGTTTAACGAATACTTTGGCGGTGGCATGTCGTCTGTTGTGTTCCAAACCATCCGCGAGAGCAAGGCGCTGGCTTATTCTACGTTCTCGAGGTATGCCACTCCATCAAAAGCAAGCGATCCTTATTACATTACCGCATACGTGGGTACCCAGGCAGATAAGCTGAATGATGCCGTACCGGCCATGCAGGAACTGTTAACCGACCTGCCTAAAGCAGAAGCCAATTTTACCACAGCACGCGAAGCGGTGAAACAACAGATCGAGACACAACGCACCAATAAAGAGAATGTATTTTTCAGCTTAATGGCTGCCAAAAAACTGGGCCTTCACCACGACATCAACAAAGATATCTACGAAGGCATCGACCGCATGAACTACAATGACGTGCAGGCCTTTTACAACCAGCATTACAAAAACAATTACTATACGTTTTGTATAATGGGAAGCAAAGAAAAGATCAGCATAAAAGACCTGAGTAAATATGGTGAAGTGCAGGAACTAACACTGGAAGAGATCTTCGGATATTAATTTTTATACATTACTTAGAATCCCCTGTACATGAACTTGTGCAGGGGATTTTTTATGCCATTGCGGTGCAATAGCCTGTCCGGCTCAGGCGGGAAAGCAAGCCCTTTCTTATATGGTATTTCAACCTGATGAATTAAGGTTGGTAGCAAAGGCTTTTCTCCGATAATCCTGATATGTTTGCAGGAGTAATTTTATTTAACACCATATATCATGAACAAAATAATATGGATCATCCTGGCGTTCCTGTCAGGAACTTTTTTACCTGTACAGGCAGGTTTAAACACCAGGCTGGGAAAGGCTGCACAAAGTCCTGTGCATGCAGCATTGCTCTCCTTTATTATCGGAACTGTGGCGATCATCACATATATCATAATCACCAAACAAACCTTTTCGTGGACAGGACTAAAAACCGCACCCGCTTATGCATGGGCAGGGGGATTGTTAGGCGCTTTTTACGTAACGGTTATTATCCTGGCATTTCCGCAATTAGGCCCGGGTTTAACCTTTGGCCTTATCGTTGCAGGGCAAATGATCCTGTCCTTGTTCCTTGAGCATTTCAATCTCCTGGTGTCCGAGCCTCACCCCATTAACCTGCCAAGGGTGTTGGGCGTATTGCTGATTGTTGCGGGTGTTATCGTGATCAGGAAATTTTAGCAGCCATTCACTACGATGTCTTTTCATAAAGAAACGCTTCACGATAACTTCTACACCATAAAAAAGAATGTATATGACCCATGTGGCCTTACTGTTGCACAGCTGAATGCAGAAAGTGAAAGCCGGGAATATGGGGCATGTACATTCAAGCTGAACGAAAAAAAAATCGTGTTCCGCGTTTCCAGGATCACGCCTGCTAAAACAGGGCAGTTTGTTACGATATGGAAAAGGAACCACGAAGGGATCACCGAGCCATTTAGTGAAAACGATGAGTTTGATTTTGTGGTGATCAGTTCAAGAAGGGATGATCATTTCGGGCAGTTTGTTTTTTCTAAACAGGTGTTAATTGAAAAAGGGATCATCACTTCAAACCAGAAAGAAGGAAAACGGGGCATCAGGGTTTATCCTCCCTGGGATAAACCAACGAGCAGGCAGGCTGAAAAAACGCAGGCATGGCAAACTGTTTATTTCCTTCCTGTTCCGGATGATGGCACTGCGGATCTTGCGTTGGCCCGAAAATTATATGCAACAAGCTAAATTGTTATGCCTGCTGTGCGGTTAAGCCATGCTTCTTTGCCAAGACAATATTCATAATGTGAAGTTTTTGTACCATTGGCATCCCGTTCAAATTCTTTTGTTTTTTCTGCACCTAATCTTAACACGGCTTTTTGTGAGCGGATGTTATCGGCTCCCACATGAAAAAGCACTTCATCTGCAAAACGGAAGGCATGATCGAGCATCAGCCTTTTAACAGCCCCGTTATATACGCCTCCCCAGTATTTTCTTGCGAAAAAGGTATAACCGATAGCAACCTGTGCGTGCTCCTTATCCAGGTCATAAAAGCGGGTGCTGCCAATAAGCTCACCTGTGTGGGCATTAAAAATAGCATAGGCAGAAGCAGACCGCAGTGCTTCTTCAAAAAAGAGCCGGAACACCTCTTCTTTGTAACGGTCTTTGCAAGGGTGTTGTTCCCATACAAGCGGATCGGCTGCAACCTGGTAGAGCAGGTCAAAATCTCCTTCTTTAAGCAATGAAAGTCTTAATTTGTCGTTTCGAAGTTCCGCAGGAATATTAAACCCGGCCATCATTTATCCGTTCTTTATTTTACGCTTTAAGGCAGTCTCCAAAATTGCTCATGTATCAAATGTAATCAAACATCCAGGTTATATCGTAGAGCCGTGATGATAAGATAAGCCACAGATAGGGCGGCTGGATCAGTTATTATCTAATCGATTAAATGAGTTGCCTTGCAACTCATCAATCTGTGCAATCTGTGGCTGTCATTTATTAATGCACCAACACTATTTTACAATATCCGAACATTCATTAGA
>JAZKGM010000354.1:0-3374 GCA_040385895.1 Bacteroidota bacterium
AACGGCTACCATGGAGCGGGATATTGACGGAGGTAAGGAAAAACTTTCCTGCAAACTGCCTTTGGTAGCAAGTGCACAAAAAGATCTAACAGAGCCCCGTATCCCTAATATGCGCGGAATTATGGCTGCACGCACCAAACCGTTGAAAGTAGTTGAGCCCGCGGGAGGCGATAAAACTTCGGCAACCACAGGCTACCAGATGCCTGCACCAAAAAGCGGGGTTAAACTGATCCCTGCCGAACAGGCCGAGCAATTAATTGACCTGCTGCACAACGAAGCAAAAGTGATATAATTTTCAACCCTATTTTAAAACAGACTTTAAATACGATGATCTTAGTATACACAGAAAATATAGAAGGCAATTTCAAAAAATCGGCTTATGAAGCAGTGAGCTATGCGGCACAGGTTGCGGAAGCAACCGGAACACAGTGTGTGGCCGTGAGTATTGGCAACGTTGATGACAGCAAGCTTGCAGAGCTTGCCAGGTACGGTGCGGATAAAATTGTGAGTGTAAAAAATGATAAAACAAACCAGTTTGTAGGAGAAGCCTTTGCAAAAGCCATTGCGCACGTAGCATCGGCAGAAAATGCAAACGTGGTGGTGATCAGCAATACATACAGTGGTAAAACAGTAGCGGCACGTGTGGCTGCAAAATTAAAAGCAGGCATTGCAAGCGGTGTGATCACTTCACCGGAAACCGGCAATGGGTTTACGGTTCGCAAAACCGTATTCAGCGGCAAAGCATTTGCAGATGTTAATTTAACAACGCCTGTAAAAGTATTGGCCATAACCCCGAATACCTTCGCCCTTAAAGAATATAACAAAGCAGCAAATATAACAACTGCCAATGGCGGGTTAAGTGATGCTGACTTTATCTCAGCACCTCTTGAAACCAACCGCATTACCGGAAAAATTCCGTTAACAGAAGCTGAAGTAGTGGTAAGTGCAGGCCGTGGAATGAAAGGTCCTGAAAACTGGGGCATGATCGAAGAGCTGGCCAATATCCTTGGAGCAGCAACGGCCTGTTCGAAACCGGTTAGTGACATGGACTGGAGACCGCATAACGAGCATGTTGGCCAAACAGGCATCACCATCAAGCCAAACTTATACATTGCCGTTGGAATAAGCGGAGCTATTCAGCACCTTGCAGGTGTTAGCAGCAGCAAGGTTATTGTAGCCATCAATAAAGATCCGGAAGCACCTTTTTTTAAAGCTGCTGATTACGGGATCGTGGGCGATGCATTTGAAGTATTGCCAAAGCTGATCGAAGCTGCCAAAAAAATGAAGGCAGCTCATTAATAAGAGTGACATATTTTTTTATCACACAAGCTATCCTTTAGGGTAGCTTGTTTTGTTTAATCCAAACCCTTTTTCACATGTTTATGTAGGGTGTAACGCCCGGTTTGCAAAGTAAAAAGCGGGTTATTTGTATCAATATTCAATACCAATGAAAAGACTACTCCTCATTTGTTTTTCAATTCTTTTAGCCGTTCAGTTCATATCTGCCGGAAATGGCGATACCACTACTGTTCGTGTATTTAATGCCCTTTCCATGAACCATTATGGCAACTTTGATGGCAAAGCCAAGCTGCCTGATGCGACTAAAAAATACCAGCGCATCTGGTTAAAATATACACTGGGTTGCGAAAGCAATGGCCAGTGTGAGTGGGATTATACCCTTAAACTGTTTGTTCGCCAGCATACCGGTAAAAATGATTCAACGCTTAAGCAGGCTCCTTATCTTAAAGTAAATGGAAGCCCTAAAGATTCGGTAAATTATTCAACAGACACAACCTGGGTGAATACCTTTAACACCAGTACCAAAAAAACGGATTCGCTTCCTTCGGCCATTGTTAAAATAACATTGTTTAACGACAGTTCACATCCGTTGGCCCTAACAGACAGCATTAACGGGTTCTCTGCAAATTATTACCGCTACCAGTTCGATTCTACAGGAAAAAAAACAGATTCAACCTGGGTCCCTTCAACCAACTTAATCAAACAAAGGTTCACACCTTACTACGAAGTATTTGAAGTGGTGAATAACTATGAACTGGGGCGTTTTATTTCTCCCTATGCAAAAACATTCCCTAAAACCTTTAAGTACGATTATGTGTACGATGTAACCGATTATGTTTCGTTGTTCAATGCTTCAGATTCAACGGAGTTCAGGATCGAATACCAGGGATATTCATACGGATTCACTGCAACCTGGGATATGATCTATGTGGAAGGAACCCCGGCCCGCGAGGTTACCGGCATCGAAATTATATACAATGGCGGGTTCGATTACGGGCAGGCCACCTCCATAGAAACAAAACTAACACCAAGATCATTTACTATACCTGCCGGAACTGTTGCAACAAAAGCACGCGTGCTTATTACAGGCCACGGAATGGAAGGAAGTGAGAACTGCGCAGAGTTTTGCGCAAAAAATTATTACCTGAAGCTGAACGACAAACAGGTGGCACAGCAGCTGGTTTGGAAAGATGATTGCGGTTCGAATGCAATTTCGGCACAACCTGGCACATGGGTTTACGATAGGGCAAACTGGTGTCCGGGAGAAAAGATCCGTAACCTCGATCATTGGATCAATCCAACAGCCGGTGTTTCAAACACCATTGATATGGATATGGAGCAATTCACCGCAAGTGGCGGAGCCAGCTATAACATATCGTTGCAGCTTTTTCATTATAAAGCCAACAGCTTCGAAAATGATGCAGCCATTGAAGACATTATCGCACCCAGCAAAGACCAGTGGCACAACAGGGTAAACCCGGTATGCGACCATGCCCGTATCATGATCAGGAACTGGGGTTCGAAACCATTGACCCGTGCATTGATCTCGTTCAGGATAGGGGATGGTAATTTGCGCATACAGGAATGGGCAGGAAACCTTAATTACGGAGAAGAAACAGAAGCTTTTCTTCCTTACATAGACTGGCCTTCAGACCTGGGTGATAAAACCTTTAAGGTTTGGATAAGCAGCGTGAATGGAGGGGCTACGGATGAAAACATGACGAACAATACCATGTATTCGCAGGTTGATGTACCTGCAATGATGCCTGCTTCGTTCATCGTGGAAACAAGGACAAATGCATTGCCTGCCCAGAACAATTATAAAATCACGGATTCGCATGGCAAAGTACATTATAATAAAGCGTTCGAGCAGGCCAATACGGTTTATCGCGATACCATTAATCTGGGATACGGTTGCTATACCTTTAAATTTAATGATGAAGGCGGAAACGGAATAGCCTGGTGGGCAGCTACAGGCGATGGTAACGGTTATGTAAGGATGAGGCAGGTGGGCACACAGAAGATCCTTAAAACGTTTGATCCTGATTTTGGCAATTTCACCCAGTTGGGTTTTA
>JAZKGM010000355.1:0-4388 GCA_040385895.1 Bacteroidota bacterium
GCTTAAAGGCTTTAACCCTGAAGTGATGGATGGCTACCTGGGGATAGGTAACTTAATTGTAGCCAGTCCCAATTACAGGTATAAGTTTGATTCGATGGTGGTAACAACGGTGAATGATCCCGGAAAGCACATGCTTGAAATAAACAGCAGCGTGCTTGCAGCGAGGTATGAAGGGTCGCTGGCCCTGGATAAAGTGGGAACTGCCATTAAAGAACACCTTAATTATTACCTCGAAAGGGATTCGAAAATGCCCGACACCACCTCAGGCGATTTTGTATTTATTGCAGATGTAAAACCTCATCCTGTTTTCAGCGATCTGTTGCTGCCCGATCTTAAAAGGTTCAGCGGAATAAACATCAATACCACATACAGTTCGTTAAACAGGAAGCTGGAGCTAAAAGCCACTTCACCCCAGATCATTTATGGCGGGTACAACATCCGCGATCTCAACGCGAACATAAACAGCAACGCTTCTTCCTTAACATATAATGTGGGTGTGAGCGCTGTACAGGATGGCTCAATAAACCTTCCGCAAACTACAGTGAGCGGAAACATTGCAAACGGAACCATTGATAACACAACCCGGATCATCGAAAAAGACAGTGGCGACCGCTTGCTGATCCGCAACGACATTCAACTGAAAGATGGTACAACCACCATTTCCATAAAAGACGGGCGCGTGGTGTTTGATAACAGGATATGGACAGTTCCGGCCGATAACAAGATCGTTATTGCACCGGGAGGGATTAACATCCGTAACCTCGTATTGGCCAACAGTGGCAACCAGCTTGGTGTGCAGTCGGAAACCACCGTTCCGGGTGCACCAATGGATGTAACGTTCACTAATTTTAATATCGGGGAGCTTTCCCAGATCATCGAAAATGATACCCCGTTGGTGCGCGGTGCATTAAACGGAAAATTACACATCAAACGAACATCACCTTTCGAATTTACTTCCGATCTCGAGATCAATGAACTGAGTTACCAGGGGATTGCCGTAGGAGAGGTAAGCATTAAGGCGGATAACCTCACCGGAAACCGGTATACGGCCATGCTCCAGCTAAAAGGCAATGATAACGATGTGGTGGTAAAAGGGTATTACGAAAATGAAATGGTAAACTTTAATGCAGATGTAAACAGCATTACCTTAAAGGCGCTGGAAGCATTCATGCCTTCCCAGTTGCGTGATGCAAAAGGTTATGTGAGCGGCAATGTTGCTGTTACCGGCAAAGCTTCAAAACCCGATATAAAGGGCAAGCTCAGGTTTAACGATGCAGAAATGACCCTGGTGGCCATCAATAACCGCATAACCATTGCCAGGGAAACGGTTTCGGTAGATGAAAAAGGAATACATTTCGGCCGGTTTACGGTAAAAGACCAGTCGGGACAACCATTGATACTAAGCGGGGATGTGCTCACCACGGATTTCACCAACATGAAATTTAACGTAGATATCCGAACACAGAACTTTACGGTATTAAACACTACATCGCGAAACAATAAAGAGTATTATGGCAAGATCATCATCAATAGTAATATTAAGGTGCGTGGCACACAAGATCTGCCGGTGATCGATGCCAGTGTAAAGCTGATCGAAGGCAGTTCGTTCACCTATGTGGTTCAGCAGGGAGACCTGAGCACCGACATAGGAGCTGATATTGTGCAGGTGATCGATAAGGATACCAACATATTTTTTAAGTTCCTGGATACTGCTGTTGCAGGAAACACATTTAAGGGCATAGACCTGAGTGCGAACATCCAGATCGACAGGCGTACGGTTTTTACTGTTATTGTTGATCCGAACTCTGGCGATAAGCTGGTTGTTGCCGGTGATGCCATCCTTAATTTTTCCCTCGACCAGAGTGGAAAGATGTCGCTTGGCGGAACGTATACATTAAAAAGCGGAAGCTACCGGGCATCTTTCCAGAAAGTGGTTAAAAAAGAATTTTTTATCCAGGATGGCAGCAGCATAACCTGGGCGGGAGATCCTACCGCAGCAAAAATAGACATCACCGCAATATATAATGTGCGCACTTCGGCAGCCGACCTGCTTGCTGCTGATGTAAGTGCAGAAGAACGCAACACCTACCGTAAGTTATTAGACTACCGGGTGAACCTGATCATTAAAGGAGAATTATTGCGGCCTGAACTGACGTTTAAAATAAACCTGAGTGAAGATGACCGCAATGCATTCGGGGGAATGGTTGAGAGTAAACTGAACGCTGTGAATAACGATCCGAACGAATTGAACAAACAGGTTTTTGCGCTGCTTATCCTGAACAAGTTTCTGCCTCCTAGTAATGCGGCTTCCGCAGGCGGGGCAGGTACTTCGAATGTGGCACGTAACAGTGTTAACCAGGTATTATCCGATCAGTTAAACGCGCTGAGCGGCAGGTATATTAAAGGCGGGGAGCTTAATTTCAATATCCAGTCCAATGATGATTATGGGACCCAGGGCTCAACCGCCACGCAGGAAAACACCGAGGTGGAAGTTAACTATAAGCAACAGCTGTTTAACGAACGGTTGAGCGTGCAGGTTGGAGGTAACGTGAATGTGAACGACAATGCCCCTCAAACCACCTCGCAGCAAAACATAACCGGTGATGTGGTGGTGGAGTATAAGATCACCGATGACGGCCGGTACAGGTTTAAAGCATTCAGGGAAAACAATTATGAAGGCCTGATTGATGGCATGCTTTACAAAACAGGTGTGGGGATCATGTATAACCGCGACTATGACAACTTAAAAGAATTGTTCAGTCCGCCTAAGAAAGAGGACACCGATGAAGACATCACCAAAAGAAAAGATAAGAAGAACAGGAAGAAGAGAAAAGATAAACAAACAAATGAGTAGGTTAGGCCCATATATCGTTTTACTGGTTGTTTTATTCAGTGCATGCAGCGCCAGGAAATTTGTGCCAGCAAACGAGCGCCTGTATACCAAGCCCGAAATAAAGTACATCCAGGAAAAAAAGGTTACTTATAAGAACATTGCCTCCAATAAGGTAGATGAAATTATGCGCCCCGAACCCAATGGGTCGCTGTTCGGCAGCCGTCCGAAATTATGGATCTGGTATAAATTCAGCAAGCCAGATGAACCTGCCGATTCAGGAAGCTGGATCAAAAGAAAACTGGGAAAGCCCCCGGTTTACCTCTCGCAAACAAATCCGGATGGCATTGTTAAAGCCATTAATGCTGCCTTATATAACAAAGGCTTTTTCGATTCGTATGCCACCTGGCAACTTAAAGACAACGGCAAAACAGCTACATATATTTACAGCATCAACCTGTTTCAGCCCTACCGGATAGCTGATGTGGAATGGCCTAAAGATAGCTCTGCAGAAATCACGCAGGCCATTTACCTCGACACCGCCAGCACCCTGCTGCGTGTTAAAAGAAGATACGACCTCGACCGGCTTACCGATGAACGCAAGCGGATCGATGACCGCCTTAAAGATAAAGGCTATTATTTTTTTGGCGACCGTTACCTGAACTACCGCATGGATACAACATTGGGACAACGCACCGTTAAGCTGTTTGTTTATTACAAAAAAGACGCACCAAAAACCGCGCTTGTTCCTTATTCCATCAGGCGTGTTAATGTATATACAAACTATTCCCTTTCGGGCGATACCATTCCATACCAGGAAGTAATTGTGGACAGTGTGCATTTTTACCAGCGCACTGATTACCTGCGCCCGCTGCCTATTAAACGTGCCATTTTCTTTTCAGATAAAAAGCCGTATTCGCGCACCGATCATAACCTCACCTTAAGCCGTTTGGGCGATTTGGGCGTGTTTAAGTTTGTGAATGTAAAGCTTACTGTTCCCGACAGCCAGGCAAGGGTGCTTGATGTAAATATCCAGCTCACACCATCCCCTAAAAAATCGATTGCCGTGGAAATAACGGGCGCATCAAAATCAAACAACTTTATAGGCCCGGCTTTAAATGTGCGCTTCCGCAACCGCAATGCGCTTAAAGGGGCAGAGTTGCTGGTGTTTAACATTGCCACAAGTTTCGAAACACAGTTTAACGGGCCTTTTAAAGGCCAGTACACCTACGAGTTCAATCCAAAGGTTGAACTGTATGTACCGCGTTTTATACTTCCTGGCGGATTGGTGAACAACAAAAGTATGTTCGTGCCTAAAACCAGGTTCACCTTAGATTACAGCTACACCAGCCGTGTAAATTATTTCAATATTCAATCTACGCGTTTCGGGTACGGGTACAAATGGAAGCCAAACCTGGCACTCGACCACGACCTTGGTGTGTTCAACCTCACCTACTTTAATATTTATAAAGAGTCGCCCGCTTTCCAGAACTTGTTAGGTGATAATTTGTTTTTAAGAAGGCGTTTCGAAAAGCAGTTCATCGAAGGCATTACCTAT
>JAZKGM010000355.1:4398-6576 GCA_040385895.1 Bacteroidota bacterium
TTACCTATAATTTTATGTACAACGAGCAGGTGATGCCAAAAGTGAAGCACCCGTTTTACATCGGGGTGAATGCAGAACTGGCCGGTTCTTTACTGGCCTTGTCGAACATTGGCAATACAAGGACCAACGGGCAGCCTTTCCAGATCTTTGGCGTTAACTATGCCCAGTTTGCACGTTTGGAAGTTGACGTGAGAAAGTACTTTAAGTTCGACAGGCGGGAGAGGAGATACATAGCCACCCGTTTCCTGGCGGGCTGGGGATTGCCGTTTGGTAACTCGGGCGTTATGCCATACATCAGGCAGTTCTTTTCGGGTGGTGCATATAGTGTGCGTGGATTCCCTTCGTTCTCGTTGGGTCCCGGTAAATATTATCCTCCCGATAGTTTGCGGAGTGGCTTCTACCTGCAGCAGGGGGGAGAAATAAAACTGGAAGCAAATGTGGAATACCGCTTTAGTTTCAGCCGTATCTTTAAAGGTGCATTTTTTGCCGATGGCGGTAATACCTGGTTGAACAGCCCGAATGCAGAATTACCCGGGGCCGAATTTAACTTTAGCGACTTTTATAAGAATACCGCAGTGGGTGTGGGTTTTGGTTTAAGGCTCGATGTGCAGTTCTTCGTACTAAGGCTCGACCTTGGAATGCCCGTACGCAAGCCCTGGTTTCCTGACGGGCAGCAGTGGCGTTTCAATGCCATTGATTTTGGCAGCCCCGCCTGGCGCAGGGAAAACCTGGTGCTGAGCCTGGCTTTTGGATATCCGTTTTAGAGGAATCAGGTTTGAGCTTGTCGAAATGTAGTTTAGCGGAGTTAAAGTTTGTCGATTACAAGAGACATCATTAAACATGTCAATTTGAGCTTGTCGAAAATGACATGTTAAGTAAGTCTTTACCATTTTGCTTTACTCTCGGGTCTCGACCATGCTCGACCTGACAAAGATTTCGGAAGTTTCCTTAAGATGATTTATATTTATTTGATGAAAATGTTCAAACTCTTATATGTTTACATGGTAAGATGTGCTGATGATTCATATTATGTTGGTGTTACGAATGATATTAACAGAAGGTTGGGAGAACATAATGAAGGTGTAAACAAAAGAGCATATACTTTTTTGAGACGTCCTGTAAAACTCGTTTACTGGCAAGAGTTTACAGACTATAATCAAGCTATGGGATGGGAAACTCAACTTAAAAAGTGGGGCCGAAAAAAAAAGGAAGCATTAATAGATAAAGATTGGGACAAAATAAAAGAATTGGCAATTAGTTACAGCAAGCGAATAAAATGATTCAATACAAAAGTGTAATCCAACATGTCAGTTTGAGCTTGTCGAAAACGACATGTTGTTAAGCTTCGTTTCCTTAATATTCGTTATGGTCTCGACAGGCTCGACTTGACAGGAGTCCTGATAATATTCAGATGATTCGCCCTGACAAGCGCTATCCTAGACCAGATTTACTTCCGGAAGTATAGTAATCCCGAACTTGTCTTTCACGCTTTGCTGAATGGCCATGGCCAGCTCATAGATCTCGTTGCCGGTAGCATTGCCGTAATTCACCAGCACCAATGCCTGTTGCTTGTGCGACCCGGTGTTGCCCACCACTTTTCCTTTCCAGCCGCATTGTTCGATCAGCCAGCCGGCTGCCACTTTGGTATGATCAGTTCCAACCGGGTAACCCACTATGCCGGGATGTTGTTCCTTTAATGAATGGAACTGTTCGTTGCCGATCTCGGGGTTCTTAAAAAAGCTTCCGGCATTGCCCAGCACTTTAGGGTCGGGCAGCTTGGTTTGCCTGATGTGGATCACTGCATCGCTGATCGCTTTTACGTTCAGCTCTGTAATGCCGCGTTCGGTCAATGTTTGTTGAATGGCCCCGTATGTGGTATTGAATTGCGGATTTTTGTTCAGCTTAAATGTAACCGAAGCAATAATGTATTTGCCCTTTGCTTCCTGTTTAAAAATGCTTTCCCGGTACCCAAAGTTGCACTGGTCTTTGGTAAAGGTGATCACATCACCCGTTTCAATTTCCACCGCTTCAAGGCTGTCGAAAGTATCCTTAACCTCCACGCCATAGGCGCCAATGTTCTGCATGGGAGCGGCTCCCACACAGCCCGGTATCAGGCTCAGGTTTTCTACCCCTCCCAGGTTTTTATCAATGCAATACAGCACGAACTCATGCCATCCT
>JAZKGM010000356.1:0-22283 GCA_040385895.1 Bacteroidota bacterium
GGTAACTATCGGGACGGGGCTTTTTTCTTTTAAGAAAGGTCTGCTTTTATCTGGCCGATCAGCCCAATGGTATGTTCATACCCGATCTCATAGATCTTCTCGGCAGCCGAAACCTTAAACAGGTTATAATCCATCAGTCCCGGTGGTTCAATATAAATATCGCATTTATGGATGTTGTTCTGGATATTGGCGCGCAGGGCCAGGTGCATTACCCTGTCTGCATAATTTCTGAACGAGGAAATAGCTGTAGCTTCTGTAACCGGGTTTACATTTATCCCGATGATATCTTCACACGAATGTTCCAGCGGTTCAATAGGCAGGTTGTTCATCAGGCCGCCATCCACGTAGAATTCTCCATCCAGCTGAAGCGGTTTAAGCACCATTGGAATAGCGCATGAAGCCATGACTGCATTAATCAACGAACCCTGGTGAAAATAGGTAACGCGTGCCTTTGTAAAATTAGTGGCACATACGAACAAAGGCATTTTCAGCTCCTCAAAGTTCTTTGCCTTCAATGCCTGTCCCAATACCTTCTGTAATCCGTCAGCCCGCAACATGCCAAAAGCCGGCCGGTAAAATTTAAGTATCTTATAAATATCAAGCTTGCTGAAAATATTGAATATTTCATCGGGCTGATGCCCGTCTGCATACAGGCAGCCAACAATACTTCCGGCACTAACAGCAGAAATGGCATCGGGATAGATGCCATTTTCATTTAATGCCTTAAGCACACCGATGTGGGCAAATCCCCTGGCACCGCCACCCGAAAGTACAAGTCCTAATTTATGCTGTTTCATTTAAGCCTGCCGTTCATTTTTCAGCTTCAATGATACAAATTAAAAACGGATGCCGCCCGTAACAACAAAGTTAAGCATGGTGTTATGCGTAACCGCCACCGGTGTATACCCATTGTCTAACACATAAGGTGTGTTAAAATCGGTGTATTTAGTCATGATGCCGGCCAGGTCTATAAAAAATTCACCATCAGTGTATCCAAAACCCAGGGAATATCCTTGCCTGATCAGGTCATCCGTGCTAACCCCTGCAATATTGTTCTTATACGGGCTGGTGTACAGGCTGTAACCACCACGTAACCGGTAATAATCTGCCAGTTTAAACTCCGCGCCTAAACGTAATGCGTAAGCCTGCTGGAAGCTATTTCTAGCCGCATTATTGGCATCAGTGAACACATAGTTGCTTGCTTTAAGTTGCCCGCTGCTGTAATCGATCATATCCACATCTGCCGATAGAAAACCCAATGATGGTAACATCAAAGCGGCACTTGCCGTGTACCTGGCCGGTGTAACCACCTGGTATTCGAAATATTCTTCACCAGGCGTGTAACTGTTGTATCCGAACCCTGAAAAATTAAAGCTTGAATAGGTTTCATACCTGTAACGCTCGGTCATGTTTATGCGCATCCGGGTTTGTGCAGAGATCCCTAATCTTAATACATCTACCGGGCGTACAATAATACCAAACCGTCCTGCTACCCCATTGCCGTTCGTGTTTATATAACTGTTAAGATCGCTCGAATTATAGGTTGTTCCCAAACTATTGCTAACCGTACCGTTCGGGTCACTTTCATGGAACTTAGAGGTGTATTCATGCCTTACATAATTCAATACCAATCCGGCTCCCAGGTACACCACATCACCAATGTTCATAGCCGCATTAAAGTTATATTCATCGGTTGCCCCTCTTCTTGTTATCGTTTGCGCCTGCATAATGCGGTAAGAGTTAGCCCCGTCAAACCATGGAGAATAATAACTGGTGTTGTTACCCGCAGTATCGGTGATATAAGCCTGGTAACCCAGGTTGGCAAATGAGGATGGGTCGTTCATGATCTGACCGGGAGTAAGGCCGTTAGACCTTTCAATATAAAACTGGCTGATGTTGCTTTGGTTATTAAAACCCTGCATGAACACATTCTGCTGAAAATCGTTTGTGCGGTTATGGCCGAAAGAGAAATTATAACCCACGATCCCTTTGGATGCGTCTCCGCCCAAACCCTGGTTCATTTTGGTGAACACCATGCCAAAACTTGGTATATTAAAACCCGTACGGTTATCCACTTCAGTGTTGCCTAAAAAATCGGTAGATGCACGGTTGGTGGTAACAGCGGCAGAAAGGTGAAACTCGTTTCTGCGGTATAAGCCAAGTCCGGCAGGATTGATGAATGTAGATGAGTAATCAGCACCAACCGCTCCAAAAGCCCCGCCTGCGCCCTGAGAGCGCGCAGTTCCTAGGTTATATTGCTGAGAATACCTGAGTATCTCTGTTTCATTTTGTGCAACTCCTTTTAAAGCGCACAACAATGCAATTACGGCTAATTTATAGTTGTTCATTACCGGGTGATTTAATTTTAAATGTGATGTTAAAGCTTAATTGAACCAATGTTAGCGTCTTGGCATCGAACCGCTACGTGAGCCCCCGCCTCCGCCTCCCCTGTTTCCGCCACCTCCACCGGAAGGTGCAGACGGTTGAGGCGCTGAAGGTGCCGGTGAGTAATTACGCGGCTGCGGTGCCTGCTGCTGTTGTGGTGCAGGTGTATTTGCTCTTGGCATACTGCGCTGTTGTGGTTGCGAAGGAGCAGGTTGCGTATTCTGGTTTCCGTTATACTGAGCAGGTTGCTGTTCCCTGTTATAGGTACGTGGCACTGAACGTGGCTGTTGCGGTTGTGCAGCAGGAGGCGTAGCCTGGCGTTGTCTTTCCGCATCATTTACCGATCGGTTATAACTACCATACGAACGTGGCATTGTCCTGTCCTGTTCAGGAGCCACATAGATCTGTTGTCCATTGCGGTTTATCAATTGCCCCTGGTTTGAAGAACGTGGCATGTTACGTTGTTGCTGATCTGCATTTGCTGGCGTTTGCGTTTGTACCCCGTTTGCACGTGGCTGGTAATTTTCCCCTCTTGGCATGTTGGAACCCGCAGATTGACGCGGACGTTGTGCACGCGGGGTAGCACGTTCTGAATAACCATTATACCCCCAGTTATTACCATAATAACCGTTGCCATACCAATTATTCCAACCATTGCCATAGTATGGTGAACACCAGTTATTATATCCCCAGTTGTTACATCCATACACTCCACCCCAGTATGGATTGTAGTGCGGCCAGCTATACCCCCAACCTGTACTCCAGCCAAAGCCAAGCCCCAGGCCCATTCCACCCCAGCTATTCCATCCTAATCCGATCGTGGTTGAAGGATAGCCCCAGCTGTTGTATCCATAATTATTGTATCCGTACCCATTGTAATACGGATCGTTGTTATAAGGGGAACTGTTATAAGTATTATACGTATTGTAGTTCCCGTAATATTGCTGTCTTAACCTGCTGGCTTCTGCAGCCTCTTCCTCCTGCCCTGCATATGGCACCGTGCTTAAGAATTGTTCCTGTTGTTCAGGTTCGTACTGCCCGGTTGAAGATTGTGAGTTCTGACGCGCCTTATACTCATCATAATTAAAATTGGATGACCCGTTATCATTGTATTGCCTATCCTGGTCGGGATTACCATACTGCGGGGGATTTTGTTTGATGATCTCCTTTACATCAACTTCCGGTACGTATACCGCCTTTTTGTGCGATTCTTTTTTCGAGAAATACACATCGTCTTCTGCCTGCCCGAAAGCGCTGTTTGATGTAGTTGCGCATGATGATAATGCAACAAGCGTTACAAACAGAATTGGAATAATATTTAATTTAGGGTACATCATAATAATACTGAATAATGCTATGGAAAAATATAATTTTGCCCGCTATTTTCCACTAATTTGACAAATACTATTCCAAACACATTTACACAATGGATATAAAAAAGGTAAAACGAAGCGAAGACTACTCCGCGTGGTATAACAACCTGGTGAAACAGGCTGATTTAGCTGAGCATTCGGCCGTTAAGGGCTGCATGGTCATTAAACCTTATGGCTATGCCATCTGGGAAAAAATGCAGGCAGAACTGGACAAACGATTCAAAGAAACAGGACACCAGAACGCTTATTTTCCTTTATTTATTCCTAAATCATTTTTTAGTAAAGAAGCCAGCCACGTGGATGGCTTTGCAAAAGAGTGTGCAGTTGTGACACATTATCGGTTAAAAACCAACGAAGATGGCGAAATTGTGGTGGATGAAACCGCCAAGCTTGAAGAAGAGCTGATCGTAAGGCCTACTTCTGAAACAATTATTTGGAATACATATAAAGATTGGATCAAATCATACCGCGATCTGCCAATACTGATCAATCAGTGGGCCAATGTGGTGCGTTGGGAAATGCGGACACGTTTGTTCTTACGTACCACCGAATTTTTATGGCAGGAAGGGCATACCGCACATACAACGAGTGAAGAGGCCATTGCTGAAACGGAACAGATGCTTGACGTTTATGCAGATTTTGCAGAGAACATCTTAGCTGTTCCGGTTATTAAAGGGATAAAAACAGCCAACGAACGTTTTGCAGGTGCCCTTGAAACATATTGTATCGAAGGCTTGATGCAGGATGGCAAAGCCCTGCAAATGGGAACGTCTCATTTTTTAGGTCAGAACTTTGCAAAAGCATTTGACGTAAAATACGTAACCAGAGAAAATAAACAAGAATTTGTATGGGCCACTTCCTGGGGCGTATCAACCCGCTTAATGGGTGCCCTGATCATGAGCCACAGCGATGACGAAGGACTGGTTTTACCACCCAACCTTGCACCCATACAAGTGGTGATTGTTCCTATCCTTGGTAAAAAAGAAGAAGAAAAAGCATTGGTGCTTGATAAGGCCAAAGAAATCCAGCAGGCTTTGCGTAAAAAAGGAATTTCTGTAAAACTTGACGAAAGGGACCATATTACACCGGGCTTTAAATTTGCAGAATATGAATTGAAAGGCGTACCTGTACGCATTGCGATCGGCCCGCGTGATGTGCAGAACGAAAGTGTGGAAGTAGCGCGCAGGGATACGAAAGAAAAGCAGGTGATGAGCGCTGTTGATCTTGATAATAAGATCGAACATTTACTGACGCAGATACAAAGTAATATTTACCAGAAAGCCCTGGATTACCGCGACCAGCATATTTTTGCTGTGAATACATGGGATGAATTTACAGATGCATTAGATAATAAAACAGGCTTTGTAAGCGCGCATTGGGATGGCACTACTGAAACGGAATTAAAGATCAAGGAAATGACCAAAGCAACGATACGTTGCATTCCGTTAAACAATGCACAGGAAAATGGTGTGTGCGTGCTAACAGGAAATCCAAGCACGCAACGGGTATTGTTTGCAAAGGCGTACTAGTCTAGTATTGGCACGTTTGGTCAAAATGACAACTATCATTAGGGTGATTGAAGGGTAAGTTCCATATTTGTGAAGCATAATTTTTGAACCATGAGCATTATAGATTTTGATTACATAGAAGCGAATAAAGAAAAATACAGGAATGATTTTTTAACCGCTAAACCATTTTGTCTTTTAGCGATAGACAATTTTTGCAAGGCAGATAAAGCAGAAGAACTGTATGCTAATATTCCTGAAATAGAAACACAAAGTGCCGACTACGTATTTGCCAAAAACAAGTTCGAAAAATCAAAATTCTGGACCATGGGTGGCCTTTTTAAAGACCTTTACGATGACCTCACTTCTAAACGTTTTGAAGAGTGGCTGAAATATGTAACAAACGAAGATGTGTTCGTTGATTCGGAGTTTTACGGAGGCGGGATCCACCAGGGAAAAGCAGGCAGCTTTTTAGATATGCATGCCGATTTTAATTATCATCCTTTAAAAAGCACCTGGTTCCGTAACCTTAACCTCCTTCTTTACTTAAATAAGGACTGGCACAAAGAATACGGTGGAGAATTGCGGCTGGAACATGCCGATACCGGTGATAAAACAGATGTGGATGTTCCGTTTAACCGGTTTGTGATCATGCACAGCCGCGGTTATACGCTGCATGGATACGACCCTATTCGTTTTCCTGAAGGCAAATACAGGACTTCTATTGCAGCATATGCGTTTAGCTTACATGAGAAACAGCTGGAAGATGCACGCACTACCGTATGGCACGTTGAAAAATCAAATCCGGTAAAATACTTATTGTCGAAAATATGGGTGCCTGCTGTTAAACTTAAAAGCAAATTTACCAAGAGCAAAACAGCAGATAATTAATCATCATGCCGTTTTTCTGTTATTGAACTTCCAGCTGCTGTAGCGTCTACATGGTAAATTTTACGGTACATGCGGATGAATATAACGAAGTAAGATAGCATTAACGGGCCGAAGATGAGTCCTGGCAAGCCAAAAAGATCAAGTCCTACAATTACACCAAACACAGTAATGATCGGGTGAACATCGGCAAATCTCTTTTGCAGGATCAGGCGCGCCACATTATCGATATTAATAACCACCACTCCCCCGTAGATCAGCAGGCCAACGCCCATCCAGGTATCGCCCAATGCAATGAGGATCAACCCTGCCGGTGCCCAGATCAAGGTACTCCCAACCAATGGAAGTATGGATGCAAAGGCCGTAACTACCGCCCAAAAAACAGGCTCCTGCACCCCGAACATCCAATACCCTAACCCGGCAGTAGCGCCTTGTATAACAGCAATTAACGGTACACCTATCGAATTGGAAAGGGTTTGGGATTCCAGCTCATCACCCAGTATCTTCCTGTTTTCGGCCGTGAAAGGAAGGTAATTATGAACTTCCCCGATCATCTTCTTGCGTTGGGTTAACATATAGTACAACACAAAATACATGATGGCGATATTGCCTGCCACCACAAATATTTTCCCCAGGAATGAGGGGATCATCTGACCGGCCTGCTCCTGCATTTTGGTTGTGAGATCGGGGGACAACAATTGCCTTCCGGTTAATTCCATAAATTTTGCATCCAGTTGCTTCACCCCATTCATGATCGAATCGGGATTGCTTATGATATCGGTAATGCGCCCGTAAACCATGTAGCAGAATACCATGATCGGAATCAGCACGATGATGAAAGAGATAATGATGATCAGGATCGCGCTCCAGCCTTCTTTCCACTTCCATTTATTGACCATTTTTTCCATAAATGGCCTGAACAATACAAAGAATATAACCGAACCCAGGAAAGGGGTTATAAACTCGTGCATCAGGTAAATAAGGAATATACCAAACGCATTTAAGGCCAGGTAAGCCAGCGTGCGTATGTTAAAGGTAACAGGTTGATTGGAATTCATAACACTATAACTGCAGCAAACATAAATTGTTTGAGGGAATATAAACAAAAAAGCATCCGTCAGCTGACGGATGCTTTTTTTATTCAACGAATGAATTTTTTAATTATTGACCAACAGTAAGCTTTTTGGTTGTGCTTACTCCGTCAACTGTGATGTTTACAAAGTAAACGCCTGCACTTAACGTGTTCACATCTAACGATACGCTGTTGTTACCTGCAACAAGGTTACCAGCATTAATGCTGCTTACTTCCTGCCCGATCACATTTAACATGCTTATTTTAACGATACCCGATTTTTTCAGGTTGAAGTTAACAGTTGCAGCGCTTGATGCCGGGTTAGGGAAAATGCTGCTGATATCAACCAGGTCGTTTTCTTTTACCGATGCATTAAGTGATTTGCTGTAAAAAGCGGTTTCAGTAAATAAATCGTTTACAAATGCACCAAAACCTGGTACATACCTGCCTGCCCAATTTGCATTTTGTCCGTATGCGCTCCACTGTGGCATAAACTGAGGTGTATTGTAAGCATCCAAGTTAGTATACTCATTTCCGCTTGTTGATTCATTAAAGCTGTAAACAGTTCCAAAAATATTGGCACGTCTTGCTGTAGTTGGCGAACCATCTCTCAGATCTACAGCAACAGCAGTGTCATAACCAAGTGTATCATTTCCTAATACAGCAGGCACACCCGATTTAAAGGTAACAGTGAATCCTACCAGGTTATTTTTAGTTACGCTGATCGGTGCTTTTGGAGCGAAGCTTGAAAACTTACTGAAAACACTGGTTCCTTCCAGGCGGGTGGTATCAATAGGGCTGTTGCTTCTGTCGTTTCCAAGTAAAAAAGTATCTACACGGAGGTAGCTTGCCGGAAATCTTTTTGCATTATCCCATTTGATCAGGCCGATTTTATCTTTGCTTTGAACAAATGAATTTTTTTCTACATTAGCATTTGCATAGTAAGCAACAAATACGGTATCAATAACTTCTTCTTTAACTCCGTCCATGTTATTATCTGTGCTATCTGTATTGCGCAAGTATGAATATAAAAAACCTACTGAATCAATTGTGTAGTCGCTCCACTGATCAAGCAATAAACCCGCATGGGCATCGCTCAGGTTCATCAATTCATCTTTCGGATCGAAAACCTGCCCGAAACTCTGGAAGTTAGGATCGCCAACCTCTCCGGAGTTATAGATCACTTTAAAATTCGAATCGGCACTGATAAATACCGCTGATCTTTTAAGTCCTGCTCCAACGGCAGTTTCTTTAAGCCATTCCAAAGGCTGGTACCATCCTTCTACTACTGCTTTTTTAGCAAGGGTTTTACGGATCGTATTGCTGTTGTCATTGTTAAATTCAGGCATATTTGCTTTAGGAGCAACGCCTGCTTTCAAATTAGCAACAGGGGCCTGAACACCTGTTTGAGCAAAAATTGCGGCAGATGATAGGAGTAAAGTTGCACTAAGTAGTAACTTTTTCATGTTATATCTTATTTATGTTTGTGTTAAATATTTGCGACAAAACTAACCTTTTTTGTATTTTATCAAAACTTAGAACCATTATGCGTTTAAATAGTTGCTTAGCCGTGTCGTTTTATTCAAAAAATTTGCTGCACCTTTTCAAGCCATTTGCCATCACCCTTTATAATATCGACCAATTCGGCCACAGCTGTTTCTTTTTCAATGCCTTTCTTTACAACTTCCCTGCCACGATATAAAGTGATCTTGCCGATCCCGCTGCCTACATATCCGTAGTCGGCATCGGCCATTTCCCCCGGTCCGTTCACAATACAGCCCATAATGGCAATTTTAACCCCTTTTAAGTGATCGGTTTGCTTGCGGATCATTGCTGTTGTTTCCTGGAGATCAAATAAGGTTCGGCCACAGCTGGGACAACTGATGTATTCGGTTTTGCTGATACGGGCACGTGCTGCCTGCAAAATCCCGAAGCTGATCTCGTTCACCCTTGCAGGTTTTATATGCTGGCCTGAGATCATGATGCCATCCCCGAAACCGTCAATGAACAAGCTCCCGTTATCAGTAGATGCATGAAGCATAAATGTCTCTTCGTCAGTAATATTGTAACTGTAATTTAACACAACCGGCACATTTAATTGCCGATTGGTGACATGGAAAAAACAATTCCTCATATCGGCAGCTGCGTGCCCGCTTTCGGTTTGTAGAATGATAACACAATGTGGTGTTGTTTTTAACTTGTCGAGGATCCTATCATTAAGCTCGTTGGTGTGTAAGCGAATAAAATTCAGGGTTGCACTGAACACCGAGTGAGCCAGAAAATGGCTGCCCCCGAACAATGGAAAGTTATTGATCTTATCAGGCAACGTATTCCATGTATTGTGATTATAAATACCTTTCACGCCATTTGGCAACATAAAACCAGCCGGTTCATCTCCAAAATAAATATAATCGCACCCCATATCGCCCATATGCCATTTATCGAGGGTGGCATCATATATATGTCCAACCGCAACAAGGCTTTCTTTTGTTATGTTACTTTTACCGGAAAAATCGGCAATAACACGCGGAACATTATTGCCTCCCAGGTTCAATGCTTCTGTTGTGTGTCTTTTGTTAAAATGATAAGGATCCCAGCTTAATGGCGGATCAACCGCATGTATTTCTTTGACGTTTGTTCTTGCAACATATCGTTCCACAAGTTTTTGTGCAACAGGCACCTCAAATTCAGGATCTTCTGTTAACGACACCCGGATGGTATCCCCAATCCCGTCTTCCAGCAATGTTCCGATGCCCAAAGCACTTTTTATGCGGCCATCATCTCCGTCACCGGCTTCTGTCACACCCAGATGCAACGGGTACATCATGTTGTTTTCGTTCATTGTTTTTACCAACAACCGATAAGCTTCAACCATAACCTGTGTGTTACTGCTTTTCATGCTCAGCACAATATTATGATAGCCTTCATCTTCGCAAATGCGTAAGAACTCCATAGCGCTTTCCACCATTCCTAAAGCAGAATCGCCATAGCGGCTCATGATCCTGTCGCTAAGGCTGCCATGGTTGGTACCGATACGCATAGCCGTTCCGTACTCTTTGCAAATCCTTACAAGCGGGGTAAACTTCTCTCTTATCCTGTCGAGTTCTGCCTGGTAATCGGAATCGGTGTATTCTATAAAATCAAACTTCTTTTTATCTGCATAATTTCCCGGGTTAACGCGCACCTTTTCAACAATACGTGCCGCAACCTCTGCCGCGTTGGGGGTAAAATGGATATCGGCAACCAGGGGCACCCAAATGCCTTTTGCATTCAATTCTTTTTTTATCTCTTCCAGGTTCCTGGCCTCTTTAATGCTTGGTGCAGTAAGGCGCACCAATTCGCAGCCTGCATCAACCATACGGATGATCTGTTCTACGCAAGCTTTCGTATCCATCGTATCCGTTGTGGTCATGCTCTGTACACGAATAGGATGATCACTTCCTATATACAGATCACCAACTTTAACCTGGGTGGTTTTTCTTCTTTTATATGAGCTTAAGCTCTCAGTAAAAAATGAGTTCAAAGTTCTTAAGTTTATCGTTACCTGTTTTTATTTCAGCGTTCAAAATATCCAAATGATCAGATATCCCCCATTACCGGCCTTATCACAATTTCTTCCACATCGGTATAGTCGTTCAATTCATAAATGGCTTTGATCGCCTTTGCAATATCATCCGCCTTGATAAAGCGTTGCTCCGGCATATCAACACCCGCCCACGAATTTGTTAAAGTAGCTCCGGGCATTACGGCCGTTACCCTGATGTTATGTGGTTTCATCTCATGCCTGAGTTGTTTGCTGAAACCCAGCAGGGCAAACTTACTGATGCTGTAACTTCCGCCCCCATCATAGGCCTGCAGGCTTGCAATGGAACAGATATTAAATACAGACCCGCTTTTTGCTTCGATCATGCCCGGTAAAAAAGAACGCGTTATTTTATAGGCACTTATTACATTGGTTTGAAGCAGGTGCTCCAGTGTTCCCTCTTCCTCTGTTATTAACTGGCCAGGTAAAAAAACGCCTGCATTGTTCACCAATACATCAATTTTACCATAGGTTGAGATCACTGTGTTTACAAAATTATCAAGATCATTCGTTTTGCTTACATCACAAACCACTATACGGTGTTTAACACCCGGGCCTGATTGCAACAGGTGAGCCTCCAGGTGCTTAACATCGGCTTCATTACGGGCACAACCGGCCACATTAAAACCCATACCGGCAAACGTGGTGGCGATTGCCAGTCCTATTCCTTTAGTGCAGCCTGTAACAACAACGGTTTTAGCCATGCTTTAAATTGAGGATTGAAAATTAAGCCGCAAAAATAGGTTTAAGTATGCATATATTTACCGCCTGATATGACAAAGGTTTTTACCACTTTTTTTGAACATCTTGGCCAATATGCCTCCTTCCTGATGAGCCTTTTTAACAGGCCCGAAAGGCGGAGCGTATTTTTTAAGCAAACCATTCACGAGATCAATAACATTGGCATAGGCTCGTTTGGTATTGTATCCCTCATCTCTATTTTTACTGGGGCTGTATCAACGATACAAATTGGTGTGCAGCTGGTGGGAAGCCTGGTGCCTTCGCACATGCTTGGCGCTTTCGTGCGCGACAGCAATGTGCTTGAGTTTTCGCCCACCATTACCTGCCTGGTGCTTGCCGGAAAAGTAGGGAGCAATATTGCATCCGAAATTGGCACCATGAAGGTTACCGAGCAGATCGATGCTTTGGAGATCATGGGCATTAACTCGGTCAATTACCTGGCCTTGCCAAAGATCATTGCGGGCATCATTTCTATTCCTCTACTGGTTACGTATTCTATGCTATTATCCATTTTCGGAGGGGCAATATCAGGAGAAATGAGCGACCTGATCACCCTTGATTCTTACATAAAAGGTTTGCGCACCTCATTTATCCCGTTCACCATTTATTTTGCCATTATAAAAGCCACCGTGTTCGCATTTTTAATAACCAGCATCAGTGCTTTTGAAGGATACCGTACCGAAGGCGGGGCCCTTGAAGTTGGGCAAAGCAGCACCAAAGCTGTTCTATACAGTGCGGTAGCTGTTATCATTTTCGATTACATTATTTCAAACACATTTATCGACCAGTTATCGGTTTAGCAGTTATGATAGAACTTGTTCATATTTCAAAATCGTTTGGCGATAAAACTGTACTTGATGATATTTCGGCCTCCTTCTATAAAGGAAAAACCAACTTCATCATTGGTGCAAGTGGCGGAGGAAAAAGTGTGATGATGAAATGTATGGTGGGCTTGATGGAGGTAGATAAAGGCCAGATCCTTTACGGGGGAACGGATTTTGTTTCTTTAAGCTATAATGAACGGAAAACCATCCGCCAGCAAATAGGCATGCTGTTCCAGGGAACCGCTTTGTTCGATTCGTTAAGCGTGGAGGATAATGTTGCTTTTCCTTTGCGCATGTTCACCAAAATGAGCCCGGAAGAAGTAAAAGAACGCGTTAATTTTTGTTTACAGCGTGTTAACCTTGTTAACGTGAACAGCCTGTTCCCCTCTAATATAAGCGGGGGCATGAAAAAGCGGGTAGGTATTGCCCGTGCCATTGCGCTCAACCCTAAGTATTTATTTTGTGATGAGCCTAACTCGGGCCTAGATCCCGTAACATCACGTGTTATTGATGAGCTGATCAAGGAGATCACGATTGAATACGATATCACCACCATTATAAATACACATGATATGAAAAGCCTTTTTGAGATGGGCGATAATATTATTTTTATTTACCAGGGCAAAAAAATATGGGAAGGTGAAAAATCAGAGATCAGGCAATCAGGCAACAAGCAACTTTTAGAGTTTATGAAAGCATCTGAATTTTAGTTTTTGTTGTCTATTTTTACTCAACCCTTTATTAACTTATGAAATTTAAACTAATAGCATTGTTTGTTACGGGAAGTTTTTTGCTGGTGGTGGCATGTAAACATGATCCGTTTGGAACACCCGCTTTGCCGCAAAACAACAACCCAGGCGGTAATCCTCCCCCGGTTCCAAATGATTCGGTGAGCTTTCAAACAGAAGTATTGCCCATTTTCCAGTCGAATTGCGCCATGAGCGGATGTCATGCCCAAAACAATCCGCAAAAGAACGTGCGCCTGAATACATACGCCAATGTAATGAACAGCGGGGTGATCGAACCCGGCAATCCCAACAGAAGTGAGCTGGTGGAACTGATAGAAGAAACTGACGAGGACAAAAGGATGCCTCCGCCTCCTTCCGCACGCCTTACGCAGGCACAGATCGCTTTAATCAGAAAATGGATCTCGGAAGGTGCACGCAATACCAACATTATCCGCTGCGATACCACTGATTTTTCATTTGCCTCGGTAAACAGCATTATTTCAACTTCGTGTACCGGCTGTCATGGCGCTGTAAATCCAAGTGCAGGTATAAGCCTGGCAAACCATACAGGGATAAAAAATGCCGCACAAGGCAAGCTTATTTGTGCCATAGAACATGGCAGCGGCTGCAGCCCGATGCCGCAGGGAGGTACCAAACTGGAAAGCTGTAAAATCACCATCATTAAAAAATGGGCTGCCGCAGGCTACCCGCAATAAAATAACGGCAGCATTGTATATTGCCGGTCAATACATACACATGAAAAAATTAGTATACATACTCCTGGGTTCATTGGTGCTAAGCGGGTGTTATTACGATAACGAGGAAGACCTGTACTCCGCAGCCCCAAACCCGAATGATACCGCTGCCATAAGTTATGTTACCACCATTCAACCGATGATCGCACAGAATTGTGCCATACCCGGATGCCATGTAGCAAATGCCCAGCTACCCGACCTTTCTTCTTATGCGGGTTTATTTGCCAATAAAGACCGTGTTAAGGCACGTGGTGTAAACGGTTCGCCATCGGCAATGCCGGCATCGGGATTAATGAGCCCTGAAAACAGGAATAAGCTTGGAACATGGATTGACAGGGGGGCAAGAAATAATTAAGCTATGAAAAACTATCTACTGATCCTCATTTCCTTTTTTTCGATACCTGCATTTGCACAGGACGACCTGTTAAACATGCTGGAGAACGAGAACCCGGATAAACCATCCCCTGTTTACGCCACGTTTAAATCTACGCGGGTCATTAACCTGCAAAGCAATGAAACGATGAAAAAGAAGCACCTCGACTTCCGCATTCAACACAGGTTTACGCCACTGGATTTTACGGCTGGCAATAACTACGGTGCTTACAATTTATTCGGTCTTGATGGTGCTGTACTCCGTTTAGGGTTTGAATATGGGATCACCGATAAGCTAATGGTGGGTGCAGGCAGAAGCACCATAGGAAAAACTTACGACTTTATGCTTAAGTACAAGATACTTCAGCAAACCACAAAGGGAAAAAGAGCAATGCCTTTCAGCCTTAATTATTTTGGCAATATGGGGATAAATACATTGGCCTGGTCGGACCCAAAACGTTCCAATTTATTCACTTCACGCTTAAGTTTTGTGAACCAGTTGATCATTACCAAAAAGTTCAACGATCATGTTTCTTTAATCGTAAGCCCTACACTGGTTCATTATAACCTTGTTGACAGTGTTAAAAATCCCAACGATATTTTTGCCCTGGGTATAGGCGGTTCATTCAAGATCTCGCGCAGCTCACGTTTTAATATTGAATACATTCCGCGTCTTAATGGCCGTGATGCATTTAACGGACTGTACCATGATGCTTTTGCCATTGGCTTTGATATTGAAACAGGGGGGCACGTGTTTCAATTGCACTTCACCAATGCCGGTGGCCTTATCGAACAACAATTTGTGGCCCGGACCACCGATGAATTTAACGGTGTAAGCAAGCTGCGTTTCGGCTTTAACTTATCGCGCACATTCAGCATGGAAAAAGAAGGTAAATAAAATATGGCACGGAATTTTAATGCTTTGATATTTAAACAACAATTAATTAACCCATAGATATGAAAAAGATCCTCTTTACATTAATTACCCTGGCTGGTATTGCAGGTGCAGCGCAGGCCCAGTTATTTAACACATCAACTGCACAAATAGACTTCTACTCTAAAACACCGGTGGAAGACATTGAGGCCCACAGCAAAAACGCGGTAGTGATCCTTGATACAAAAACAAACAATGTGGTTTTCCAGGTGCAGAACACCTCTTTTGTGTTTCCGAATAAACTGATGCAGGAACACTTTAATGAAAAATACATGGAAAGTGAAAAGTTCCCCAAAAGCCAGTTTAGCGGAAAGATCAACGAAACGATCGATTACAGCAAAGATGGTTCATACGATGTAACGGTTACAGGAAAGCTTACTGCACATGGTGTTACGCAAGACCGTACCATCAACGGAAAGCTGGTTGTTAAAGGAGGCACAATCCAGTTAACAACCGATTTTAAAGTAAAGGTTGCCGATCATAAAATCCAGATCCCGACTTTGGTTACGGCAAAAATTGCAGAAGAAGTAAGCGTGCATGTGGATGCATTATTGAGCCCTAAAAAATAACAAGCATGCGATCAAACAAAAAGGCCGGGCAAATAATTTTGTCCGGCCTTTTATATATTACATCGTTTAAGATCATTTCATAAATCCCTGCAGATTTTCCTTTGCTGTTCTTTGAACTTTATTTTTTAAGACAGACGACCATCCCAATAATAATCCGGGTATGCCTAATGCCTGCCTGGCCCATTTATAAAAACTAAAGGAATCCGTGTGTTTAACAATCTTGCCGGCTTCTATTTCAAAAACAGCCTTGATGTGGTTGGTTACTTTATTCCCGGTTCCCGAGAATGTATAGGTTGCAATCCAGGTAGCCCCGGCCTTATTCCCTTCCGACCATATATCTTTAAACTCAAGGGTAAGGTCTTTGCCCCGCGTTAGCAGCATTTGCCACATGGCCCTTACTTCTTTTGACGAAAGATCGATAAACACCGCATCATTAAAAACCGCTTGGTCTGCATACAGTTCCTGCATCGTTTTATAATCCTTTTGCTGAAAGGCAGTATAAAATTTCGTGACCAGTTCCGTATTGTTCATCTTATCCCAAACTTTTTATCTCACTCACCAGTTGCGTCAATGCTTTTTTTGCATCACCAAACAACATGCTGGTTTTTGGTTTAAAGAACAACTCGTTTTCAATGCCCGCATAACCTGCTTTCATGCTTCGTTTATTCACGATCACATTGGTTGCATTTTCAACCTCCAGGATCGGCATGCCATAAATAGGAGAGTTAGGATCCGTTTTAGCTGCCGGGTTCACCACATCGTTTGCGCCAACCACCAGCACCACATCAGTGGTATTAAATTCGGGATTGATCTCTTCCATTTCAACCAGCTTATCGTAGCTCACGTTGCTTTCGGCCAACAGTACATTCATGTGGCCCGGCATACGTCCTGCAACAGGATGAATGGCGTATTTTACTTCTACCCCTTCTTTTTCCAATACTTCTTCCAGCTCATGCACCACGTGTTGTGCCTGCGCTACTGCCAATCCATATCCCGGAACAATGATCACCTTTTTGGCATATTTCATTAAGATGGCTGCATCGCTGGCCGTAACCTCTTTTATGGTTCCTTCAAATGAAGCTGAAGTAACAGCATCACCTTTTGCACCTCCAAAGTTCCCGATCAATACATTAAGCAAAGACCGGTTCATGGCTTTGCACATCACAATGGTTAATAATGTACCGGCACTGCCCACAAGGATACCCCCCACAAGCATTACCTTGTTGTCATATAAAAAGCCACCGCATGCAGCAGCCACACCGGTAAAAGAATTAAGCAATGAAATTACCACAGGCATGTCGGCACCGCCTATCGGCATTACAAAAAGCACTCCATATAACAGCGATAAGGCAAGTACGGCATAAAACATGTTGGCATCCTGGTTGATCACGGCCATTGCCGCCAATGCCAGGATCACGAGCATCAACCCGATGTTGATCACCTGCTGAAAACCGAATGATTTATCTTTAACCTTACCGCTTAACTTACCCCAGGCAATGATACTTCCGGCAAAAGAAACAGAGCCGATGATCATTCCAACGATGATGATTAAAAGCTCACCTTTAGACATTTCATGCATCGATGATGATGCATGCTGAAATTCGATCACGGAAATAAGCATGGCGCAGGCTCCACCCATTCCGTTAAACAGGCTTACCATTTCGGGCATAGCTGTCATTTGCACACGCTTGGCAGCCAGCCAGCCAACTATTGTTCCTACCAGCAACCCGCCAAAGATCAAAGGCAGGTTTTTAAGGTGCTGTTCATTTGAGTCTTTATATAGAAATATGGTTGCAAAAATGGCCAGTGTCATCCCAAAGGCGGCTACCAGGTTTCCTTTTCGCGCGGTAGCAGGGTTACCCAGGTATTTAAGACCGAGGATAAATGTAACAGAAGATAGGAGATAGATTATTTGTAAAATGTGGTTCATAAAAACAAGTTCAATTTGTTATTTCTTTTTCTTAAACATTTCGAGCATACGGTCTGTAACTACAAAACCTCCTACTACGTTGAGCGTACCAAGTACCACTGCCAAAAAACCAAGGATCAGGGCTGCAGTATGTTCGGCCTGCCCCATTACTATAATAGAGCCTATAATTACCACACCGTGTATGGCATTTGCCCCGCTCATTAACGGGGTGTGTAATACGGATGGCACATGGCCTATTAATTCTATGCCTACAAAGATCATTAAGATAATGAGGTAGATCAATTCAAGGTTGTTCGTTATTAATTGAAGCATATAAAGTTAGTTTATGCGGTTGCTGTTTGTAATGTGGGATGAACTATTTTTTGCTGGTGCGTGATCAATGTTCCTTTAGTGATCTCTTCTTCCATTTCCCATTTCATGCCCTCTTTGGTGGAAAGGTGGGTGAGAAAATTATAAATATTTTTTGCGTAAAGCTCGCTTGCATTCTGTGCAAGGGTTGATGGCAGGTTCTCCTGCCCGATAATGGTTACACCGTGTTTAACAACTGTTTTATTCAGTTCGCTTATTTCGCAATTGCCACCCTGTTCAACAGCCATGTCTACAATAACGCTGCCCAGTTTCATCAGTTTAACTTGCTCTTCTTTAATCAGCACCGGTGCCTTTTTACCGGCAACCAATGCAGTTGTAATCACCAGGTCGGCTTGCGCAAGGCTTTTATTCACGGCTTCTTTTTGTTTCTCCAGGTAATCAGCACTCACTTCTTTCGCGTATCCTCCTTCCACTTTCACGCCCTCGCCTTTTACTTCAATAAATTTTCCTCCAAGTGATTCTACCTGTTCTTTGGTTTCCGGCCTTACATCGGTAACTTCAACAATGGCACCAAGCCTTTTTGCTGTAGCTACAGCCTGCAAACCGGCAACACCGGCACCAAATATCAATACACGGCCCGGTGTAATGGTACCGGCCGCAGTCATCATCAACGGAAAGATCCTTGCCATGGAATCGGCACCTAAAAGCACAGCTTTATATCCTGCCAAGTTGTTTTGTGAGCTGAGTGCATCCATGCTTTGGGCACGGCTTATGCGTGGCATCGCATCCATGCTGAATGTACTGATGCCCTGCGATGCAAGCTGCTTAACCGCATCATTATTAAATAAATGATAGATGTATGAGATAAGGATGCTCCCGCTTCTCATCAAAGCAATTTCTTCGCTGGCGGGCGCATTCACTTTAATTACCACATCGGCTTCTGCAAAACCTTCCTGTTTGTTGTAAATAATTTTACATCCGGCATTTGTATAAGCCAGGTCATCAAAATTAGATGAATAACCTGCATTGGTCTCAACAAGGCAGCTATATCCTTGCTTAATAAATTGTGATGCAACTGCGGGGGTTAAAGCCACCCGCTTTTCATTTGCACGGGATTCTTTTACTGCAAAAATTTTCATTAGCGCTTATCCGATTTTAGTTTGGAACAGAAGCCATTGGATCAATTGTTTCTGTGTTTTAAGAAAATAAATGTACAAAACCAATTGTAAATTCCAACACCTGTTTAATTTGCCGCGTTAAAATGCTAAAAATAGCCTGGTCGCCAACATATAATCATCCTGTTCCTCACGGACATCGGTTTCCGATGCTGAAATACGAACTGATCCCGGAGGCCTTATTGTGGAAAGGAATTATAAGCCCTGAAAATTTATTTGAGCCGGATGTTGCGAAAAAAGAGGATATCCTGCTGACACACGATGCCGGGTATTTCGACCACCTGGTGAACCTGAATTTGGATGCAAAGCACATCAGGCGCATCGGCTTTGGATTAGATGAAAAACTTATTGAACGGGAACTGCGTATTGTACAGGGAAGCATTGACTGTGCATTGTCTGCTTTAAAATACGGGGTGGCATTAAATGTGGCCGGAGGAACTCATCATGCATTTACAGATAAGGGTGAGGGGTTTTGTTTGCTGAATGATTTTGCGGTAGCCGCTCATTACCTGCGGCATTATAAGCTGGCTTCCCGCATTCTGATCATCGACCTGGATGTGCACCAGGGAAACGGCACTGCACAGATCTTTAAAAACGAGCCCGGTGTTTTTACCTTTAGCATGCATGCGAAAAATAATTTTCCATTCATTAAAGAAACAAGCGATTGTGATGTAGAGCTGGCCGATGGAACTGGCGGGCAGGAATATTTTACCTTACTAAAGCACCACCTGCCTGAACTATTATCAGCCGTTAAACCGGACTTTGTTTTCTATTTAAGCGGGGTTGACGTGCTTGAAACGGATAAATTGGGGAAACTTAAACTCACAATCAATGATTGCAAACAACGCGATGAATTTGTTTTCGGTCAATGCCACGCAGCCGGGTTGCCCGTTGCAGTAGCTATGGGTGGCGGTTACTCACCTGAAATTTCAGATATTGTTGAAGCACATTGTAACACCTTTATGGCCGCTTCAGAAATTTTTTTCAGATAATTTTTTTTACCTGTTGCATTTTATTTTTCTGTGTTATTAATTCACAGCCCCAAAGCAACGGAGAAATATTTTTAACAATGCTTGACAAATAGCAAAAACAATTAATTTTGTTATACCGAAAACCTTTTAAGTAAAATGACTAAGAAAAGTACACCAGCAAAAAAATCACCGGCTAAAAAAGGAGCCGAAACAGCAAGCAAGCCGGCTAAAGCTGCGCCCAAAAAATCGTATGACGATGAAGATGATGACATGGACATGGAAGGCGATGATGATATGGACGTAGATTATGACAAAGACCTGGGCTTTGACGATGACGATGATGATGACGATGATTACTAAGTGTAATCAACCTCATTTAGTTGCTACTTAAAATAATATCTGCTGATTCAGCAACATTGCTTAAATGCAATGACCGGTCAATAAGAAAAAATTTCACTTTAACGGTGTCTGCCCTGCCCACAAATTTAGAAGGCGGAAACTGCACATCAATAGTACCACGTATTGCTTTAAACTTGCCTTCGGGAGTAATGTTCATCACTTTAAACTCCCTGCGCATGGTATCGCCAGAAGCAGGAGGGGCAATAACATATTCATAGTTATTGCCTCTTTTTTCAAGGTAATCCACATAAACATTATTGGCATAGTAATCAATAAAAGGCGCTACGGTGTCTTTGTCTTCAAGTCCTATGTCGCCATCCCCGTCCTTATATTTAAAAATAAGACCTATATAGCTCACCTGGCCATTTCCGTCCTTTACCAGGTAATAGCTATCATATTCAACAGATGGAATTATCGGATATATTTCACCACCTTTGCACGCACTTAATAAAGCTGCAATACAAAACAAAATGATACCTTTTGATAAGGATAATTTTATACCATGTGCCATCCAGTCAAAATTAACACAATTTGATGAATTAGCCACTGCCTTATATATTCATCAATCAACAAATAACCCGGTTTTACAAAAATTTATCAAATCCACATCAACCCCGGAAGCCTCCATGCGTTTTTTACCGGTTGAATTTTTTAAGACCCACGAGGTGATCACAGGAACGGTTAAACCCGGGCTCATCTTTACCAGCAGCACAACAAGTGGCGGCATCCCATCGAGGCATTATGTGGCAAACAAATCGATTTACGAAAGAAGCTACCTGGAATGTTTTCGTTTGTTTTACGGAGAACCGGCTGATTATGTTTTCCTGTGCCTCCTTCCCTCCTACCTCGAACGAACAGGCTCGAGCCTGATTGATATGGCACAGGGCCTGATCACCGCAAGCGGTAATGCTGACAGCGGTTTTTATTTATATGACTTTGAAAAACTGAATGCAAGCATACACAGGGTTCAGCAAAGTGGCAAACGCATATTTTTATTGGGTGTAACGTTTGCCTTACTCGACTTTGCAGAAACGTTTCACGGAAACCTGGCACACGCTGTTGTAATGGAAACCGGGGGAATGAAAGGGAGAAAAGAAGAACAGACACGTGATGAGGTCCACCGGTTCCTCCGATCCGAATTTAAAGTGGATCATATTCATTCCGAATATGGCATGACCGAACTTTTATCGCAGGCCTATGCAAAACAAAATGGAAGATTTAGCTGCCCGCCCTGGATGAAAATTCTGATCACTGATCTGCAGGATCCTTTTTGCATGATGCCTCCAGGCAAAGCAGGCCTGATCAATGTGATCGACCTTGCCAATATGGATTCATGCGCATTTATCCAGACCTCGGATATCGGGCGGTTGCATCCCGATGGAAGCTTTGAAGTGCTTGGCCGGATGGACCATAGCGAGATACGCGGCTGTAACCTCATGTATCAATAAAAAAAACGGGGACCGCATTTCTGCAATCACCCGCTTGATTATTATTACACCAAATATAATCTCTTATTTAACCAGGCTTATTTTCCTGGTAACACGCTCCCCTTTTGAACTTATTATATTCACAAAGAAGATACCCGCAGGCAAACCTGTAACATTCACGCCACTTTCCGTATACAAAGCACGCATGTGCGCTCTTCCCGTTATATCTGTTAAGCTCACTTCTTTTGCCTGCATGCCTTCAATAAAAAACACCTCTTTTGCAGGGCTTGGGTAAACAATTATTGACACGTCATTGGCATTGAAATCGGGCAAACCAACCGGG
>JAZKGM010000357.1:0-5029 GCA_040385895.1 Bacteroidota bacterium
ACATGGCCACTTTTAAAAGATTATTTTTGTGTTGCACGCCTGGTTTCAAAAATAGTATAAATTAATGTTGTGCCCGTTACGCCAATAAGAGAACCCGCCAGCACATCTTCATAAAAGTGTTGCAGCAGGTAAATACGCGATAAACCGATCAGCAGGGAGACCGCAAGAAATGCAAGACCCAGTCTTTTATTGGTGCTGATCAAACTTAAAAATAAAAAGATGGCAAAGGCGCTTGTGGTATGCCCTGAAGGGAAACTATTAAATTCATGCATATTAACCCCCGGCACATAATGCAGTTCGGTAAAGGCCTTCATGCGCACCGATGGCCTGTAATGACCGGCAAATACCAGGCGTTTTAAAAACTGCGTGAGCAGGGCAGGAACAACAAAGCATAAAATACTTTGAATGGTATGGGGTTTCCTGAAAAGGTAAATGGCAATAACAACAGCTACGGCAAACATGCCATCGCCAAGGTTGGTGAGGTAATTAAAAATAAAATCGAACGTTGTGGTATGAAAGCCATTGATAAAAAGACTGATCTCAAATTGTGTGCAGGTGAGCTGCACTGCAATGCCGGCCATCAAAAGCACTGTGTATGGAAAATAGAACCACCTGTTTAATAAAATGATATTTTTTAACGTGTTCCAGAACATGCTGCAATAATCAGAAGATAAAACCAATTAATTAAATGAGATTTGTTTTTGCATGCATCTTTTTGTTTTACAGCGTTATAGCGGGTGTGCATTTTTAAGGATGCGGGCTCCTGGTAAATAAACAACATATAAAGGCATGATGATTGACAATTGCAGTTTTTTATGAGAACACTAACCCTGGTAATTTTAATCGGCCTCACAACAGTTGCATTCGCGCAGGAACAGTATGGGAAAAGATTGATAACAGGTATTGAGGTAGGGCAGATGTCCCATCACCGCGATACCATATTATCTGCATTGAACAAATTATATAAGCGGGAAAAAAAAGAAAACGCACCCGGCAAATACCAGCCACAGCGCATCGAGCTGGTGAGGCAATATATCCTGATATTCCAGCAGATCGAAAGGCAGCACGAATTTGTATATTATTCCACTACAGATATAAGGTCTATACTCGGTAAGCCCGATCAATATTATAATGAGGATGGCTACCTGGTATATGAATACCATTCGATGAAAAGCAAATTCGTTTCCCTTAAAAACATCAACTACAGCATGGTGTTTAAAAACAACGAGCTGGTGTTTGTGAAACAAAAGTAAGTGAGTGTTGTTTGGTTTTATGTTGTTGTGACGTAATCAGTACTAAAAGCACAAAAGCCACAACCCCAATCACTATCCCTCAACCAATCCAATAATCTCCTTAGCGGCTTTGTCACTGGCCCCTTCCTGTTCAAGTAATTGCCTTAGATCGCTGTAGTCGGCCATCAGCTTATTATGATCCACCCCGCCCGGCAAAACCCTTGTTAACTCTTCGGTGATCTTATCCGGTGTAAAATCGCCCTGGATCAGCTCGGTAATGGCCGGTTTATCCAGGCAAAGGTTAACCAGCGAGATGTACTTGATCTTGACCAGTTTTTTGGCAATGGCATACGAAACCGGGTTGGCCACGTACCCGCACACCTGCGGCACATTAAACAAGGCGGTTTCGAGCGTTGCTGTTCCACTGCAAACAACAGCAGCTGTGGAATTTTGCAACAGCCTGTAGGTTTCTCCGAACACCACTTCCACCTGTTCGTTGAGGTAAGGCGAATAAAATTCCGGGTTTATTCCCGGTGCCCCTGCAATAACGAAACGGTATGCGCTAAACCCTGTAACAACCTGGAGCATAACCGGTAGTATTCTTGCTATTTCCTGTTTTCTGCTTCCCGGCAGCAAGGCAATGAGCTTATCATCTTTACTTTTACCTGTATTCAGCCCTTTTGGTATGGAATCAACCAATGGATTCCCCACATATCGGGTATTAATTGCCCATTTTTTAAAGTATTCAATCTCGAAGGGGAAGATTATCAGCAACAGATCAACAAATTTTTCCAGTTTTTTCCCCCTGTTTTCTTTCCATGCCCAGATCTTAGGAGCGATGTAATAAGCGGTTTTTATGCCCTGTTCCTTACAGAATTGGGCAATGCGCAGGTTAAAACCGGGATAGTCGATCAATACCACCACATCAGGTTTAAAGGCAAGGATCTGCTGTTTGCAAGTGGATATGTTTTTGAAAATGGTACGCAAGTTGAACAGCACCTCAACAAAACCCATAATGGTAACATCTTTATAATGCACCAAAAGTCCTTGCGCTTCTGCTTTCATCAGGTCTCCTCCCCAAAAGTTAAATTCAGCATCACGATCCCTTTGCTTAATGGATCTGATCAGGTTTGATCCATGTAAGTCGCCAGAAGCTTCACCTGCTATTATAAAGTATCTCATCCAATAGCAAATATTAAATAAAACTGATTATTAACGCATAAAATTTAATTTTAAAACCAAATCAAAACTATAAAACATAAAATCAATGGAAAACCAAAATCAAAACCAAAGTAAGTCGACACAGTATGCACTCATTGTGCTTTTGCTGTTATCGTTAATTGCCAATGTGTTCCAGTTTAAAAATAACAAAGACGATGTAACGGAGCGTGACTATAAAATCGATACGCTTGAAACCGTTAGGATAGACCTGGAAAAAGAGTTGGCCACAACCGACCTGGAGCTTGAAAAATACCGTGGTATTTCGGCTAACCTGGATACCTTATTAAATGATGCGAACGCAAAAGTATCTGCACAGGAAAAAAAGATCAGGAACCTGATCGCTACCGAAAAGAACCAGAGCAAATTGAATAAAAAACTGCGTGTTGAATTGGAAGAACTGCGTAAGCTGAAAGAAGAATACCTGGAAAAAATTGATCAGTTGATCACCGAAAACGAAGGCTTGAAACAAGAGAACGAGATCAAGTCACAGGCCATAAACCAGTTGTATGAAGAGAAAAAGGGCTTGCAGGGTAAGGTAACCACGGCATCACAGTTAAAAGCGGAGTATGTAAAAGTAAATTCATACAAAAAGAAAAGCAGCGGAAAATTTGTAGAAACCAGCCTTGCAAAACGCACCAATAAACTGGAAGTGAAGTTTACTGTGCTTGATAATAAAGTGGCAGAGCCTGGCGATAAAATGATCTATATTGTGGTGAAAGAGCCTACCGGTAAAACACTTGCAGGCATGAGCATGGCTAAGTTCAATATGGCTGTTACCAATGAAGAGATGGATGCAACAGCATCTTATAAACTGCCTTATACAGGCGAAAAACAAGATGTAACCCTTGCTTATGAAGGGGAAGATAAAATGCTGACATCAGGTACATACAACATCGACATTTATATTGATGGCACCCTGGTTAATACGTCAACATACATTTTAAGATAATCAGCTGATCGTTTTAAATAAAAAGAGCTGCCGGATTTAATCCGGCAGCTCTTTTTTATGCTGCCTTTCGGTATCTGACGGGCAATTATTTCAGGCCTGTTTTGTGTTTAACCACACTATCAAGCAGCAATTGTTTAAAGTCTTTAAGAGGGATCATGTTAGGTCCATCGCTCATGGCGTGGTCGGGATCTTCATGCACTTCAAAAAAGAAACCGTCAACACCGATTGCAGCAGCAGCTTTGGCCAGGTAAATGGCATACTCGCGGTTTCCACCACTTTTGCCGCCCAGGCCTCCAGGTTTTTGTGTGCTGTGGGTAACATCCATGCAGGTAGGATAGCCAAATGCTTTCATGTCTACCAGGTTGCGGAAATCAACCACCAGGTTGTTATAACCAAACATGGTTCCGCGTTCTGTTAATATGATCTGTTTATTTCCCGTACTTTCTACTTTGCTCACAGCATGTTTCATATCAACCCCCGAAAGGAATTGTGCTTTTTTGATATTGACAATGCGGTTTGTTTTTCCGCAAGCCAGCAACAGGTCTGTTTGCCTGCATAAAAAAGCAGGGATCTGTAAAATATCCACTACTTCGGCCAGCTCTTCGGCCTGCCAGCTTTCATGGATATCGGTGGTTACCGGTAAGCCAAAATTATCTTTTACTTTCTGCAACAGCTTCAGGCCGTCTTTCATTCCTGCACCGCGAAATCCATCCACCGATGTGCGGTTCGCCTTATCGAAAGAGGCTTTAAAAACATAGGTAAGGTTTAACTCTTCCGCAATTTTTGCGATCTTTTCAGCAAGGTTCATGATCATGGCCTCGCCTTCAATAACACAAGGGCCTGAAAGCAGGAATGTGGTTGTTTTTATTTTATTATATAAATCACTCATTTAAAGTATGATAACAGGAGTTATACGAACTTGGGATCGGCTTCCATCACATGCCCGCACTTGTTGCAGGTACGAAGCGTTTCCGAACCATAGTATTCTTTAAAACGCGGAAGAAAATCGGTTTCAATATCTCTCAGTTCGAAAAATGTTTCGTGCAGCTTGTTGTTGCACTTTTCGCAGAACCAGAGCAATCCGTCAGTAAAGCCTTTACCTGCCCTCACCCGTTCAATTACCAGTCCTATAGAACCTGCCGTGCGCATAGGAGAGTGAGGCGTTTTTGCCGGGCAAAGGAACATGTCGCCAGGGCCGAGCTTAATATCCACCGGGTTTCCGTTTTCCTGGATGCGCACGTTTATCTCTCCTTCCAGCTGGTAAAACAACTCCTCTGTTTCGTTATAATGGTAATCTTTACGGGCGTTAGGGCCTCCAACGATCATTACGATATAGTCGGTTCCTTCGGGGTAAAGGTTCTTATTATTAACAGGCGGTTTTAACTGGTGGCGGTTTTCTTCAATCCATTTGTTCAGATTGAACGGTTTGCGTGCTTCCATAGCTCATGTTGTTTTATGGTGGCAAATTAATTAATTACCTTGTAATTCCCGTGATGATAAATAGCGTGTTTTGCATCCGGTATAATTCCATGTACACGTTTATATTTGCCGGTATCGCATGATCTCTTTTTCAACCCGGCAGGTACAGCACCTTAAACAGCAGGCTTTAGTACTGAGCAGGCAATAT
>JAZKGM010000358.1:0-6899 GCA_040385895.1 Bacteroidota bacterium
CTACCAGGGTATCTAATCCTGTTTGATCCCCACGCTTTCGTGCCTCAGTGTCAGTTACGGTTTAGTAGCCTGCCTTCGCAATTGGTGTTCTGTAACATATCTAAGCATTTCACCGCTACATGTTACATTCCAGCTACCTCAACCGTACTCGAGAAAATCAGTTTCAATGGCAATTTGATAGTTAAGCTACCAGCTTTCACCACTGACTTAATTCCCCACCTACGCACCCTTTAAACCCAGTAAATCCGGACAACGCTTGGATCCTTCGTATTACCGCGGCTGCTGGCACGAAGTTAGCCGATCCTTATTCTCATGGTACCATCAACACTATATACATATAGTGATTTTTTCCCATACAAAAGCAGTTTACGACCCATAGGGCCTTATTCCTGCACGCGGAATGGCTGGTTCAGGGTTGCCCCCATTGACCAATATTCCCTACTGCTGCCTCCCGTAGGAGTCTGGTCCGTGTCTCAGTACCAGTGTGGGGGGACATCCTCTCAGACCCCCTACTGATCGTTGGCTTGGTGAGCCATTACCTCACCAACTACCTAATCAGCCGCATGCCCATCTTTAACCGATAAATCTTTAATATAAAGAAAATGCTATCTCTATATGTTATGGGGTATTAATCTCTCTTTCGAGAGGCTATCCCCCAGTTAAAGGCAGGTTGCATACGTGTTACGCACCCGTGCGCCACTCTCAAGAATTTATTGCTAAACTCTATCCCGTTCGACTTGCATGTATTATGCCTTCCGCTAGCGTTAATCCTGAGCCAGGATCAAACTCTTCGTTGTAAAAGTTTATTTGATTTGAATCTACTCAAGGATAATTTTGTATTCTAAACAGGTCCCCCTGTCTAAAACTTTCTGCTATTTCATTACTTCAAAGAACTTCATATTTATTACCTGCAATCCCTGCAGTGATAGATATTTCAATTTCATTTCCCTTAACCTATTTCCGTTAAGGGGATGCAAAGGTAAGGGCTTTTTTTATTTTGTCAAGTGTTTTTTAAATTATTTTAAAACTTTTTTCAAAACAACTTCTTCTCTTAACAAATCCCATTTAACGCCTCCCGTCTTTTACAAACGATCTACGCCTCATGGCCTTTCCTCTATCATCTCAAAGAACTCTTTTTATAAAGCTTCTGCTCCTTCTCTATCCCCCTGCTCAGCCCTACAACCCCTCTGTAAGGGGATGCAAAAGTAGACCCCTTTTCTGTTTCTCCAAATTATACCTGATGTTTATTTAACATAGCGCTATAAATGAGCGTCTTATTTTTGAATCATGTTATCAATATTCATTATTCACCCCTAAATTAAGGTTTACTAAGTATAACAGTACATTATAAACTGCAATATAAACTAAGGTGGTTAACCGTACTGATCACCGCTATATATTATATCTTTATAGGGATAGCCAATAAATTCTTTTTTATATTTACCGCCCATGCAATTTGTTTATCCAGCCTTTTTATGGGCATTAACTGCTGTAAGCATTCCCGTTATTATTCACCTGTTTCATTTTCGCAGGTATAAAAAAATTGTATTTAGCGACATCCGTTTTCTAAAGCAACTACAGGAACAAAATAAATCGAAGCAAAAAATTAAAGATTGGCTGATCCTTGCCTGCAGGGTATTGGCCATTACCTTGCTTGTGCTTGCTTTTGCGCAGCCGTTTATACCTATTGGCGAAAGCAGCAGGCAGGGTGGGCAAAAGAATATCAGCATTTTTGTTGACAATAGCAATAGCATGAATGCGGAAGGAAGTGAGGGGGTTTTATTGGAGATGGCAAAAAACAAAGCACGCGCTATCGTTAACGCGTACGGAAACAGTGATAAATTCCAGGTACTGACCAACAATTTAAGCGGAAGCGAGCAACGCTACCTGAATAAACCTGACGCACTTAACCGGATCGATGCACTTGAACCATCAAAATTTTCGGAAAAAGCAACAGCGATAACCGCAAAACAACTGGCAGGGTTCAGTATGCAAAACAGCAGCGTTAAACAAGCTTACCTGATCAGCGATTTCCAGGCGGGCCAGTTTAACCTGGATCAACTGGAAAAAGATACGATCACCCATTATTCGTTTATTCCTGTAATCAATACATCGGCACAAAATATAAGCATTGATTCTGTTTACCTCACAACTCCGTTCGTTAAAACAAATGAACCGGTGAAACTAAACATCAGGTTGAGTAATCATGGAACTGAAGCCCTGGAAGGAATCGCTGTAACGCTGCGGTTAAATAACGTACAGAAAGCCCTGGTAAATGTAAACATGGCCGGTAACGAAAGCATTGTTGCTGAAATGAGCACTGTTATAGCCAATAGTGACTGGCAAAAGGGGGAAGTCAGTATCACAGACTACCCGGTAACGTATGATGACAGGTTGTATTTTTCGTTAAAGGCGTCTTCACAGCATAATATACTGTTGTTATCCAACATGCCCAATCAATTCATTAATGCTGTTTACGGAGACGATGCCAACTATAATCTTACACAAAACAGTTTTGGAAACATCAGCTACCAAACCTTTAATAAATATAACCTGATCATATTGAACGAGCCTGTTGAAATAAGCAGTGGTCTTCAAACAGAGCTGGATAAGTACCTTGAACAGGGCGGCCAGGTATTGATCATTCCTCCGGCTACGAATGCAGCCCTGCTTAATCCCTTTATGCTAAATTACCTGTTGCCTTCTTATACCGCTATTTCCAGCCAAACGCTCAAGGTTAGCGATGTTTCAGAAAACAGTGTCTTGTTTAAAAGTGTATTTAAGAAATTAAGTGGAAATACCGATCTGCCTGCAGTTAAACAACATTATGGCTTACAGAGACAAAGTGCAACAAAAGGAAGAGCTGTGATCGCTTTAAACAATGGTGATGCTTTTTTATGGCAGGCCAACACAAAAAAGGGAATTGTTTATGTGTTAGGAGCGCCTTTGAATACCGCTTTCACAAGCCTTCCACAGCATAGTCTTTTTGTAGCTATGATGCTTAATATGGCCATGGGCAATGCAAAAGGACAAAACCTGTATTATACAATTAATGAAAGCGATTACATCCAGCTATCAAATACAACCAACACCCAGGGCAAACTGATCAGCATAAAAAACAATGACCAGGAGTTGATCACAGAGATCACTCAACGTAACGGCCAAAAGTTATTACACGCGGAGGCAATAAATTATGCCGGGTGGTTCGACATAAAAGAGAAATCGAATAACCAGCTGCTGTCTGTGGCAGCATTTAATCTGAACCGGAATGAAAGCGGAATGCATTTTTTAAGCGAAGAAGATATTACATCCCAAACAAAGGGGTTAAAGCATGCAGAGGTCAATACAAACAATGCCCAGGTGCTTGGTGCGCAGATCAGTGAAGCGCTAAGCGGAAAATCACTCTGGCGCTGGTTTGTTCTTATGGCATTGATCTTCCTGGTTATTGAATTGCTATTATTAAAAATCAAATAAGAAATGATCAAAGGCGTTCATCACATTGCTGTTATTTGTAGTAATTATGATGTTTCCAGGCACTTTTATACAGAAGTTTTGGGATTTACAGTTATTGCCGAAACTTACCGGGAAGAGCGGCAATCGCATAAACTTGATCTTGCGTTGAACGGACATTATTTACTTGAATTATTTTCCTTTCCATCGCCTCCGGCACGCACAAGCAATCCCGAAGCCACAGGATTGAGGCACATTGCTTTTACGGTTGAAACAATAGAAAAGATGAGGGAACACCTTCATGCTAAAAACATCATAACACAAACAATACGGATTGACGCGTTTACAGGGAAAAAATTCTTTTTTATTGAAGACCCGGATGGATTACCTATTGAGTTTTATGAATCCTGAAGGAGCCCCCCATTAACACTATCATAACAATTACCCAATGGTTTACTAACAGCAAATCAACCTTACCATAATCTGTGCCTGATAGTTTCGCCCCATTATTAACAAAATAATTATGCGAAACATTTTACAATTATTAACCGTGGCCCTTTGTTTAAGCGGCTCAAATCTCGCAGCTCAATCGCTGCTTCATTATTGGAACTTTAATACCACAAGCAGCCACCAGGCACACTTAACCCCTTCTGTTTCCACGATCAGCGGAGCAGCCATCGATACCTTTTTATATAGCGGAGGTTCAGCGCTTGTTGATGTCGCAGGTGGCACAGGACAGGGTTTTGATCTTAATAATTACAACGCGCGGAATGCAGATGCGGCCGGTAATCATTTGCGGTTTAACAATCCCATTTATGGTGCGCTGCGTTTTTCTTTGCCAACAACCGGGCATAAGGATATTGTAGTTAAATACGCATCGATAAGATCAGGATCCGGTGCATATTACCAATTCATTCATTATACCACCGATGGGAGCAATTATATGCTGTTTGATACCATTGAACCAACTACCACACCTACCTTATATACATTAGATTTTTCTGCATTAAACGCTGTAAATAACAATGCAAACTTTAAGATCCGCATCACCTTCGGGCAAGGCGGTGGCGGAGCTGCAGGAAACAACCGCATCGATAATTTTACACTGGAAGGAAATGTAGCCACCCCGCTTTCACTGATCCACTACTGGAACTTTAACAGCACCACTTCATTGGCTGCGCACTTTACACCAAATACCAGCGTGGTTAACGGAGCTGCAATTGATACATTTTTATACAGCGGTGGTTCATCACTGGTTGATGTGGCCGGTGGAACAGGTCAGGGTTTCGACCTGAATAATTTCAATGCGCGTAACAGCGATGTTTCAGGAAATCACCTGCGTTTTAACAATCCCATTTATGGTGCGCTGCGTTTCTCCTTACCTACTACCGGTTACAAGGATGTTATTGTAAAATACGCAGGCATGCGTTCAGGTTCCGGTGCATACAACCAACTCATCCACTATAGCACAGACGGAGTTAATTATGTTTTTTTCGATACGGTTAAACCTGCTACTGCACCCACTTTATATACCCTTGATTTTTCGGCCATCACCGCAACAGATAACAATCCCAACTTTAAAGTGCGCATTACCTTTGAGCAAGGCGCTGGCGGAAATGCCGGAAATAACCGATTTGATAATTTCACACTGGACGGTTATTCAATTTCAGGCAGCGATAATACTGCTCCAACGGTACTTTTCAATCCTTTAAATAACACCACTGATGTAGCATTAAACATAAATCCAACACTTACCTTTAATGAAGATGTGCGCTTGCTCAGCAACACCGCGCTGGATAACAACAACGTAGATACACTTGTTGAGCTGCGCTTAAACGATTCAGCCGGAATTGTTATACCATTCAATGCCTCTGTTTCGGGCAGGGTGATTACGATCGTTCCTAACAATACACTGGCAAGCAATCAACAATACTACCTTGGGTTGAAAGCAAGTGTGATCGGAGACCTTTCAAACAACGCCATAACAGGTAAGCCCTCCGTTAAGTTCACAACCATAGCACCTCAAACCTTATTTGCAGCGGGTGATCTTGTTCCTGTAGCTTACCGGATGAATGCAACAGACGGAGATGATGAGGTTGCGCTGTTAAGCTTGGTTGATATTTTACCCGGCACAAAAATAAACTTCACCGATGCCAAATTCACCACAAATACACCAGCACAATGCACAGGCGGACTTGTGTGGACAGCGCCTTTAAGCGGTGTTGCCGCAGGCAGTGTAATTAGTATTAAAAACGATGGTGGCATTGCCAATATCGGAATACTGACGGGAGGCAATTTCGGATTAAGTTCAGGAGGCGATCAACTGATCGTTTATACCGGTACAAACACAAATCCGAATTACATTACTGCCTTAAGCTCAAATGCATGGTTAACATCGAACACCACTTGCTCGGGAAGCAATTCGATGCTCCCAACCGGATTAACAGATGGCGTTTCTTCTATCCAGTTCAGCACCACCAAAGGCAACGTGGCCGGTAATACAACAAACGCTTATTACACCGGAACGCAAACAGGAACACCTGCGCAACTTCGTGCCTCTATTTTAGATACCGTGAACTGGTCGGGCGTAGCCAGCGGAACACCATCACAGGTATGGCCTGCATGGAGTTTTCCCGGTCCCCCGGTTGTTGTAAGCGCATCTGTTATTAATGCCACCACATTAAGGGTGATCTTTAGTGAAGACCTTGATGCGGTATCGGCAACAACTGGTGCAAACTTTACCGGAATCGCAAACCTTGCATCGGTAACACGCAGCAATAACGGATCGCTGGCCGATACCTTGTTATTAAATTATAGCACCGCATTTGCAGGAGGTAGTACAAATGTATTAACCATATCAGGTGTTAAGGATGCATCAAATGTAGCCATGATCGCCTCTTACGTATTTTCATTTACCTACAATACATCACTCTCTTTTGCAACAGCCTTTGCTTCGGTAAAAGAAGACTCCGCTTCAGTTAACATCCGTTTAACTTTATCAAACCCTTCCGTTTCATCAGTAAGGGTTGTGGTGAAAGGAGCACCATACAGCACAGCGGCTTCAACCGATTATGTGCTCACTTCACACACATTGAATTTTACAGGTACCAGCCTATCCGCGCAAACGATCAATATACCTGTTATTAATGATGCCATAAACGAACAGGATGAATACCTGGTGATCAGCTTTGAAGACCCTTCAGGTTTATCGCTTGGGGCGATAAGCACCTTCACCTTATTTATACGCGATAACGACCGCCCCGCTCCTGCTGCACAAAAAAAGGTAGAACTTAAATACGTAGGCAGCTTTGATCCCAGCCCGCTTACCGGAAGTACCACAGAGATCGTTGTATATGATTCAGCTTCAAAACGACTGATCATGACGAGTGCCATACAGGATCGTTTGGATATTGCCGATTTTTCGAGGCCAGACAGCATCGTTATCGTTA
>JAZKGM010000358.1:6909-10486 GCA_040385895.1 Bacteroidota bacterium
AGTGTAACGGTAAAAAACGGGCTGGTGGCTGTGGCTTCACCCAATGCAAATGAGCAACTGAATGGCTCTGTGGTGTTCTTTACCATCAATGGCGATTCATTGAAACGCGTTACTGTAGGTGCTTTACCGGACATGATCACCTTTACACCCGATGGAAAAAAAGTATTGACGGCCAACGAAGGACAGCCAAGTGCTGATTACTCGGTTGACCCGGAAGGTTCTATCAGTGTGATCGACCTGACAAACGGCATCGCTGCACTCACGCAGGCGAACGTTACAACCATGCTGTTCACTTCTTATAATGCACAGGAATCGGCATTGCGTGCGCAGGGTGTAAGAAAATTAAAACTGAGCAGTACGCTTTCACAGGATTTTGAACCGGAATACGTAACCATTTCAAGCGACAGCAAAAAAGCATGGGCTACCCTGCAGGAAAACAATGCAGTTGCGGAGATCGATCTTCAAACCAATACGATCACTTCGGTGTGGCCATTGGGTATGAAGAACTACAACAGCTTTGGAAACGGATTTGATGCCAGCGACAACAGCGGTTTCATCCATTTATCCAACTATCCTGTAAAGGCCTTTTATATTCCTGATGCCATTGCTTCATACAACGTTTCTGGTAATACTTACCTTGTTACAGCCAACGAAGGGGATGAAAAAGAGTATGGCGGATTGAACGAAAGAACTACCGTTGGCGCCAGCTCAACCCTGCTTGATTCAGTTAAATTCCTGAACGGCAAAATACTGAAAGAAAATCATCACCTGGGCCGTTTACGCATGACCAATTTATCGGGCGATACGGATGGTGATGGTGATTATGATGAAATACATGTAGTGGGTTCCCGCTCATTCAGCATCTGGAATGCAGGCACCAAAAGCCAGGTTTATGACAGTGGTGATGACTTTGAACGCATTACATCAACAGACCCTGCTATTGCAGCACAATTTAACGCAGATAACGAAGGCAACGGAGCAAAAAGCCGCAGCCGTGCAAAAGGACCTGAGCCGGAAGGCCTGACCATAGCAACGATTGACGGAAAACCATTTGCCTTTATTGCCCTGGAACGTGTTGGAGGTGTAATGGTATATGACATAACAAACCCCGCTACACCTGTTTTCCAGGATTATAAAAACAGCCGCAGCTTAACTTCTTTTTCAGGCGATCATGGCCCTGAAGGCATCACATATATTTCGCCTTCACAAAGCCCGGATGGCAAAGCATACATCACCGTTGCCAACGAACTGAGCGGAACGATCTCGGTGTATGAAGTAAAAAACAATATGCCGAAACGGGTTGAATTTGTGCAGGAGCGTTTGGTGATTAATGAGAACCTCGGATCAAAAGTGATCAACCTGGCGCTTGATCATCCGGCATCACAAAACGGAACTGTAACCATTAAAGCATTTAACGGTAGCGGGGTAAGTGCTGCAGATTACCAGGTGAACCCGGCTTTGGCAGGTGATACCCTTGTTGTGCCGGTAACTAAAAACAGCGCAGCAATATCATTTATATTTACGCCCCTTGATGACCAAACCGATGAAAATAATGAGAACATTACGTTCCAGGTGGTTCGTGCAAGCAGCGGCATTTCTATCGGAGCAAAAAATATATTTATTGCTACTATTGCCGATAACGACACCACCATCCCGGTACGTGTGATCAATTTCGCCATGGCTGAGCAGGCCGTAGCTGAAAATGCAGGCACCATAAATGTGAACATGAACCTGAGCGCTCCATTAAATGGCGCTGGCCGGGTTGTATTAAAAGCAACCAAAAGTGCAACATTAACAAGCAGCGATTTCACTAGCAACCCGGCATTGACAGGTGATTCATTGGTGCTGAACATTGCTGATGGCGCAAGCACGGCAACTTTCGGGATCACCGTTACTAATGATACGGAAGACGAAGCAGATGAAATACTGACTTTTACGATCGCACGCATGGAAGGAAATCTTGCAACAGGAGCAACTTCTGCATTTACACTGAGCATACAGGACGATGATACGCTGGCTAATTCGGTAAAAGAGCTGTTTGTCAATGGCAAAGCGATCATCGTTTACCCTAACCCGAACAGCAGTGGTGAAGTATATTTTAACGAAGCCATTGATGCTGAGCTATACGACCTGCAAGGCAAGCTTTTACAAACAGCATGCAAAACAACAACACTTATTACCCGTGAACTTGCAAAAGGGATCTACTACATCCGCATTAACGGGGTGATGACAAAAAAACTGATCATAGAATAAATAACAACGGGTTATGATTGCTTAGGGCGGTTGCTTTAAAAATGTTATCCCCTATCATAAAAGCTGCTTTCGAAAGGAAGCAGCTTTTATTTTACAGGCCTTGAAAGAAGGTTGTCCTTACAGGACAACTGTTTTATTCTGCGAAGACTTAACAAGCTTTTGCGCCTACGGGCACTAATAACAAACGCAGCTTGAGCGGAACTAAATCAACCATATCCTTCTATAATATCTTAATGCATTCAGGCCTGCTGGCGTGCGTCAGCCATAACTTTACAGCAATAACACATTCAGCTAACATGGGCACTTTATTTTTGCCCGTTGATGTAATGAAGTGAAGGCAATGAACGCTGTTAAATTTAAAGGAAATGAAGAATGGCAGAAGCTGTTCTGGCAAACAACCCGCAACAAGGTTCATGCTTATTTTAAAGACCAGGCTATTTCAACCAAGGCAAACCCTGCAATGGTATTTAAAACCATTTCCATGCTTTGTTTTTATCTCATTCCTTATATCCTTTTTTTAACAACAACTGTAAATGCATGGGTTGGCCTGGGGCTCGCACTGGTAATGGGTATTGGCAAAGCCGGCATCGGCATGAGTGTGATGCATGACGGATTGCATGGTTCCTATTCAGAGAAAAAAAATGTCAATAAAATTGTAGGCGCGTCCATGTACCTCATTGGCAGCAATGTATTTAACTGGAAGATCCAGCATAACATTTATCACCACGCGTATACCAATATCGCGGGTCATGATGAAGACATTCAAACGCGGTGGATATTGCGTTTATCGGAACATACCCCTTTAAAAAGGATACACCGGTTTCAACATGTGTATGGATACCTGCTGTATTCGCTCATGACATTTTCTATGCTGTTCGGTGACATTACCCAACTGATCACGTACAATAAAACAGGGATCACAAAAAAACACCATTCAAATCCCGTTCATGAGTTGGTAAAGGTTACCCTCATCAAAACGATCTACCTGCTTATGATGCTGGTATTGCCAATGGTGATCACACCCTTTGCATGGTGGCAGGTATTAACCGGGTTTATCCTGATGCACCTTACAGCCGGGTTTATCCTGTCGCTTGTTTTTCAGCTGGCGCATATTACCGAAGGTGCCCTGCAACCGCTTCCAAATGAAGACGGTATAACCGCCAATGAATGGGCCGTTCACCAGCTGCTCACCACATCCGATTTTGCCCCGGAAAACCATTTGTTGAACTGGTATGTGGGCGGGCTCAACTTCCAGGTCGTACATCATTTGTTCCCTAACATCTGCCACATCCATTACTCGAAAATTTCACCCATTATCCGCGAA
>JAZKGM010000358.1:10496-11783 GCA_040385895.1 Bacteroidota bacterium
TGCCGAACAGTTTGGCATTGCCTATAACAGCAAACCCACGTTAAGATCAGCACTAAAATCACACACCAGGAGGCTAAAAGAGCTTGGGAACAACTAACAACGCATTGTATTAACCTTCCATTAACTTAAAGGTAATACCAGGAGTATCTCTTTGCAGGGTGAAATTATTATGGGTATTCCTTTCGTTCTGTACCGTGCTTACCTGTGCATTTATCAATACCGGTAAAGGAACAGGCACGGATAATGCCATACAGCACTATAAATCCGGTTCACTGCTGTTTGGCCAGGCCAGCAATAAGCTAAAAGCGGCCATTGATGACATTAATCCATCTGATTCTTTATCTGTTGAGCAGGCAAAGCTTGCACTGGCTGAATGCCGTTTGCCTTACAAGCGCATCGAATTTTTCCTGGAACATTTTATTCCGGTAACTGCCCGGCCCTTTAACCTGGCCCCGGTGTATGAAGTAGAAGAGCCTTACATGGAATACCAGCAACCCCGCGGCATGCAACTAATAGAATCCATTCTTTTCAGTGATGAGATAGCAGCCGATCTTACCGTATTAAAAGAAAATGCAGCACTCGTAAATACCTATGCAAACGACCTGCATGCAATGATCTACGGAATAGAAATTACCGATGAACAGGTTTTGGAAAGCCTGCGCATGGAGTTGTTGCGGATCATTACCATGCACATTACAGGATTTGATGCACCGGAATTAAAGTCGGGGATCCGGGAGGCATATGAATCCATGCTTTCTTTGGAGTATGTTATTCAGCCGTATGTGCAACAGGCTTCTTCCGAAAGAACACAACAACTGAAACAGTCTATTTCTGCCTGCCTTCTTTTGCTTAAAGCCAACCCGGATTTTAATTCCTTTAACCGCCTTCAGTTTTTAACAGAAGCCGCTTTGCCCCTGCAACAACAGCTTAACCTGTTGTACGCTGACTTGTTCCCGCAAAGCACCTATCAATCGCCATTCAACCTTAAAGCCTCCTCTGTTTTTTCTGCCAATGCATTAAGCGTTTTCAATACCGATACCGGGAATGCCCTTTACATTACCCAATTAGGAAAAGCATTGTTTTTCGAGAAGCAGCTTTCGGGAAACAGCACAAGAAGTTGTGCAAGTTGTCATAACCCCGATCAGTATTTTACAGACGGGTTACCAAAAAGTGCAGCATTCAACTCCGGTTTTGTGGAACGTAATTCTCCAACACTTTTATATGCTTCCATGCAACATGGTTTGTTCTGGGATGCCCGTGCCAAAAGCACAGGTGAGCAGATCATGC
>JAZKGM010000359.1:0-3298 GCA_040385895.1 Bacteroidota bacterium
TTTATTTACGAAAAAGACGGGGTAAAAAAAGAATACACCCAGAAAGAACTGGAAACAACTGTGTTTCTTGATACCACTGATGCCTATAAGTTTGTCGACCGTAAGGATAAAATAATCGTGGTGGGTGATAAAGCACCGATCCCTGATTTTAAATTTTCGGATGCGAACGGCACCGAGTACCAGGACAGCCTGCTGTTGCAGCCCGGCTTTAAACTCATCCTTGTTCAAACCCATCTGCCCAAATCACGCGAAGGGGTGGAACCACAACTGGCCCGTTTGGCGCATGATGCGCAAAACAACGGGGTTGCTTTCTGGGCACTTACCAACACCAGCTTTGCAGATGTTGATGTATACAGGCACCATCACCAGCTGTTGTTCCCTTATTATAACATGGATGCCACTCCTTTAAAATCAATGGTACGCAGCAACCCGGGATTGCTTTTGCTGAACGGAAACGTGGTGGTAAAAAAATGGAGCGCGTACAATTTACCAAGCTTCGATAAAGTGAAGCTTTACATGGAAGGCAAAGTTGGCCCGAGAGGGATAAGGAAATAACGGGCTTCGCGCCAGGATAATTTTTATTCAATAAAATAAGCGATGTGGTAAAATATTGACAGAAAACAGCCACAGATGGCACAGACAGGAAACCTTTTTAAGGCCTCATTTAGTGAATTCATTTAAATGAAAGTAAGGGTTCTTTGCAACGCTGAAAATCTGTGGCTGGTCATTTAATTCCTGCATTATATGCACCAACATTATTTCACACCATTTCCATCAAATACTGCAACAAACTCTGTCAAATAAGCAACCCATCAAACAAACACCTTTGCATCTCTATTTAACCGGATTTATGGGCGTGGGTAAAACCACATTGGGCAAGCGCCTGGCGCTGGCATTAAAAATGCCCTTTATTGATACGGATAAGCTGGTGGAGGAAGGAGCAGGAATGCCTGTTGAGCAGATCTTTGAAACGCGGGGCGAAGAAGCTTTCCGTAAGATGGAAGCTGATGTGCTACGGACCATAAACAACAACGCTCCTTCTGTAGTGGCCACCGGAGGCGGGCTGCCCTGCTATTATAATAACATGGCGTTTATGAATGAACATGGTTTTACCACTTATATAAAGGCCGGACCCCAGTTTATATACAGCCGTTTAATTAAAGCCAAAAAGCCACGCCCCCTAATAAAATCGCTGGATAAAGAGGAACTGCTGGCCTTTATCAGTGAGAAAATAAGCGACCGTAAGGCTTATTATGAGCTGAGTAAGCTCCAAATCAATTTCCCGGAAAACAATACGGAAAGCCTTGTAAACACTATCGTTTCGGCCTACTTAAAAAGTAAGGAATAATTCAAAAAGCCTGTAAAAGCCCGTAAATGTTGACAACGTGTGAAAATCTAATTGTATAAAAAGCTGAAAAAACCTTTGCAGGGGCTTGTTTTATTCATGTTAGTTGCTAAGTTTGTTAGTGTAAAACAACAAAAACAAACACTTAATTCATTTCAACTATGAACAAGTCAGATTTAATCGACAAAATCGCAAACGATGCGAAATTGACCAAAGTTCAGGCTTCGGCTGCTTTAGATTCTTTTATGGGTGCTACACAATCAGCACTGAAAAAAGGCGACAAACTTATCCTTGTAGGTTTCGGTACTTTCTCAGTAACTAAACGCGCTGCACGTAAAGGACGTAATCCTCAAACTGGTAAAGAAATTAACATCCCGGCAAAAAAGGTTGTTAAGTTCAAAGCAGGTGCTGGCTTACAAGGCAAATTGAAATAATTCAATACGCAGCCTCAAAAAATTAAAAATCCCGTTCTCTACTGAGTACGGGATTTTTTATTGGTATGCATATTAGCCCCCAGTAAAAGATCACTTGAGGTATACATTCACTTTACCTTTTTCAATGCTTACCTCGATATGCTCCTGCATGGTGGTGCTAAGCTGCGTGCCCACGTAATCGGCAGCTACCGGAAATGTTTTATGGTTGCGGTCCACCAATATGAGGGTTTGGATCTTTGATGTTTTATCTTTTACAAAGGGGATCAGTGAATACAGGAGCGTTTTTCCCGTATTCAGCACATCATCAACCACAATAACCACTTTGCCGGTCACTTTAAGTTTTTCATTGCTCAAAACGATCTGCTTTTCGGCCGGGTTATTTTTGTCGAGTACAATATCCGTGGTGTGTAATTTCATTTTACAGATCGAGCCCAGCTCTGCACAAAGCATTTCTGCTATTTTAACACCGCGGCCTTCGATCCCGGCAATGATCAGTTCTTTTTCGTTAAAATTGTTTTCATACACCTGGTAAGCCAGGCGTTTTAAGATCTGCTTAACCTGCGCATCGTTCAATATTTGTGTTTTACCGCTCATATCACTACAATTGTAAGGATTTAGGCGGTATTTAAAAAGGTTGAATAGCACGCGATACAAGTATTTAAGCTGTTTAGCAATAAAATTTTGTCCAAATATTTTGGCACTTGTGGAAATTTCATATATTTGCCCCCTCAAAAAAGTAAATAACGCAGAGATGAAAGCAGATATCCATCCAAAAAATTATAGAATGGTAGTGTTCAAAGACATGTCGAACGACTATGCATTTTTAACACGTTCAGCTGTTGATACACGCGAAACCGTAAAATGGGAAGACGGAAACGAATACCCCCTGTTCAAATTAGAGATTTCGCACAAATCGCATCCGTTCTTTACCGGTACCAATATGCTTATTGATACTGCAGGACGTATCGATAAATTCAACAGGCGCTACGCAAAAAAGAAATAATTGTTTACCAACAATAGTAAAAAGCTCTCCGTTTGGGGAGCTTTTTTTTTATACTCGCGGTATGAATTTTATTCTGTTTGAAAACGAAACTGATCGTGACAACCTTTTGCCATTTACCTTTACCAGGCCTGTGGCATCCATCCGTTGCGGCATTTTAACCATTGCAGGAAAGTGGGAACATGTTTTGCAAACAAACGTTTCATACAAAACCCGCGAATACCTTCAGTCTAAATTTGCACTGAAAACGGCAGCCACGAATTATTTTATTAATGGCGCGATATTTCCCGATGCTACCCTTGTAAAGGAAATCACCGGGCTCAAGGTAAATGAAGCGCTATATGCAGGCGATACCTTGCTGGCCAGCTGTGTGACCGGAACAGATGAAAACGCAGCAACCTGTCAAATTCAATCGGCTTCTTCCCCGGCCAGGATCTCGTATACCTATGATATTTTTTCCAGGAACGGGCAGGCCATCGAAGATGATTTTAAATTACTGACAGAGGGGCGAACTTCCCG
>JAZKGM010000359.1:3339-6453 GCA_040385895.1 Bacteroidota bacterium
AACAGGAAGCATTTACATTGGCAAAGATGCCGAAGTGATGGAAGGATGTAAAATACGCGGCCCGTTTGCCCTGTGCGAACATGGCGGGTTAAAAATGGATGCCAAAATTTACGGGCCTACCACTGTTGGCCCGCACTGCAAGGTGGGGGGAGAAGTGAACAATGTTGTTTTCTTTTCGTACAGCAACAAAGGCCACGATGGCTTTATGGGAAACTCGGTGGTTGGCGAATGGTGTAACATTGGTGCCGACACCAACAACTCGAACCTTAAAAATACGTACGAAGAAGTGAAACTCTGGAATTACCGCACCGAGCGTTTTGAAAAAACAGGTTTAACCTTTTGCGGCCTTATGATGGGCGATCATTCCAAATGCGGGATCAATACCATGTTCAATACCGGAACCGTGGTGGGCGTGGCTGCAAATATTTTCGGATCAGGCTTTCCGCGTAATTTTGTCCCATCGTTTGCGTGGGGCGGGGCGCAGGGGTTTGAAACATTCATATTAAGCAAAGCCTACAAAACGGCCGAAGCCATGTGCAGCCGCAGGGGAATTGAGTTTGATGAAACGGAGAAGTCAATTCTTAAGGCGGTGTATGAAGAAAGCGCAAAATTCAGGTTCTGGGAAAAAGAAGCGACCAAAGCTTAGAACGGAGACTGAAGATCTAATTTTTGAAAACAAACAATGCCAGGCGCCACAGCCAGAGGCTAACTAAGAATATGAGAAAAAAAATTATAGCAGGTAACTGGAAAATGAACAAAACCTTCACAGAAGGTATGGAGCTGGTTACCGAAGTTGCAGGAATGATCAAAGACGAATACCGCGGCAGTGCCGAAGTGGTGATCGTTCCTCCTTTTATTCATATTAATGCACTAAGCAGCCTGGTTTCGGAAGCAGCCAACATAAGTACAGGTGCGCAAAACTGCAGCAACCACGAAAGCGGTGCATACACCGGTGAAATAAGTGCAGCAATGATCAAAAGCTGCGGGGCAAAATATGTAATTATAGGCCATAGCGAACGCAGGCAATATTTTAATGAAACAAACGACTGGCTTGCCCGCAAAGCAGATGCGGTATTAAATACCGGCCTTACCCCTATTTACTGCTGCGGGGAAACATTAGACGAACGTGAATCGGGTAAGCATTTTGACGTGCTTAAAACCCAGGTAAGCGAAGGCCTTTTCCATTTAAGTGCAGCGCAGTTTGCCAATGTGGTGATCGCTTATGAGCCGGTTTGGGCCATTGGCACCGGGAAAACGGCCAGCACAGCACAGGCGCAGGAAGTTCATGCTTACATCCGCAACCTGGTAAAAGAAAAATACGATGCCGCTGTTGCCGATCAGTTAACGATCCAGTATGGCGGAAGCGTAAAAGCGGATAATGCGGCCGAATTATTTTCGGCACCTGATATTGATGGCGCATTGGTTGGGGGTGCTGCATTGCAAAGCCGGAGTTTTGCAGATATTGTTAAAGCAATGAAATAAACCCCTGCATACAAACACACTGAAGCCGCAACACCAAAAGTTGTGGCTTTTTTTGTGCATAAAACCCCGCATTAAAAACACTAAATTAGCCCCTTTATTTCGTTTTAAACTTTACATGAAAAAAGTCGCTCTTCTTTTCCTTCTTTTTATATCCACCCTGAATTTATTTGCTCAGAACAGCTTTAGTTTTGATGTGCTGCAATACCCGAACGACCTGGATGATTACTTTGATAAAAGCGGTAACGGCAAGGCCAAAGACGCGGTAGCTGAATTCATCAGCCATTACAACGGGGGTAAATTCACCAATAACCAGAAGATACAGATCATCAGGCTGAGTAACCAGATGCTGGGCATGAACTACCAGCCCAGCCCGCATTTTGAAAACTACTTCAACGCCATAAACGGACTGGTTATCAACGGCCTCGTTTCTAAATTAGACAACTGGCATAAAGCGGCCGAAAAAGCGTTCAACTCCGGAAAAGACAACTCATTTAAGTTCTTACAGATCTCGCGCAATGTGTTGTATGATAAGATCCTGCAGGAAACAACAGGAAAAAAATGGATCATTACTAACCTTGACGTTGATTTTACCAGTAAAAGCAAGCCCCTTTTTATTTTTAAGAACACCAACCTGTATGGCATCACACCGGGTGATACGCTTGAGGTATATGGAACAGGCGGCATGTTCGATGCGGCCGAAAGCATGTGGTATGGCCGCGGGGGCAAAACAGATTTTACCCGTGTTGGTGCCGACAGCACCAAGATGTTTTGTGAGCTGAACCGCTATAAGCTCGACCTGGACGAAGGGGTATTGATTGCCGATTCGGCTCTGTTCTTTTATAAAGGACTGATCGATGAGCCTTTGCTGGGTAAATTAACCGATAAGGCCATGCCCCAGTCTCTGGGTGCAAGATCGGTGTATCCCCAGTTCGATTCATACATTAAGAATTTCAATAAAGTAAATTTTGGCAGGGCCAAGTTCAGCGGTGGGTTTGGAATGCGTGGCGATGAAATTATTTTTAAAGGTGGCGACAGCACAACTGCCGACCTGATCTTTTATTTCAAAAATAAGCCCGCCTTAAAAGTATCAAGCAGGGAAATGATCGTGCGTAAGAACCAGATCAACACTTCACGCGCTGCTGTTTCGCTTTATCTTGATAAAGATTCCATTTATCACCCCCAGCTGGAATTTTCCTATCACATAGACAATGAAAAGATCACGCTGTTCCGCGATAAAAAGCAAGGCGTTTCGGGCACCCCTTTTTACGACACCTACCACAAGGTTGAATTTTACTGCGACCTGCTGAAATGGGACCTGAATAACCCGGCCATTGATGTGGACATGCTGAATAAAGACGAAGCGGCCCGTTTCGAATCTGTTAACTATTTCCGCGACATCAGGTATGAAAGGATACAGGGCATGCTGGGGTATAACCCGCTTCAGCGCATCAAGTTGTATTGCGAAAAATTCAAGGTGAATGATTTCAGCATCAGGGATTACGCAGCTAATTTTAAAAGCGAAGTAAGCGCCATACGGCAGCAGATGATCCTTCTGAATGACCTTGGTTTTGTAACTTTTGATGAGGCAAAAGACCATGTTACGGTAAAGCGTAAATTAAAAGATTATGTAAA
>JAZKGM010000360.1:0-5208 GCA_040385895.1 Bacteroidota bacterium
TGCTTACCTTAACTGCATAGTTCCCTGCAGGGGCAAGGCGTAAAGCCTGGGTGCGGTTCAGCTTGTACTTAGCCAGCAGGCCAAAAAAGTGATGGGTATCTTTCAGGTTTTCCCAGTCACTCTGAAATGCTTTTACATCTACCTCCCCATTGGGCGTATTGAACGATGAATCGGCTATGGGTTCAACAGGTATGCTTTGCAACTGGTCTGCGCTTTTAAATGCATTCACCAGGTTCAGGTATGCTTCTGTGTTGCTTTTTTCGGTGAGGTAGATCTTATGGATCGCTTCCCCGTCTTTTGCAAAGAACTGAATGCTGTATCGCGGTTTATCTTTTGCCATTTCGGTAACAGCAAAAGCGTGGGCCCAGTTTTTAAAGAAAATGCGCAGGTCAATGTCTTCGCCAACAAATAAGCCCACATGGTCGTTGTTGAGCTCTGCGTTTAAATAGGTTCCCTTGCGTTCATGCACCACATCGTTGTTGCGGGTTAGGGCCATCACGTAACCCAGCTCTTCTATGCGGGCCAGAATGCCTTTAAAATCAGGGTTAAGGCGGGTAACGCTTTCACCGCATTGGGTGGCCAATAATTCGCCTTCGCTCACGCTTAATTCTGCTGCTGCATTCCTGATGCGTATATGTGGCTGTGCCTGTTTCAGGTCGGCCCATTTTTGTTTCAATGTTTGTGATGAATTTGTCATAGTTAATTTTCTTATGATTTATAAAACGGTAGCCCTGTGCGGGATCTTTTCTTTCAATTGTTGCGGGTGTTGCGGCTGTGCACCAAAGCACACCATCAGGCAATCTGCATGGGGGTGTTGCTGAACATAGGCCGGGAACCCGAATGTTTGTGATATGGTTTCATTGTTAAGCACTTCCTGCGGTGTTCCGGTCGAATGTACTTTTCCCGATCTCAGCAATAAGATCTTATCGGCATACATCGCAGCAAGGTTGAGGTCGTGCAATACTGCGATCACTACATTTCCTTTTTCTGCAAATTGTTTTGCAAGCTGCAGGGTATTGTGCTGGTGTGAAATATCAAGGCTGCTCACCGGTTCATCCAGCAGCAGGTATTGTGTGAGATCGGCTTGCGTATTCTCTACCTGCGCAAGTACCCGCGCAAGCTGAACGCGTTGCTGTTCGCCACCCGAAAGGGTTAAATAGTTTTGTTCCGATAAATGAGTGATCCCTGCTTTTTCAATGGCTTTTTTCACCACGGCATGATCGTATGCCGTTTCTTTCCTTTTAAAATGCGGGTAGCGTCCCATCATCACCACTTCTTTAACCAAGAAAGGCATGTTGATCTGGGTGTGCTGCTTAAGCACGGCCCTTTTTAAAGCCAGCTCTTCTGTGGTGTATTCCCCGGCATTTTTTCCATCTATATGCACCGTGCCGGTACATTTCAGTTCGTTGCAGATCGCTTTAAGCAGCGTTGATTTTCCTGCCCCGTTATTGCCAAGTATCACCAATAATTCGCCTGCACGTGCATCAAGCGATACTTTGTTGAGGATCTGCCTTGTGCCTATTGTGTATGATATGTTATTTACGCTCAGCATTTAAAATACCACTTGCTTTTTGCGTTGGTTCAACAGGATATAAATAAAGAAGGGTGCCCCGATGAGGGAGGTTACGATCCCTATCGGAATTTCTGCAGGGTGAAAAACAGTGCGTGCCACAATATCTGCAATAATGAGCAATGAAGCGCCCAGCAGCGCAGCGGATGGTAATAGCGAACGGTTATCAGGCCCGGAAATTAAGCGGAGGATATGCGGAACGATAAGGCCAACGAACATAATGATGCCGGAAACGGCAACCGATGCACCCACAGCCATTGCAGTTAATACAATAATAACCTGTTTGATCCTTTCTGTGCGGATACCGATATAAGCTGCATTGCTTTCGCCAAGCGCAAATGCATTGAGCGGCTTGCTCATTTTAACGAGGATAAAAACAGCAGTGAGAATAAAGGGTGCTACTGCCCAGATCGTATTCCATGTGGCACCGCCAAGGCTGCCTAAGGTCCAGAAAGTAATGCTGCGCAGCTGGGCATCGCTGGCATAATAAATAAGCATCCCGGTAAGTGCGGCAGCCATGGCATTTAAGGCAATGCCGGCCAGCAGCACGGTGCTTACAATTGTTTTGCCCCCGTTTTGCGACAGGCGGTACACCAGGATGGTAACCACTAATGCGGTGATAAAACTGGCCACAGGCAAGGTGAAAATTCCAAGAACAACCATTACACCGGCAAACCATTTCTGTCCCATTACCACCACAGCTACAGCACCAAGCGTTGCTCCCGATGAAACCCCAATGAGCCCGGGTTCGGTTAACGGGTTCTGGAACAGGCCCTGTAATGCTGCACCGGATATGGCCAGCGCTGCGCCAACCAATAATCCCAATAGCACACGTGGTAAACGTATAGCCAACAGAACGGCTTCCTGCTGGGTTGTAAATTCAACCTGGAGGTGAATGGAAAGTTTGTTGAATAAAATGGAAATAACCTGTGAAGGCGAAATATAAACAGCACCTATTCCGCAGCCAAAAACAATGGCAGCCATAAGCAGCAGGATAAGCAGAGGTATGATAACAGCCTTTTTGCGCATGGATCAGTTTGCCGCAACGGTTGCTTTAAATTTCTGGTTTAAAAAAACAACAGCTTCGCCAATACGTGGACCAAAACCTGCCAGGTATTGGCCGTCCATCTCAATTACATTTTTATTTTTTCCTGCATTGGTTTGCGATACACCGGGAATGGCCATCAGGCCTTGCATACCACCAAGGCTTTGCAGGCCGCTGTCGAACAGTAAAATAATATCAGGGTTCGCGTTTACCAATGCTTCCGGTGTTAATGGTTTAAAATCGTCAAAGCCGCTTATTGCATTCTCACCGCCTGCCAGTTCGATCATTCCTTTAGGAGCGGTGTGGTTTCCGGCCACCATTAATGTTCCTGCGCCTCTTGCATAAATAAACAGCACTTTGGGTTTTGAGGACAAAATTTCAACTTTTTTCAGGTCCTCATCGATCTTGTTGTTCAGTTCATCGGCTTTGGGTTGCTGGTCAAAATTTTCGGCCAGTGTTTTGATAAAAGCTTTGGTTCCGTTAATGGTATATTCCTGTTTAATAATAATGGAATGAACCTGTGCAGCCGATAACTGGTCTTTGAGCTCGGGCTTCATGCCTTCGCTGAAAGCCAGCACAAGGCTTGGGTTTAATGCCAGTACTTTTTCGGCAGCGAGGCTTCTCACATAGCCCACCTTTTCGATCTTATTAACCGACCCGGGGTAATTGCTGGTAACATCAACACCCACAATATTTTTTTCCATGCCAAATGCACAAAGCACTTCTGTTATCGAGCCGTTTAAAGAAACAATGCGCGAGGCATCCTGTGTATCGGCTTTGGGTTGTTTGTTATCGGAGCATGAAATAAAGAGAATAGCGGCAATAAAGAATGCGCTTGCTGATGGATTTTTCATTGAATAAAATAATGAAATTTATAATCGTTGGTAAATAAATTTTGGAGCGCCTTTAATGCCCTTGTCGTTGTAAAAAGCGATAAATTTTAGTTTATAATACACATCGCCTGCCTTAATAATATATATTTTCTTTTCGCTTACAGAGTATTTCCCGCTTCCGCTAAGGTCGAAATACTTCCAGTCGAAACCAATTTCATCTGCTTTTGAAGTAAGCGATAGTTTTGACGCAGCTTCGTAGTTAATGTCTTCAAACTTTAATGTTTGTGTTTCGGTAACGGCAGCAAATTTTGTGTTGATCAACACACCTGTTACAGAATAAGGTGTTACCGGATCCATGTCATAATATACATGGCGGTATTTGGTAAAGAACAAGTCCCACTGTTGTTTGGCGGGTTCAAAATCAACCTTTGTGTTCAGCTCAACATTATAATAGGAAAAATTACGTGTGCTGTCCTTTGCAACAGATGTACTGATCATGTTGCTGTTATCCAAACCGGCAAACCGGAAAGAATAAGCGGCAGCATCTGCTTTGATCAGCTGTATTTTTTTGTAGCGCGGATTTGCCTGCGGGCCCAGGTCAATAATATAGGTTTCCAGTTTGCTTTTGCCTTTTCCATCGCACCATGCTGTAAAAGCGAGCGAGTCGGCATTGCCGCTTGGGTTATCCCATTGCCATGGAGAAGTTTCAGATGCGGTAAAAGTGGTTTTACTGAAATCGGTATCGTGCGTGTTATAAAGCTGGATGCCTTTTCCGCCATTCATCACAACCTGGAACTCATCCGCTCCGCTGGCGAAGCCCAGGTCCCATTCATCATAATTGCGAACAGTGGAAACGCCTGTGGCAAGGTTAAAGTAAAATGCATTATCGTAAGTCTCGCCCATATCAAGGGTCACTACTTTTGCATCCCCAGCCGGTGGCAGGGTCCACAGGTCTTCTTCTTTCTGGCATGAAACCAATAAGAAGGGCGCGGCCAGTATAAAAAATATGAACTTAATTTTTTGCAATGTTTATCCGTATTGAAGTAAAGTAATACCTGCCCATGGCCATCAGCGCGCTGCCCGATCCGGCAGTATGCGCAGAAGCTGTTCCGCTGAAATTAATGGTTTTAATATCCGTAAGGTTTTTTGCGCCAACGGTAAGTGCAAATCTATTCTTTAAGAACTGTTTTGTTACACTGGCATCCAGCATCTGGTAAGCCTGTGTAAACCCCTGGTAAACGGCTCCGTTGTTCTCTATATAACTTGGCACTTCACCGGTATATTTATAAAATAGGCTGATATCGGTTTTCGCTTTTGGAAAACTATACGTTATGTTGCCTTTATACTCGTTCGAATATAAAAAATCTTCAGTAGGGGTGGTTTTGCTGAGCTGGTTGTAGCGCCCGGTTAAACCGTATCCCGCATTGACGCGGATGTTCCTGTACTGAACATCAGTGTTCATGTTTAAACCATGCGTTTCATATTGATCGATGTTTACATAGGTGTACAGCTGCGAGGCCAGGTCGTTCACCGCCAGGCTGATCATATCCGTGATCTTATTGTAGAACAGGGATGCATCGGCTTTCCAGTATATTTTTTTGTATTCTTTTAAATAAGTTAACGAAAACAAAAAGTTATTCGAACGTTCTGCTTTCAGGTCGTTGTTGCCCTTGATATTGTGGTTCACATCCACAAAGAACAAACTGAGCTCTTTTAGCGATGGTGCCCTGAATCCTTGTGCAAAGGAAGCCCTTGCCGAT
>JAZKGM010000361.1:0-7279 GCA_040385895.1 Bacteroidota bacterium
CTACTTCTTCTTATCCTTAAGCCGGCCGGCTTTTTTAAGCACCTCGTTCAGCATCCATTCAATTTGCCCGTTGGTGCTGCGAAATTCATCGGCAGCCCATTTTTCAATGGATTCCATCATTTCTTTACTCACCCGTAAAGCAAAAGGTTTTTTTTCTTTGTCGCTCATTCCTTCTCCCCTATTGCTGTAATAGCATATTTATTTTTAAGGTAGCTCAAATACGAAAGGAGTTCTTCCTTTTTAGCAGTGCCGATCATGATCTTTCTGCCATCGTTCAACTCCAGTTCGAGGCCCGTTTTGCCCGACACATTGTAAGCGATCTTGCTCCCTGTCCATCCTTTTCTGAATCCCCAGCCGCCATATTCAAACAACGGATCGTACTTAACCACCCTTGCACTTTTCAAGCTGTGCCATTCAATTACCCTGTCTTTGCGATGAAAAGGGGCAAACCTCACCGCAATGCATTTTTCATCGATCCGGGTGTACAAGGTAAGAAGCCTGAATAAAAGGAAAACAAAAGCTGTTACGATAACCGGTGTGGCAATGCCTACCAGTACCGGTGTATTTTTATCAATGCTTATCAACGGAACAAGCGAAGCAACCACAATGGGTAAAGAAACACCCCACCAGCGTTTCAAAAAATTCTGCTTTTCAATAAATGCTTCCATGTTACTCCTGATCAATTAATGTAAAGTACCTGCATTAATTACCGGGCTTGCCGCTTTATCACTGCATAACACCACCATTAAATTGCTCACCATGGCTGCACGTTTATCGTCATCAAGCTCAATGATCTGTTTGGCCGACAGTTCTTTCAATGCCATTTCAACCATGCCCACTGCCCCCTCCACAATCTTTATCCGCGCAGCCACAATAGCCGTAGCCTGTTGTCTTTGCAACATCGCCCCGGCAATTTCCTGTGCATAAGACAAGTTGCTGATCCTTGCTTCGATCACTTCAATACCCGCAATTCCCAGCCGCTCGGCCAGTTCCTTCACCAGCTCTTCATGCACTTCGTTTGCACCGCTCCGCAGCGAAATTTCAGCCTGTTCATCATCAAAATTATCATACGGATAGGTTCCGGCCAATTTCCTGATAGCCGATTCGCTTTGGATCTTAACAAAGCTCAGGTAGTCGTTCACATCAAAAGCGGCTTTAAAAGTATCAGCCACACGCCATACCAGCACAATGCTGATCATGATCGGATTGCCCAGCTTATCGTTTACTTTTATAGGCTGGCTATCGAGGTTGCGCGCGCGAAGCGAAATCCTGCGTTTCAGGAAAAACGGGTTCACCCAGAAAAAACCATTGGATTTAACCGTGCCTTTGTATTCACCAAAAAGCGTAAGCACCGTAGCTTCATTGGGATTAACAATGATAAAGCCCGCCATGCTCACAAATGCGATTAATGCACATACAACTGCCGGAACAATAATTTCATTGAGTGCGAAAAGCAATGTGGCAGCCAGTAAAACAATACAAGCCAGCAACATCATGTAGCCGGAAAGCGGTTTAAATGTAGATTCTGTTTTCATAAGTTTATTCTTTTCTTTAATTAGATAATACCATTTATATGATATTAAAATGATATCACAAAGATATAATATTAAAATCCGTAATTCCAAATGCCGGTGGCGAAAATGCAAAACAATACACGCGAACCCATCCAACTGTTTTATTTCCTACTTCATGCATTTTGGCTTAATTTGCGCTGATTATTTATGAGCAGTCAACAACCCAAAAGATATTTAGTTACGGCCGCATTGCCCTACGCAAACGGCCCGGTGCATATAGGCCATTTAGCCGGCTGTTATTTACCTGCCGATATTTATGTGCGGTACTTAAAAGCCACGGGAAAAGACGTGGTTTTTATTTGTGGCAGCGATGAGCATGGTGTACCAATTACCATTAAAGCAAAAAAAGAGGGCATTACCCCGCAGCAGGTGGTTGATAAATACGATGGCATTATGAAAAATGCCTTTGCAGATTTTGGAATTGAATTCAGCTATTACGGACGCACCAGCAGCAAAACACACCACGAAACCGCGCAGGAGTTCTTTAAAACGCTGTATGATAAAGGCGTTTTTAAAGAAGAAGTCACCAGGCAATATTATGACGAAGAGGCCAAACAATTCTTAGCCGACAGGTATATAACAGGCACATGCCCGCGTTGCGGAAACCCGGGCGCTTATGGCGACCAGTGCGAAAAATGCGGAACAAGCCTCTCTCCCACCGATCTTATTAACCCTAAATCGGCATTAAGCGGTGCCACGCCTGTGTTGAAGGAAACCAAAAACTGGTTTTTACCCATGGGTGAGATCCAGCAAACGGAACAATTTAAAAACTACATCACCCGCTTCGATAACTGGAAAAGCAACATTAAAGGACAATGCCAGAGCTGGCTGAACGAAGGCCTGCAATCGAGGGCCATGACGCGTGACCTGGATTGGGGCGTGCCGGTTCCCATTGAGGGTGCCGATGGAAAAGTATTATATGTTTGGTTTGATGCGCCCATCGGGTATATCAGCGCCACCAAAGAGTATTTTCAAAACCCGGATAAGGAAAACAGCAACTCGAAATGGGAGGATTACTGGCAAAATGAAGATACCGCCCTTATTCACTTTATAGGCAAAGACAACATTGTATTTCATGCGATTATTTTCCCGATGATGCTGATGACACATGGCGAATACATTTTACCAACCAATGTTCCGGCCAATGAGTTCCTGAACCTCGAAGGAGATAAAATTTCAACCAGCAGGAACTGGGCGGTATGGTTGCACGAATACTTAATCGATTTTCCCGACAGGCAGGATGAGCTGCGTTATGTGCTCACCTCCATTGCACCCGAAACCAAAGACAGCGAATTTACCTGGAAAGATTACCAGACCCGCGTAAACAGTGAGCTGGTAAGCATTTTCGGAAACTTTGTGAACCGTGTACTGGTGCTTTGTGATAAATATTATGCGGGAACTGTACCAACCGTTGAGGTTATGTTACAGGACAAGCTTGCAGAGGCAAGGACCTTATGCTTTGATCACATTGCACAAAGCCTGCATAAAATGCGCGAAAACCTGGAGGACGTAAAGCTGCGCGATGCACAGGCCGAGTTTATTAACGTGGCACGTGCGGGCAACAAATACCTGGCCGATACAGAACCCTGGAAGCTGGTGAAAACGGATGAAGAAAGCGTAAAAGCAATTTTATTCGATGCCTTACAGATCTGTGCCAAGCTTGCTATTGCAGCTACGCCTTTTTTGCCACATACGGCTGACCGCTTGAAACAAATGCTGAATACCCCCGAACTGCATTGGAGCAGCCTGTTCAATGAAACCCTTATTGGCAGCGGCCACCAGTTAAGTAAGGCTGAAATTTTATACAAACAGGTAGAAGATACAGAGATCGAGGTGCAGCTTGACCGCCTGCAACGCATCAAAACAGAGAATGCGCAAGCTGCAGTTGCCACACAATCAACGCCCGACCTGCAGCAGGTGAAACCTGATATTGTGTACGAGGACTTTGACAAGATCGACCTGCGGGTTGGCAAAGTGCTGGAGGCTGAACGTGTTCCCAAAGCCGATAAGCTGTTAAAGCTGATCGTTGACCTGGGTTTTGAAAAACGCACCATACTAAGCGGCATTGCCGAATACTATAAACCCGAAGAGCTGATCGGCAAATCGGTAACAGTGGTGGCCAACCTGGCTCCCCGTAAGATCCGGGGCATTGAAAGCCAGGGAATGTTGTTAATGGCCGGTAATGATTTTGGCAAACTATACAGCGTTGGACCCGAGCAGGAAATTGAACCGGGAAGTGCCGTAAAATAAGTTTGTAAATAGCGCACAGGTAAGTTACTTTTGCCCCGCGTAAAATCAGAACTTCTGTTTTTTTAGCTGGTCTCGTAGTTCAATGGATAGAATAGATGTTTCCTAAACATTTGATACAGGTTCGATTCCTGTCGAGACTACGATTTTAGGAAACCCTTGCTGTGCAAGGGTTTTTCTGTTTTAGTATCTTTAAAAGATTTAGTCTGATTGACACAAATCAATTATTAATAAGGATCCCTATTGTCTGATTCTGATTGGGTTGCGGTTTTGCGTTGTGGCGGATGAGGTGCACTAACCTGACTTAACGCATGCTATTGATTAAAAAATGTACTACCGGCTTATAATGTGCTGTTAGCGGCAGTTGTTTTGTTAATCTAATTTCATATCAACTATTTTCTGCTCTTTCGTTTCAATAAAGCCAATGCTATTATAAAACACATGGGGTTCTTTACGAATGGTATTACACCTTACTCTAATTTTAGTGCTTTTTTTTGAGTGTGACCATGCGATTACTTCCTTAACTAGCATTTTCCCAACTCCTCTTATTCGGTAATCTTCATGTACTACCAGACCTCCAATTTCCACAAAAGAGTCGGATTCAACTCTACCTCCGCACCTATCGGTCCTTGCTTTTGTCCGAAAAAATTTATCTTCGTTCATCCCATTAAATGACTATGTACTTAAAAACCATTTTTGCCACTGTTTTAATTATCGGGTGCTCATGCTTGGCAAGCGCCCAGGAGATCAGCGTTACATGGAGCAAGCCCTTCGCTCTTAAAAGTTCTGTGAGCATGTATCAAACAAACCCCGTAGCATGCGCTGGTGAAAACGAAAAGAGCCTTTTTATCATATCCACTAAAGATCCTGAAACATACGAATCCGTTTTGCAGCGGATCGATAAGGTTACATTAGAAGTAGAACACCAGGTGGTTTTTGGCTGGGGCGAAGTATTTGTAAAAGATAAAACTGTTGATATAATTACCGGGGCAATTGATGAGAAACAGCAAAATGTTACTTATTCCCTTAAAAGATATAACCATAGCCTCGAATTGCTGGAAACATCGGAAATAATCAATTACCCTTATATAACATGTTTGCCAACCGGCAAAAAACACACCGATTTAACACCCTATTTGGAAAAACATAATATTCCGAGGGGAGAATGGGGTAATGTACCATCAGGCATGTTAAAATTCACATACGATGCCTCCACGCGCACCCACTGTGGACAATCGATATGTATGAGCGTGCTGCTGGATGAAAATTATAAACTGCTTCAAAAGATCGACCATACAATTGATGAAGGGATCGTGTTAAGCAATACACTTGTTAATAAAGACCGGTCTGTTGTGTGCTATGGTGCAGGCGGAGTTAAGAGCAACGGAGTATTCACCGCTTTTCCTGTAAATGTGCCAAAAGGCATGAAGGTCGTTTCCAGTAAAGCAATACCGGGCAATGACAGGAACACCATTGCTGTAGTAACGCTTACCGGTAAAGATTACATGGAACCTACCCTGATACTTTTCCGGACATATTCAGTAAATGGTGTATTACTGGCAGATGCAACAATTCCTATAACTAAAGATGCCATGGCTTTATACAAGGGCGATCATAAACAAGCCAAGCTGTTTTATATCAATGCAAATACCGATGGAACTTATGGGGTGTGGTATGCACATTACAGCGACTGGCCCGGTTCTCCAGGAAGCCGGTCTGTTATGTTCAGCACACCGGTTTTTATAAAACTATCTTCTGCAGGTGAATTGTTGAGCCACACCAGATCAGGATATAAATACATGAGCTCGGAATCATTTAATGCGATCCCTTACATTGCGCATAATGGCGACCAAACAATAATAATCCGGAATGAGCTGGGATCCGTCAGGAGCAGTGTACCAGAAACTGCATCCGTGTATTTTGCCGATAATACTACGGGAAAGCTGGCTAGCCAGAAGGAGTTTACCTTACCCGATCGTTCAACGGTTGCCACTTCGTATACATCCAGGATCAATGAAAAGAGCTTTTTACTTGTGGCACTGAGAGGTAAAATGTGCCAGATTGCATATCTCACGATTCCGTAACTAACAAAGGTTTTGCCGCATCAGGCTTAGCACGTGTCAAACCTCAAAATTTCGTTAACCAGGTTTGATAATCCGATACTGGGATCCACTCTTTTTTAGTGATCTATCGGCAGCACTCCCGTAATTACAGGAGTGTTCCCGCAATCCAGTCTAAAACCACTGCCTGGCAAGGATTTTAGAGATACACTGATCAAATGTAGCACAAATGTTCCTGCGAAGAACATCACACGCCATTAAGCCAAACCACTGCTAACCGGTTTTTTCCTTTCTTATCCATTTAGTGATTGTCCGGATGTTGTATGTTTTAGCTGTTTGATTTTTTTGTTGTAGGTATAAGAAACCGCCAGGATACCCAAAAAAGCCAATGGCATAAGCATATAGCCAATATTCCTGTCCACAAATAAGTGACTTAAGAATGCAAAGATCAGCGTAAATGAAAGTCCTGAATAAGCCCATTCTTTAATTGTGCCAAGAGTTTTAGCATAGGTAATTGCAATAACACCCAAAACTTTTGCTACCGCCAGGGAATAAGCAAAGTAGTCAGGATAGCCCAGTGCTTTCGTTCCAAAAGTCATATACTCGGGTGCCAGGATCCAGGTAGCCATTGGCATTGCTGCTTCCCAAAGTGCAATGATAATGGTTGCTGTCCAAAAAATTATTTTACTCTTTTTCATTGCCTTATTTTTTTAAAGTTGATAATAATATGTCAAGTTCATTTAAGGTCATTGTAAACCCTTCCCTGAAGCCCATTTGAATGTGCATTTCAATGTCGGCAAGTGTTTTGTGCTTTATTGCAATGCTTACTTTTGTCGTTCCGTTTTGTTCGGTGAAATTCAATTCCCACTCTGAAGATGGAAATGCTGCGTTGATGTTTTCATCCTTGTCGGCAAAAGAAGATAGCCACTTTAGATCGGTTTTGGGGTCGATTAAAGTGAATTGCTCAAGAGACCAATGTTCTTGTCCTTCGGGACCCACCATTGCATAAAACCTGCGTCCACCCACTTTGAAATCCATATGTTTGGTTTTGGAAACCCAGGGCTTTGGAGCCCACCATTGGTCAAGGATCTCTTGTTTTGTAAATGCGTCCCAAACCAATGAAAGTTCGGCTGCAAATTCCCTGTTTACCAATACCGTATTGTTTGTTTTGTCAACGGTAAAATCAAATAGCAAGTTGTTTTTCATCTTTTCTGTTTTTTAATTGTTGATAATACTTTGTCAAGTTGATTAAACCGGGTTTTCCAAATCTTTTTGAATTGTTCTACCCATTTTTCTATTTTTTTCATTTGTCAATTTCAGTTGAGCATGTCACGTTTCATTTTGATCTTTATTTATTATGAAACTAATCGGTTGCAAATATATGCGCAACTATTCGGT
>JAZKGM010000362.1:0-3315 GCA_040385895.1 Bacteroidota bacterium
CCTGTGGGCCATTTACGAAGACTTTGATATTTTTATTGCCGACCTGAAAGGCAACATCAAAAGGCAGCTTACGGATTCGAAAGGCTATGATGCCGAGGCAACGGTTTCGCCCGATGGTAAAAAAATTGTGTTCACTTCAACCCGCAGTGGCGATCTCGAGTTATGGACCATGAACATCGATGGTTCTGAACAGAAGCAGATCACCAGCGGCTTAGGTTATGATGGTGGCGCTTTCTTTTCACCGGATGGAAAAACGATCGTGTTCCGTGCATCGCGTCCGCAAACCACGGAAGAAATTACCGAATACAAAGACCTGCTGGCCAAAGGACTTGTGGCTCCAACGAACATGGAGATCTATACCTGCAATTTAGACGGAAGCAACTTAAAGCAGATCACCCATTTAGGAAAAGCCAACTGGGCACCTTTCTTTCACCCTTCCGGGAAAAAGATCATCTTCTCCAGCAACCACCACAGCGATAAAGGTTATGATTTTCAATTGTACATGATCAACCTGGAGGGTGGCGGATTAGAGCGCATCACCAACGAAAGCAAGTTCAATGCATTTCCAATGTTCTCGCCAGACGGAAAGAAGATCGTATTCTCATCGAACAGGAACAATGGCGGAACAAGGGATACGAACCTGTTCATGGCAGATTGGAAGGAATAGGAATATCATTGCGAACGGGGTGAAGCAATCTCATTCCAATGCAGAGATCCCGCTTAGGCGGAACAAGTCGTACAGATGTGGTGATGAACAATTAACAGGTGACCTTAAGCCTGAACAAAATTAAATACAACAATGAAAAAGATCCTGCATACCCTGCTTGCACTTAGCATTTACCTGAATGTGAATGCGCAGCATATTGATGAAAAAGAAATAAGGCAGCACATCGAATACCTGGCTTCAGATAAGCTTGGCGGGCGTGAGCCGGGAACAGAAGGGGAAAAGCTGGCTGTAAAATATATTGAGAAGCAATTCAGATCATATAAGCTGAAACCACTGGGAACAGATGGGTACAAGCAGCCGTTCACGTATAAAACACGCTCACATCCGCATGACACCATCGGGCTTGGCCAACAAAAAACAGGCACCAATGTGATCGCATTTTTAGATAACGGTGCGGCAAACACCATCGTGATCGGGGGACATTTCGACCACCTGGGTTTTCACGAGCATACTTCATCTATGGATAAAGATAAAACACAGATCCATAACGGTGCGGATGATAATGCCAGCGGAACGGCAGGTGTGCTTGCCCTTGCAAAATACTTTGCTGGCAATGGCGTAACCGAGCAATCCAACTTTTTGTTCATGTGCTACTCAGCCGAAGAAGACGGCCTGATCGGCTCGAAATATTTCACCAATAACCCCACCCTCGACCTGAAAAAAATGAGCTGCATGCTTAACATGGATATGATAGGCCGCCTGAATGATTCGACTGAAAAGCTGATGATCTTTGGAGTGGGAACAAGCCCTGTTTATACGAAGGTGTTTGCTTCGGTTAAACATAATTTTAAACTGGGTTTTGATTCATCGGGTGTTGGCCCTTCCGATCAAACCTCGTTCTATTTAAAGAACATCCCTGTGCTTCATTTCTTCACCGGCCAGCATACCGATTACCATAAATCATCTGACGATACCGAGAAGATCAATTTTAAAGGAGAGGTGCGTGTGCTTGACCTGATCAGGCAGCTGGCTTTGGTATTAAGCAATGAACAATCCATTCCTTTTACGCCCACCAAACAACCCGAAACACAACGGGTAAGCTTTAAAGTTACCTTAGGCATTATGCCCGATTATTCTTTTGAAGGAAAAGGCCTGAAAGTGGACGGGGTTACAGAAGGAAAACCTGCACAGAAAGCAGGCGTGCTGAGCGGTGATGTATTAATGAAACTGGGTGAAATAAGCATCAGCAACATGCAGGATTACATGAAAGCACTGGGCTCGTTTAAAAAAGGAGAAGAAGCCGACCTGCAACTGATGAGGAACAATGAATTAAAAACCATGAAAGTGACCTTCTGATGGAAACAGTAGAGAAACATATCCTGCTTGTGGAAGACGAGATCGGGTTGGCTGAAACGCTTAAGTTTAACCTGGAGTGCGATGGCTATTCAGTAGTGATGGCGCATGACGGCTTAACAGCAACGGGAATGCTGAGCACCGATAAGTATGATGCAGTGATCCTGGATGTGATGCTGCCGGAAGTGGATGGCTATCACGTATGCAAGCAATTCAGGACAACCAATACACAAACACCGGTTATTTTTCTCACTTCACGCGGCAGCAGTGCCGAGCGCATACAAGGCCTGAGGCTTGGGGCGAACGACTACATGGTGAAACCGTTCGAATATGATGAACTTTTGCTCCGCATTAAAAACCTGACACAGAACAGCTATACCACATCAACTGCATCTCCCGAAACCTCCCTGTTCTCATTTGGCAAGTGTACGATCGATTTTGATACCATGACCGCGAAAGGCATGAGTGGCAATGAACTTGCCTTATCCAAGATCGAATTCCAGATGATGAAGTTTTTTATCATGAACAAGGACCGCGTGGTAACACGCGAAGAGATCTATAAGAACATCTGGGGTTATAAAAACAAGGAGATCCCCAACTCGCGCACATTGGATAATTTTGTGGTGGCCCTGCGCAAATATTTTGAAAAAGAGCCTTCCTCTCCAAAGCACATCATTTCGGTGAGGGGCATGGGGTATAAGTTTGTTTGCTGATCTGGTATACTAAAAGGAAATTGTGCTGGGAGTTTATGGTATTGTGGATTTAGAGAGAACCACAAAGGAAACAACGGCTACACAAAGGGCGCAAAGGGGCTCCCGTAAATCGTAATGCTTAAAACGTAAAAGAGATTGTCGCGCTTCATTCGCAATGACATTACTTCCTCCTCCGCACTTTTGTCACTTCCCACTCCGCACTCCCGATAGCTATCGGGACTTCCCGCTTCTCCTCCATCAATTATTATCTATGAACTTTCCCTTAACCCTAATAACCCGCGTCTGCAATTATATTTTGTAAGGACGCGCTCTTAACCAATTCTCCATACCAGAACCCAGACGATTTGATCGTCCGTTTTTGCGTTGCAAAATCAACGTGAACAAGCCCGAAGCGGGGCTCATATCCTTCCGCCCATTCAAAATTGTCGGTAAAGCTCCACACAAAATACCCGTTCACTTTCACGCCATCCTGTTTGGCACGAAGCACCTGTGCAATATGATCCTGCAGGTATTTTTTTCGTTTCACATCGTGTATCGCATTCCCGATAAGTTCATCATGAAATGCCGCACCATTTTCGGTCA
>JAZKGM010000363.1:0-6729 GCA_040385895.1 Bacteroidota bacterium
CTTTTATGGTATGCAAGGTATCGCGGTAAGTACCTGCTGTGGTGTATGTATGTGTGTTGAATACATATGAACCTCCGTTGCAGATTGTCTGTGCATTGTTTACAGAGTATGAAGGGTTCACCGTAAGCTCTGTAACAATGATGCTGTCGCAACCTTTTATGGTATGCAAGGTATCGCGGTAAGTTCCTGCTGTGGTGTAGGTGTGTGCATTGAACACATATGAAGCTCCGTTGCAAATTGTTTTTGGATTGTTCCGGCTATATATCGGATCTAAACTGATCTTGATTGCTGCCGAAGTATCCTTTGCACAAACACCGGAAATAACTACACGCCTGAACCACGCTGGCTGGCCCAAAGGCATCGGGGTGTAATTCTGAGTGCTGTCATTACTTCCTGCAACATAAAAACCTGCGGTGTCGCTTGTAAGGCTTTTCAACCAGGTATAATTGTAAGTGGACCTGTTACCACCTTTTGGTACTGAGCCTGTGATTGGCAAAGTCGAACCCGGACAAACCGATGGCAATGAGCTGATGCTATTGGCAGTAATAATGGTATCAACCATTATTACCAGCACTGCAGAGGTGTCGGTATTTAACCCGGAGTTGATCACACGCTTGTACCATGTATTTTGAGTGAGTGCAGCCGGTGTATAATCTTTTTCGTTTTTTATGCCCGGAGCAGCGGTAAAACCTGTTGCTGCGCTGGCATTGCTGCTCAACCAGCTGTAAGCATACGCTCCTGTGCCGCCTGATGGCATGCTGCCGGTTAAAGTACCGGGCGCAGAGCCCGAGCAAATAACCTGCTGCGCAGGCGAGATCGTATTACCGGTTAACGGCAGCAAGCCTTTTCCGTCATACTCATAGGCGCCTATATCGGGAGCGGTACCATACCCGTTAATTTGACCGTTCAATGGGTATCCTGCGCGGATCCCTGTCGAATCATACGAATCAGTATACCCGCTGATGGCAATGCCACCGCTTTCGACCTGCGATCTTAGAGCGGTATCCAAACGTAAAAAATCAACTGCGCTTCCGCTGGTGCTAAAAAAAACAAGTGAATCTGATACACTTTGTTTATCGCGGGGTGTCATCCTTGTTCTGAATGCTGCAATTTGCTGGTCGCTGGTGGAAAGATCAGAAAAGACCAGGTTATTGACTGAGGGCGTACCGGCAAAGAACAGGTTATTATTGCTTGCGGATGAATATGAACTAAGGGATGTGCCGGATCGCGTATAAGCCCTGGCCGTTCCGTATGCAGAAACATTGTAAAAAATGTTATTGCGCAGGTCGAGAGAAGCACTGGTAACAGCATAAACGGCATTGCTGCCAAAACCAATACCACCTGCCGAACAAGCCAGGTGAACGGTATTGTAATAGCTATTTACTGTTCCTCCATTCACATACAATCCGTTTACTGCATGCGCATTTGTTGCAACCGGAGCATGGAGGTTACCTACCAGGTTATTACTTACATTCACTGTTGAGCCGTTATTGATGTAAATGCCATGAACAACACCGGCTGTATTTAATGAAGACAGATCATAGATCTTGTTTCTTGAAATATTGGCAGTAGCCCCTGAAGCCTGGTAGATTGCGTAAACCGAACCGGTTGCTGAGCCTGAAGTCGAAACAGCCGATATTTTATTGCCGCTGATCAGCGCAGTTCCGCTGCCTTGCGCGTTCTGGATCCCATAAATTGGAAGAGAGGAAGTGGCCAGTCCGGAACTGATGGCGTTATTCTGCACTTTAGGGCTTGCCTGGTATTGCATGAATATGCCGGACTGCGAGGAACCTGATTCACCGAAATTGCGGATGATATTTCCACCCGCTGTACCGATCTCAAGCCCGGAATCGTAATAGGTAGCATTTGAAGACCCGCTCACCCAAATACCGCTGTTACAACTATCAATTATATTTTCCGAAAACTTCAGGTTTTGATTTATACCGGCAGTGCTGTTAATGCTAAGTGAAGTGGTACTGTAAGGAGTATGGTTGGCACTGTATATGCCTTTTGAGTTCGTATAGGTTTTGCTTAATGTAATGGCACAATTGCGAATGGTTATATTTTGCGCCCCATCAGCAGCGCTGCCTTTCAGGATACCATAACCCCATTCCATTTGCATGTTAGGGTTTGCATTCAACGTGTTTTCCTTCAGATCAATCCCGTCAAACGTAATATAATCGCCACCACCAATGATGATGATACCATCACGGTCTGTTGTTGTTCCGGCTGCTGCCACAACCTGCGGGTTGGCGCCTGTGCCTGATTTTTTAAATACAACGGGATTTGATGAGGTACCGGTAGCTGTGATCAATCCGGCTGTTGAACCTGATAATGTTTCTGTATGCCCTGCATCTATATTAAACGTAGCTCCGCCTGATGGTACAGTACTGTTATTCAATACCTCTATCGCCATTGAAATGGTAGGATATTCTTTGCCCGAACCAACTCCCATTGCAGTTGCTAATGCATAACCTTTGCCATCAAACTCATATGCTCCTATATCGGGTGCCGTTCCGAATCCGTTGCTTTGGCCGGCTAAAGGATATCCTGTACGAACACCCGCTCCGTTATACGCATCAGAAACTCCGGCAATAGCTACACCGCGGCTTTCGGCCCATGAGCGGGAAGATGAATCTACCCTCAAAAAATTGCCCGAGTTACCTGAGGTGTTTAAAAAGCTAAGAGAAGCCGATACACTTTGCTGATCACGGGTGGCCATTCTTGTTTTAAATGTGGCCATAGCCTGATCAGCGTTGGTGCCGTCAAAATAAACCAGGTTAGTTGCTGAAGGGATGCCGGCATAAAACAGGTTGTTGTTGCTTGTGGTTGCGTAATTATTAATTAAAGTATTAGACCTCGAGTAGACCCTCACAATGCCTGATGCAGAGGCATTGTAAAAAATGTTATTCCTCAGGTTAACCACGGGAGCGGTTACAGCATAAATGGCATTACTGCCAAAACCTGTAGCAACCGGAGCGCAGGCCAGGTAAACCGTATTATAATACACATTTACGGCAGTTCCTCCATTAATATATAACCCGTTCACAGCATGTGCATTTGTTGAAGAATCTGCTCTCAGGCTTCCCACAATATTATTGCTGGCATTGATCGTTGATCCGGCATTTATATAAATCCCGTTTACGGTACTTGCTGCGTTTGACGATGACAGGTTATAAACATTATTTTTCATAAGATTTGCGCCCGCTGCCGCTCCCTGAAAAATGCCGTGCAGCGTTCCGCCTGTCGAGCTTAGCTCAGAAACAGTGTTACCACTTATTGAGATCGCTCCGTTACCCGAGTTGTATGAGATCCCCCTGAGGATTGCCGATGTTACAGTTCCGGAACTCACCGCATTGTTCTCTATTTTTGCACCCGCCTGGTTTTCTAAATAAATACCGTATGCTGCGAAAGATGAGCCGCCAAAATTACTAATGGTATTACCGCCCTGAACACCAATCTCCAGCCCGGTATCATAATAAGTTGCATTATTATATCCGTTGATGAAGATACCGGTGTAACAATTCGAAATCGTATTGCTGTAAAAACCAAGATTAGCATGTGTGCCATTAACATTGCTGATAATAAGGCCTGTTGAGCTGAAAAAATTATGGTTGGCGCTATATATACCCCGCGACCCGGTATCGGCTTTGTTCAGGGTGATCGAACAATTGCGGATGGTGATATTTTTTGATCCGTTCGTTTCATTGCTTTTCAAAATACCATATCCCCATTCCATTTGCGTGGTGGTATTTGCATTGGATAAATTTTCCCGGAGGTCGATCCCGTCAAAGGTAATGTAATCACCGCCATTTATTGTGACGATACCATCCAGCTTGCCTGTACCGGCAGATGCGGTGATCAAAGGGTTTGCCCCGGAGCCTGATTTCCTGATCAGCATAAAGGATGATGCGGAGCCTGAAGCAATAACGAAACCGGCCAAAGGATCAGAGAACGTTTCTGTATGCCCTGCTTCAACATTAACGGTTACTCCTGTTGAAGGCGGCCCGAAATTGTTTAAGATGTCAAATACTGCTTCAACCGTTGGATAATCCTTGCCCGATCCTACTGTAACATTTCCTGGTATTACGATGGCAATACCATCGGATTCATAAGCACCGATATCAGGCGCTGTTCCGAATCCGTTCACCTGCCCGCTTAGCGGATAGGAAGCCCTGATGCCTGTGCCGTTATATGCATCGGTGTAACCACTTATTGGCATACCGCGGCTTTCTATTGCCGATGCGATTGCAGGATCAACACGTAAATAATCTGCTGAGCTGCCCGTTGTACTTAAAAATATAAGTGCCGCACTCAGGCTGTTATTGTCGCGCGGAGCACTCAGGGCTTTAAATAATGTAACAGGATACCCGGTAGTGTAGTCTGTAAAATAGATCTTTTTGCCTGGTGCGTTTCCGCAGTAATACAGGTTATTATTTGATGTATTGAGATAAGTAGCTGTGATATTGCCCCTGAAAACAGCCCTTACGCTTCCGAAAGTTGATGCATTGTACAGTATGTTGTTCCGCAGATCAAGCTGTGCATCCGGGTGAACATATATACAGCTGCTCCCGAAGGCTGCTCCTCCACCTGTGGCTGAAGCAATATGAATGGTATTATGGTAAATAATGGTGGACGTAGCATTGGTGATATAAATGCCCGTAATAGCATATCCGCTCACGGATGAAGGGGCTTTCAGGCCACCGATAACATTATTGGTGATATTGGTATTGACAGTGAACCCCCCGTTGATACCATATATTTCACTGCTTGCCCCTGTGCCCGTCAGATCGTAGATCTTGTTCCTGGAAAAATACGTAACGCCAGTGCCTCCATTGTGCGCTATCCCATATATATATGCCGGTGAAACCAGTTCGTAAACCTGGTTGCCGCTGATCGCAGTGTTGCCGCTGCACCTGAAAAGCGCAATTCCCATTAATGCATTAACAGATGTGGTTGATTTAACTGTATTCTTCTGCACGGTCGGGCTTTCCGCATACTGCATAAATATTCCGGTACTGCCAAAGTCTAATACCGTATTGCTGTCAACCACAACCATGAGGTCGCGGTAAACAGGGTCGTCCGGACCGTTCATGGAAATCCCGATGCTGCAATTACTTACCGTATTGCCTGTAATATTAATATTGCTGTGAAGTCCGCTTGTGCTTGTTATGGCATATTGTGCCTCATCAAAAGCTCCATGATAAACGCTATGAATGCCTTTGCTTAAAGTGTTCGACCTGGTTAAGCTTACGTTACAGTTTTTAATGGTGATAAACTTGCAGGCATTTGTAGCATTTGGCTTGAGTATTCCGTAACCAAAGTCCATCTGCAGTGCAATTGTTGTATTAAGAGGATTCTCCTGAAGATCTATTGCATCAAAAGTTATATAGTCGCCACCATTGATCAGGATGATACCATCACGATTGCCTCCACCCGATGCAGCCCTGATCAATGGATTGGCACCGGAGCCCGATCTGCGGAACATAATCGGGGCCTGGGCAGTTCCCGTAGTATTAATTACTCCGCAGGTTTGCGATAAAAATGTTTCTGTGTGCCCGGCATCAATATTAACCGTTACGCCTGCTGCCGGTATCGGGCAATTGTTTAGCACATCAATTGCTCCTGCAAGAGTAGCACAATCCTTACCGGCACCTACATTCAGCACACCGGTAAGCGCATAGCTTTTGCCGTCAATCTCGTATGCCCCGATATCCGGAGCTGTGCCAAACCCATTGTTTTGCGCGCTAAGCGGATAGCCCGTACGAAGGTTTGTGCCGTTATAAGCATCAGTAAATCCCGCAATAACCGCACCCCGGCTTTCTACCGCAGATTGTACCGAAGAATCCGCTTTAAGAAAATCAGGTGAACTTCCCGATAAGCTTACGAAAGCAACGGTAGCTTGTATGCTCTGTTGCTCGCGCGGGCTCACCCTTGTTTTAAAAAAGGCACTTAATGGATAAGTTGCCCCGCTTTCCGCATAAATAGTGTTCCGGGCAAAAAACAGGTTGTTATTGCTGGTGCTTGCATAAGAACTTAAAGTGGTATTTGATCTGCCATATGCCCTTCCGAAACCATATGTTGATGCGTTGTAAAAAATGTTGTTCCTGAGGTCTAAATTTGTTGTTGTATTTGTATAAAGCGCGTTGCTTATAAAATTGACGGTGCCTCCGGTCGAACACGAAAGATAAACCGTATTGTGATAAAGGGTTACAGGACTGGAGCCAGACAGGCAAATTCCGTTCACAGCATTATCATTAGCGAGCGTAGCGTTAAGGTTGCCAACCAGGTTGTTGCTGATGGCCGCAGATCCCGTCTGAATAAGTATCCCGCTGGTGATGCCGTACAATGTAGCATTCATAGTGGAAGATGAAGTGAGATCAAAGATCTTGTTTTTCGTGATGCTTGCGCTTCCGGATGAGTTCTGCCGGATTCCGAATGTATAAGAAGTAGAAGATGACAACCCGGAGATAATATTGGAACCGATAACGGATGTTCCGTTGGTGGAGTTGTGATAAATACCGTTTATTTCGACATCTGCAGAACCAGCGCTCACATTGTTGTTTTCTGCCCTGAAGCTTGTCTGGCGTTCTACATATATACCGAATGCCGGTAAGGAACCTCCTCCGTAATTACTGATCGTGTTTCCTCCCGAAGTTCCTATCTCCAGCCCGGTATCGTAATACGGGTCGTTGCCCTGTCCTTTAATAAATACACCTGAATAACAAT
>JAZKGM010000364.1:0-7883 GCA_040385895.1 Bacteroidota bacterium
CACGGTTCACATCACCGACAGCTTAAGTAAACAGCCATTGGATGCTGCTAACATAACAATTGCAGAGCTGCATTTAAATGCCATCACAGGTACGGAAGGCACCGTGCGTTTCGATTCGTTGCCGGTAGGACTGTATACCATCCAATGTATGTTCATCGGCTATCATCCTGTGCAGCAAAAAATATGGATGGATGACCATAAGGCGGTTTACATCGAATTGTGTCATGAAAGTTTTCATTTGCATGAAATAACGGTAACGGGCCATGCCGATGAGCTGCAAAACATGACGGTGCAGACCCGCGCAGTGCTGGATGCAAAACGCATTGAGCAAACCCGAGGTTTAACCCTGGGCGACCAGTTAAAACAACTTTCGGGGGTGAACCTGTTAAGCTCAGGCCCAACCATTACCAAGCCGGTGATCCGCGGTTTGCACAGCAACAGGCTGGTAACGGTGAACAGCGGGGTGAGGCAGGAGGGCCAGCAATGGGGTACAGACCACGGAACAGAGATCGATCCTTTTTCGCCTTCAAAGATCGAAGTGATCAAAGGCGCTTCGTCTGTCGAATATGGTGCCGAAGCCATTGGCGGTGTGGTGAAGGTAAGCCCGCGTGAGTTCAGGAATGTGCCCGGCATAGGTGGCGAATGGCAAAGCATAGGTGCAACGAACAACGGGCTGGGTGCAGGATCACTGTTGCTGGAAGGGGCGCATTTTAAAACCCATAAACTGAGCTGGCGCGCGCAGGGAACTTACCGCAAGGCAGGCGATTCGCGTACACCTGACTATGTGATGTCGAACACCGGGTTTCATGAGCTTGACGGTTCGTATGCGGTGCATTATGCATACCGGAATTTTCATGCAGAGTTTTCGCAAAGTTTATACAGCACCACGCTTGGGATTTTACGCGCCTCACATGTTGGCAATACCACCGACCTGTTAACGGTGATCAGAACCGGTAAACCGGCTTATGTTGGCCCGTTCACCTATGCAATAGAAAACCCAAGGCAGGAAGTGAGCCATGTATTGAGTGCGGTAAGCCTGTTCTATACATTCAGCAGCGGGGCCAAAGCCCAACTGGTATTAAGCCGGCAGCTTAACGAACGCAAAGAGTTCGACAGGCCGCCCCGCTGGGCAACTTCACAATTGTATAATGAAACGCCTGCTTACTTTTTAACCTTAACAACGCACCAGGCCGAGCTGAAATTTGAACATGCACGCTGGCATCATATAAAAGGACAATGGGGCGCAAGCTTTATGAACCAGGGAAATTATACGGAAGGCTTACAGCCCATTATACCTAATTTCAGGGCGTACACCAGCGGTATTTATGCCATTGAAAAATGGACCAAAGGAAGGTGGATGGCCGAAGCAGGGGCGCGTTTTGATATAAGGGAACAAAGCAAATACAGCTTTGTGAAAAACGAAGTGCAACGTGCAGATAAAACTTTCAGCAATGTAACTTTTGCCACTGGCTTGTCTTACCTGTTCAATGAGCATGTAAAGATCCAGGGCAACTTTTCATCAGGCTGGAGGCCACCTTCTGTTAACGAACTGTATAGCTACGGGCTGCACGGAGGAACGGCCAGTTTTGAAGTGGGTAATGATAGCCTTGTGCCGGAAAGGAGCTACAATGCAGAAATTGCGCTTGAGATTAAACAGGAGAAGTGGACCGTTGACCTCAGCGTGTTCCATAACGGCATCGACCGGTTTATTTATAAAGTTCCCTTGCCCGATCCAACCATTACGATCCGCGGAGCGTTTCCGCAGTTTAAGTTTATACAGGATGATGCCTTGCTGCAGGGTGCAGACTTGCAGGTGAACCGGACGATCGGTAAACATTATTATGGAGCGACCAACCTTTCTTACCTGCATGCGCAAAATGTATCGGATGATGTGCCGCTTATTTTTATGCCGGCCAACCGCGTGCGTTTTACCTTAGGTTACCAGGACACTAAACTATGGCGGCTGTATGATGTTTTTGCGAACACGCAATACAGCTACACGGCCAGGCAAAAGAGGTTTCCGCAGCAGGTGGATTATATAGACCCGCCTGCGGCTTATGGTTTGGTTGATGTCAACTTCGGGTTTGAAACGCGTATCGGTAAACAACCTTTGCGCTGGGGTTTCAGCGTGTATAACGTGTTTAATGCATCGTACCGCGATTATTTAAGCAGGTTCCGTTACTACTCTTTAGAGCCGGGTAGAAATGTAATGATCAGGCTCGCTATTCCTTTTACTATTTATCGTACAAAAAATTAATTAAAACATTATTTATGAAAAATCTATTGATATCATTTGCCTTATTAACGATGATCACTTTGTCGTTCACCGCCTGTAAGGACGAAGACAAAAAACCGGAGAAGCCGGCCACTCCTTCCAACCCTACAGAAATAATTACAACGGTTAAATTGATGCTGGAAGAAGAAGGAAGCGGTAACCAGGTTTCCGCAACGTGGAAAGATGCGGATGGTGACGGTCCCGGCCAGCCTGTTATTACCCCGCTTGCATTGGTTGCGGGTAAAACATACCAGGGAAGGGTATTGTTGCTTGACGAAAGCAAATCGCCCGTAGATACCATAAGCAATGAAGTGGAAGAAGAACACAACGTGCACCAGTTCTTTTATACTTTAAGCGGTGATGTTTTTTCGCGTATCACCATCACTAAACAGGATAAGGACGACAACAATTTACCGGTGGGCTTAGTAACTAAAGCAACGGTTTCAGCAGGTAGTGCCGCACAAGGTTCATTAAAGTTGGTGTTGAAGCATTATGACGGGGTAAACAAATCGGCAGATGAATCCATTGGTGACACCGATGTGGATGCTACATTCCCGTTGGGTATTCAATAAAACAACAAAGGGTGGCTTCACTTGTGTGGCACAGGTATAAAAAAGCGAAGCAGGTAAACACTGCCTCGCTTTTTATTTATTAAATATCTTTTAAATGGCGATCTGGAACTGGAGCACCACCATGCCTTTGCGGCTGCCTTCTTTTAAGCTGGTGGCGTCAAACACCGGGCGGTTCTGGTAGTTTAAACTGATCTTTGAGCGGTGGCCTTCTATCAGCCAGTTTACCCCGGCATCCCACATCAGCATATCGCTTTTTAAACGATCGTACCGGGCAAACGTGGCATCGGCATAAGGCTGAAGCTGTCCGCCTTTTTCACCCAATATTGATCCGGGCAATATAAAACCTGCCTGCGCAAAATAAATATACCCGGTGCCGTACATCGCAAAAGCGCTTCCCCCTCCACTCAATGAGGTACCTCCCGATGCGGGGTTCATGACCCCGTTGCTGCGGATGTAATTTTTGCCATAATCGGTATGGGAAGCTGCGGCATACAAGGTTAATGAAGATCCTTTCCTTCCGATCGGGTGGTCGTAGAAAACATCGGCAGATAGGTTGAGCAGATCGCTCATAATGGTATCTTTTGTTACTGCATCGCCATAATGCCACATGGCGCTTTCCTGGTACTGGAACCCTGCACCGATGTTAAATACTTTTTTTTTGCCCAGGTAAGTTCCTGCCATGTATGGCGTAAGATTGCTTTCTTCATCCAGGAACTGGTACACCAGGTAAGCGCTGGTTTGTACTTTTGCGGGTTTATACGAAAAATCGGAATGAACGTTGATCGGTTTTACGGTAGTGACTGATCCGTCAATGAGCATTGGATCGGAAAGGATAAGCCGGTAATCAAGCTTGCCGATCTTCCCTTTTGCATAAATACTGAGCTTGCGTAAGAACTGGTCGTTCACATCATTGGTCGATTGCTGGTAAAGTGGCGCATCGTAAGCCAGGATGCTTGCCACAGCAGGAGAGGAGTACCTTGCAAAGCCGGTCCATGCCGTTAATCCTGCCCCGATCTGCAAGGCACGGGGCGTTACATAATATTCTGCAACCACATCATGAAAAAAGAGCCCGGGCTTGCGGCTGCTGTTGTAGCCAAAATTGTTGATCCCGAACTGGGTATAAAGGAAAACCTTGTCACTTATTTTTCCGAATACCTGTGAACGAACCCTCCTCAGTCCGATGTCATAGGTTTCCGGTTTTGCAAACCCGTTAACGGTTGTGCCGGGGTTGCTTTCGTTGTACCTCATCCAAACCTGACCGGTAAATGTGGCTTTTAAGTAATGGGAGCCGTCTTCATTAAATTTGAACCTCAGGTCTTTTGGTGTGGTCTGTGCGAGAGTAGGTATGCTGCAAACGGCCAATGCGATAAAAATAATGTTTCTCATTGTTACATGTCAGGGTTGAATGTGGGTTTACCAAACGTGCAATATGCTTATCGGGTCCCACAATTTCAAATTTACAGCTTCTTATTAGCCAATCAACCTGTTAGCCGATGCCAACTCAATATATTCTGCAATCTTAAGGTTACATAAGCTGCAAGTCTTATCTTCGCGCCCTTATATTATTTCATTGTGTTAAAATTTTATCATTCCTATAAATCGTATTATAAGCATATTCTTAAGCTGAGCTATCCAATTATTATCGGTCAGCTTGGTATTGTGCTGATGGGTGTTGCCGATGTGATCATGGTGGGCAAAGTGGGCCCTAAGGTATTGGCTGCTGCTGCATTCGCCAATTCCATTTATTTCCTGGTGAGCATATTGGGCCTGGGAACCCTGTCGGCTGTATCCCCGCTGGTGGCTAAGGCCAAAGGGGCTGGTCATCCAAACGATTGTGCCGTATTGTTCCGGCAAAGTATTAATGCGGCATTGCTGCTTAGCCTGGGTATCTGCCTGGTTATATTCTGCCTTACCCTAAACCTCGATTGGTTCGGGCAGGACAAAGAAGTAACCGACCTGGCTAAGAATTTTCTGCACCTGCTTAATGCGAGCAATGTATTTATGCTGTTGTTCCTGGCGGCAAAACAGTTCAGCGATGGGTTGTCCATTACAAAGCCTTCGGCCGTTATTACGGTAATTGCTTTAGGCGTTAACGTGTTCATTAACTGGCTGCTTATTTATGGCAACTGGGGATTTCCGAAGTTTGGCCTTTTTGGTGCAGGGCTTGCCACTTTAATTGCCCGTATTTTTATGGCAGCGGCCATGTTTATTTATGTATTCAATGTAAACTTATACAAACCATTCCTGGCATTGAAGGATAAAACACAAAATGCATTTTTCCTGAAAGAGATCTTTCGCATCGGGCTTCCTTCCGGGTTTCAATATGCGTTCGAAATGGGTGCATTTGCTACCGCTGCCATCATTATCGGGTGGTTTGGTGCTTACCAGCTGGCTGCGCACCAGGTGGCCATTAACATTGCTTCGGTTACGTATATGATCGCTACCGGCATTTCTGCAGGAGGTTCTATTGCTGTGGGCGATGCGCTGGGAAGAAAGAATAAACCCGACCTGTTAAAAGCAGGAAGGGCTGCGTTGGTGCTGGGTGCTGTTTTTATGGCAGGCTGTGCCTTGTTGTTTTCGCTCACCAACCATTTTATTGTAGGCCTTTATACCGATGATGCAGCAGTGACCGAAATGGCCACAAAACTGTTGTTGATCGCTGCCTTGTTTCAATTAAGCGATGGCGTGCAATGCGTGGCGCTGGGTGTGTTGCGCGGTATTGCTGATACAAAGATCCCAACCCTGGTAACAGTAGTGGCTTATTGGGTCATCGGGATCCCGATCGGCTGGTGGTTTGCAAAATCATTCGGATTAAGTCTGTATGGCATCTGGTATGGCTTGTCTATCGGGTTAACCTTTTCGGCCGTTTTGCTTACCTACCGCTTCTTAAAAGAATCGCGTGAGTTTGATTTTATTGCCGAGGAAAAGGCACATTATAAAGAGCTGGTGAAGTAATTATATTGAAATGAAGATACCTGTTATTCATGGCTTTATTGATAGAAGAATCCTGATCAACTTTACTGTTGATCCGCTTATTGCCAAACGCATCGTTCCCGACCCTTTTTTTCCTAAAGTCTATAAGGGGAAAGCAATTGTTGGGATCTGTCTGATCAGGTTGAAAAACATTAAGCCCAAAGGTTTTCCTGATATATTTGGCGTTTCTTCGGAGAACGCTGCTCATCGTATTGCCGTAGAATGGCATGAGAACGACATAAAAAAAGAAGGCGTTTATATACCCAGAAGAGACACGTCACTGAAATTAAATTCCCTGATTGGAGGAAGGCTGTTTCCGGGAAAGCACCATTTGGCTAAATTTACGGTAAAAGAAGTTGAGGGAAACTATCACCTGAGTTTTGTTAGTAATGACAATACAACAATGTCTATTGATGCAAAAGAAACGGAGCAATTTAGTTCCGATTCCATTTTTGGTACATTACAAAATGCATCCGACTTTTTCGAACAAGGATCTGTGGGATATTCTCCCAAGCGGAAGCAATTTGAGGGATTGAAATTGAACACTTATAATTGGAGTGTTGCACCTCTGGAAGTAACCAATGTAAAGTCAAGCCTTTTTGAAGACCAGGGGATTTTCCCCGCCAACTCAATAAAGTTCGACAATGCGTTATTAATGAAAAAGATAGAACATGAGTGGAATAATGTAGGGGTTATAGAATGAGATCCTCCCTTAAAGTTCACCTGGCTTTATTTACCGTATCGCTTATTTACGGGGGCACGTTTATCATTGCCAAGCAGGTGATGCCCGAGTTTGTGAAGCCGTTTGCCTTTATCCTCATGCGCGTTTCGGTTGCCGCTGTCTGCATCTTTATTTTTCATGCGTTGTTCATCCGGCAAAAAATAAGCGACTGGAAAGACATCCGCCAGCTTTGCATCAGCGCGCTGTTTGGTGTGGCGTTTAATATGCTCCTGTTCTTTAAAGGACTTGCCATTACAACACCCATCAATGGCTCGGTGCTGATGATGTACACGCCCATTTTTGTGGTGATCTTTGCTGCGCTTTACCTCAAAGAAAAGATCACCATGCAAAAGATTGCGGGAATAATCGTTGCTGCTATTGGTGCTATCCTGCTCATGGGCGGCACCGGTTTCAATTTTAGCGCAGCTACCGTTTGGGGCGATGTGATGGTGACGGCAAATGCCATTATCTATGCTTTTTACCTGGTGTATGCCAAATCGCTCATGCAAAAGTACCACCCGTTAACCGTAACCATGTGGAGCTTTATTTTCGGGTGGTTTGTGGTGCTGCCTTTTGGTGCGGGCGAATTTATAGCCATTGATTTCAGCACTTTTACCCCGCGCATCTGGGCATGTATTGCATTTGTAACGGTTGGCTCCACTTTTTTAACGTATGTATTGAATGCATATGCCTTAAAGAAAGCAAGTTCTTCTTTGGTGGGCAGTTATATTTACCTGCAACCCGTACTGGCTACTTTAATTGCCATTGTTTCCGGCAAGGACATGCTAACATTTGAAAAGATATGCTACATCCTGGTTATTTTCTGTGGGGTGTTCCTGGTGAGCTGGAAGAAAAAGATCAGTGAGCCGGTAAGTTAAAATGGTCCCAGATGGGAACGATAGGCTGTTGTAAATGGTTCGCTGACAGATTGAATATATAATGCCTTGACTTATAGGGTAAATGCCTGGCAAGGGCCCACCGAATACAATACTTGTCCTGTACAGAGAACCCCTGCTTCTCCCCGAATTGCACCTTCACCACATTAACCGCAGCAAATAAATTTTCTTCCAGTCTTTATGCATGTTTAGCCATGATATGCACAATGCTGTTATTAAGTTTTGTGGCAGCTCCGCGTTAAAGCACCTATTATTGATCCACGTTTAATTGAAAGATTGTTTCTGCTGTAAAGCCAAGCTTTACGCACTAAAATAAGGGGAATCACGTGAAAATCGTGAACTGTTGCGCAACTGTTATTCAACCGGAAGCGGATTGAAAAGTCAGACCACCTTAAAGAAAACAACCTGATGCTAAACCTTCGCAATAAAGGTAAGTGCATGACATG
>JAZKGM010000365.1:0-2752 GCA_040385895.1 Bacteroidota bacterium
TGCTACATCATCGGCTGGTTTATGCCCTTCTTTTTTGCAGGAAGGCTGGAGAGCGGGAATGTATGCGAATATTTCCGCATGATGCAATACTTTCATGAGCTGGGCATCGTAAAACACAACCACGTTCTGTATGAGATGGGTATCAAAGAAAAAGAACATGAAGTCTATTTTTTGGGAAAGATCAAACACAAAAAATGGCTTCCGTTTTTTGAAAAGCTGTTTTCCTGGGGCGAGGGTAAAAGTTTTAACGATGTAGATCTTGATAAAAAATACCCGGTAGAAACCTCCGCTTTGTATTGCAAAAAAACGAGCGGGGCATAACATTGCATTTGCCCGATTTCAACGAACCCAAAACCGTTAGTACTTAAACGCAGCACATGAAAAGCCGGGTCAACTTATTTGATATCCGCATTTACGACTGGTTTACGGTAACCTGTGAAAGTCAGGAAACCATTAACAAGCCGTTAACAGGTCAATAACTACTCAATAACAGCATTCCTCCCCGTAATAATGAACTTTGCTATTCATCAACTGAAATTCATTATGCAGCACATGTGTTTGTGGACCTTATGTTTATTTTTCATCCATTCCTGCAACGGGCAGCTTAAAACAAATGAATGTGCAACCGGATCAATTATAATTCCTGCCTCTTTACAGGAATTTGCCCGGCCTGTTGAAATCCCCTATTCCTGCCTTCCTGTGTTCACTTCCGCACAAGCCGGTTATTCGATGGGGAAAAATGAGCAGGCAACATATTACAGCCAGGCCATCGCTGAATATATAAAGGCCGCATATAAAAGAGACAGATCCGGCTTCGACACCTTATTTATAGGAAAGCACGATGATTTTCCGGATATCACATTACCTGCAACCATCCGGCATACGAACATTAAACTATTGACCACAAAAGAGGCCGATAAGAAGCTTCTCTATCGGAGATCGTTGGTGTATGTCAATATCATCGGGGCAATCTCAAAAGAGCATGCACACTTTGTGTTTGTTACCTTCCTGGTGCGCAAAACATCCGGGAACCCTATGTATAAACCAAAACACAATTGCGATATCGACCTCAATTATAACCCTGCAAAAAAAATAGTTGAGCTGCACAAGATTAAGTTCAGGAATTATTAATATACGGCACAATACTTGACAATGCGTATTTCAAAATGCCCTTATTTCACTTGGTATTGTTTTCTCCCACCGCATGAAATACAAACAAAAATGGCTTCCCGCTTTTTTCATCATCCTGCTTTTCCATGCAAGGGCAATGGCAGATGGCGGAGCCACATTTTTCATTATCCGCTTTAGCATTGAAACCACGCAGCATGAGGTAAGCAAAGGATATGGCTACATTTCAGAAGGAAACATCATCAGGGATTCGTTTAACAGCACCGGTTATTTAATGCGTTTGCTGGATCAAAGTTATGAAGACCGGAGCATAAAAGACAGCATGGCTTATTATAAGGGGAGGTTAAAATACAGCAGCCCGGCTAATCCGCTTATTAAAGACCCTATTGGCGGCCTGTATACGTTAACCGACCTGGAACACCTGTCGTTTAAGCGCATCAAAAAAATGCGGATCGATACCATCATGCCTTTTTCATGGGTACCGGGCATAATGAGCCCGCTTAAAATGGCCGACACCATATGGCTTAAAAACAAGCCGGTGCGTGATATTGAAATAGAACCCTTGTCGTGCTATTACCGGGTAATTATTTATGAAAGCAGTCCGCGCATCAACGATATCATGAAAAAGATCGCCTTGCTGGTAAAAAAAATAAACGATATGCAGCAGGTAAACGAAGAGGCCAATAACAAGGAACGGCAGATCTATGAACTCCTCAAAAAACTAAAGGGTGAAAAAGTAGTGGTCATTGAAGCCTGTTCCTGCTAATGCTCTTTAAAATTGCATGGTAGGATCAGGCAATAAAAACCGGTTGCTTTTTCAGGCGATCTTAGTGGTAATAGAGTAAGTGCCCTTTAGCAACGCTTCTGGTCATTCCTGATTTATCCCGCTCATAATTAAACGCAAATATTTCCTTCAAATATTTATTTTTGAACCATAAGCTATTAAATGGCGCCAACAAAGAACAATGGAAAACCAAAATAATAACAACACCGAGAGCCAGCTTAACATTGAGCTGAGCGAAGAAATGGCGGAAGGCACCTACTCCAACCTCGCCATCATTACCCATTCAAATGCCGAGTTCGTAGTCGATTTTATACGTGTAATGCCGGGTGTACCTAAAGCAAAAGTAAAATCACGCATCGTGCTTACTCCCCAGCATGCCAAGCGCCTGTTAATGGCTTTAGGCGATAATGTATTGAAGTATGAAGAACAACACGGAACCATCGACATTCATGATACGCCACCTTTCCCGATGAACTTTGGCGGACCTACCGCGCAAGCCTGACCGGGAAGAGCTAAAATTCTTACAGCCGGAATGCAAAAAAGCATTCCGGCTTTTTTGTGTACTGGACTATTTATAACACAACAATTTGGAAATTATCTGAATATAATTTATATATTCGATATACATAAACCCTTATGTTATGATAAAAACACTTACACCAATGTACTTTATAATAGCATTTTTCTGTGCTGTTATCCCACTTTCCGGTTACGCCCAAACACTTCAATCCTCGCAGGTAACCCTTATTAACGACCTTAACCCGAATGCTGCCAGAACATTCACCAATGTTTCGGGCTTTGGTAAAAAAGCAAGTACATGCGGGGTCGACACGGTGTATT
>JAZKGM010000365.1:2762-10766 GCA_040385895.1 Bacteroidota bacterium
ACGCAGTTTAATGCCATTACGCTTAATTCGGCACCAAGCGGCAATACCTTTGCACAATGGTACCCGGTAGACCAATCGGTAAGCGTTTCGGGTTTTGATTTTTTTGCCTGGCAAAGTGCCGGAACATCGGCCGTAATTACACTAACCTGTAAGATGTTTATTGCAGGGCCTGATTCTATGCCAAGCGGACTGGCTTTAGCAAGTACTACGGTAACTGTTGATTCTACTTTCGGAGCAGGTTTATTATCCGGGCTGTTGAAACAGGCCAAATTTTCTTTACCGGTTACGGTTACTGCAGCTTATGTGGTTACTGTTGAAACGTCAAGCCCAACCAATGTTTCTGTGATCTCGAATAACTGGAGCGCTGTTCCGCCAAACGGAAGGAACGAATGGCTGAGCTCGGTTAAAATAAACAATAATTTTATCCGCGGCTATAACATCAACGTGGGTACTGCCGTGTTTAATGCCGACTTCATGTTCCTGCCCTATGTATCGTATAACATGGACGCCAATTTCACCATTTCTGCGTGCAATAATGCGAGCAACCAGATCACATTCACCAATACCTCTTCGCCTGTGCTGTTCAATAAATTTTATAACCTCCGGGCTTTTTATAACATTGCATACACCAGCTGCATCTGGGATTATGGCGATACCTCAGGCTTGTACTATACCATTGACGGCACCAAAATGTACAACAACAGCATTCCGTATTCTGTCAGCCTGAAAGATACCTTATATGGATGGAGAGTGGGCTGTGTGGATGTAGAAACAAAAACAGTTGGCGTATCCCCTCCTCCTCCGGCAGCAACAAGCAACAGCCCGTTATGCAGCGGGGCCACACTTACCTTGCATGCAGATACCATTGCCGGTGCTACCTATTATTGGACAGGCCCTAATGGCTTTACTTCCACCCAGCAAAATCCAAGTTTATCCAATATAGGAATAACAGCAATAGGCACCTACCTGGCACGGGCTATCATATCCGGCTGCACATCTGCCGTGGCAAGCACCTATGTAAATGTGATCACCAGCCTGTCGGCATCAAGCAATGCCCCTTTGTGTGCCGGGCAAACACTCAATTTATCGATAAACCAGATAGCAGGTGCCGTGTATTCATGGACCGGCCCGAACGGGTTCACATCGTCCCAGCATTCCCCTTCGGTGTTGGGAGCAACCGTGGCCGACTCGGGATTATACCGTGTTACGGTGAGCCTGGCAGGCTGCGGAACACTTGGCCCATATTCCATCGTGGCCCCTGTAAACCGCGTACCGGTAACCCCTGTTGCAGGCAGCAATGGCCCTTTGTGTGCCGGGGATAACCTTAACCTCACATCAACACCTTATCCGGGTGGCACATATACCTGGTCGGGACCGAACAGCTATATTTCAACACAGCAAAACCCGACACGCTCTTCGGCACAGAGTTCTTTTGCGGGCACATACAGTGTAAGCGTATTGGTAAATGGTTGTACTTCGCAGGCAGGTTCTGTAACGGTAACCATAAACAATGTACCCACAACGCCAACGGCAGGCAATAACGGTCCGCTTTGCAGCGGCCAGTCGTTAAGCTTAACGGCATCGGCCATTGCAGGAGCAACCTATGCATGGAGCGGACCTAACGGATTTACTTCCACCACGCAGAACCCCACCCGTACCAGTTTAACTACGCTTGATGCGGGCAGTTATAGTGTGATCGCAACAGTAAGCGGATGTGCTTCGTTATCGGCCAACACATCGGTGGTAATCACCAATGCAACCCCAACACCTGTTGTTTCCACCAACGGCCCGCTATGCCCCGGACAAAGCCTGCAATTAAGCGCTTCTGCCATTTCCGGTGCTACGTATAGCTGGACAGGGCCTAACAGCTTTACCTCATCATCACAAAACCCAACCATCAATTCTGTGGCATTGGGCGATGCCGGGATTTACAGCGTAACTGCAATTACAAGCGGTTGCGGGATCTCTTCGGCCGGGAGCGCAACACTGGTGATCAATACACTTCCGGGAGCCCCAACAGTGGGCAACAACGGGCCATTATGCGATGGTTCTTCCATCAACCTTACCGCATCGAGCATAACGGGCGCAACTTATACCTGGACCGGGGTGAACGGATTTACCTCATCGCTGCAAAACCCGGTGATACCGAATGGTAATTCGGCCCATGCGGGGGATTATACGGTTTATGTATCGGTTACAGGGTGTGGTAATTCACCTGTATCAACCACCAACGTTAAATTAAACCGCATTCCCTCAACACCATCAGCAAACAGCAACGGCTCCATTTGTGTGGGCGACAGCATTAAACTTTTTGGATCGGCCATTAATGTAGGCCCGAATGCAACCTATAAATGGACCGGGCCCAACAACTACAGTTCTTCTAACATGAATGCAGTGATCGTGAACACCAATACCTCAAATGCCGGAAGCTACGACCTGGTGGTAACCGATTCAAACTGTGCATCGGCTCCCTCCTCTACTTCTATTACTGTTAAACTCATTCCTTCAGCCCCTGTGGCATCAAGCAACAGCCCGTTGTGTGCAGGAGCTACTGTATTGTTAACTTCTTCCACCATTAGTGGCGCAACCTACGAATGGAGCGGTGCGAACGATTATAAATCAAATTCAAAAAATCCCGTGATCCTGAACTCATCGGTGAACACCAGCGGAAGCTACGAAGTGATATCGATCGTGAACGGATGCCGTTCTATCCCTGCTTCAACAACCGTGCTGGTGAACGCGCTGCCCGATAAACCTACCGTAATGGACAGCATTATGAAATGCGATAACGAATCGGTTAACCTCACAGCCCAAAGTTCTCCGGGTGTAAGCTATAGCTGGAGCGGACCTGCCGGGTTCGCATCTTTATTGCAAAACCCTTCGATAAGCGGGTTAAAACAAAACAATGCAGGAAATTACCAGGTGATCGCTACCTCATCATTATGCGCATCATTACCGGCCGTAACCAAACTGATCGTAAATGAATTTCCTGCTGCCCCTGTTTTATCTACCAGCCCGTCTTCGGGCCAGGCATGTTCGGGCGACACCTTACAGCTATTCGCTACTTTTTTAACCAACGCCACTTACCAGTGGAGCGGACCGGGCGGATTCGGTTCTTCTGTACAAAGGCCTGTGCTGTATGCACTCACACCGGCCAACTCAGGCCAGTATTCGGCCACTGTAACCCGCTTTGGCTGCACATCACTGGCAGGAACGGTTAATTTTACCGTAAATCCTATACCGGTAACCGGGGATATAGACGGACCCGAAGAAGCCATCAGGGATCAAACGCATACTTACACTGTGGCAGGGCCGCTTACCTCTATTTATACCTGGACAGTTTCTACAGGTGGTGCGATATTATCAGGCGCTACCACTTCCACTGTGAATGTAAAATGGAGCGTGGCCACATCGGCCGCTACCATAAAAGTATTTGAAACAAATGTGGGCGGCTGTAAAGGCGCTGTAAAATCGCTGACCTTCGTGGTGAAAAAACCGGGGGTAGGCCTGAATGATGTGGCCTTCAACGCAGGCGCCATCAGCATTTACCCGAACCCTTCCACCAAATTTGCCACCCTTGCATTCGACCTGAACAAGGCAGAACATGCCACCATCAGGTTCACCAATGTATTGGGCCAGGAAGTGTTAAAAGACACGCGCCAGGTGCAACAAAAAGAAGATGTATTGTATGACGTTTCGATGCTGAACAAAGGAATTTACCTGGTGAACATTGAAATAAACGGGGAATACAAAACCATGAAATTACTGGTGGAATAGGTATGTCCATACTTAAAACATTAAAAAGCCACTGGAAAATCCGGTGGCTTTTTAGCATGGGTTCTTGTATAATATAACCGTACCAGTAGCTATTTAAATGTATAGCTTATTCCCGGGGTAACATACCAGGTTCCATCCCAATTGCTGGCTTGCCCAAAAACATCAATGGCTTTAAACGAATAAGAAAACCCGGCACCGTACTCAATAAAAATGCGCCTGGTACTCATGTAATTTCCCAGTCCTAATAAACCATATGCATTAAAATCACCCACGGGCTGGTATAGTGCTGTTTTTAATTCGTACCAGTAATTGGAAATGCCATCGTTTTCGAAATTGCTCAGGTTCGACCTGCCCAGCACCAGTCCCATGCTGAAATTATTTTTCACCAAGCCTACTTCAACAGAAGGATATGAGCTGTAAGAAAACGTGGTATCGTAAGTATTGGAAACGGACAGGCCGGCTGCAACATATACCTTTGGTTTTACCTGTTGGGATTCCTGTGCCAAAGCAGCAAAAGAAAGCAGCAAAACAGACAGGCTTGAAAAAACTATTTTCATGAATTGTTATCTGATAAAAGCGATTGGGATTACTTACTGGATGTGATTTTTATTAACAGGTAAATCAGGCCTGCCAAGGGTGTTAGCACAAGATTGAACACGAACCATAACAGGAACGTTTTCCTGAAATCGCTGCTGTTCATTCCTATAAACAAAGCGATAACCAATGCAATAAAAACATAAGCCAACAGGTCGCTGAACCTAAATACGAATACAGAACCCATAAATGTGTGGCCGCATCCGCAAAGCAAGATTATTACTGCAAAAAGGAGGTATATATGGCCGTTTGGATACATGGTCAGATCCTGAATTTCATTTGTTGAACCAGATCCTGGAAATCTTTATTCTCTTTAATATGCGGGTTCCAGGCAAAGCCCATATGCATCAGGTCAATGGCTTCGGTAATCGTTGCCCCTTCATGCCCTTCCTGGTTGGCCAGTATATAGGCCGTATCAGAAATGGCAAGGGAATTCTCTATGTCATGGCTGATGATGATGAGCGTGTTCAATTCATTTAACGTAGAAATAGAGACCAGCAATTCAATTACCTTATCTTTAATCACAGGATCGAGGCCCGAAAAAGGCTCATCGAGTAAAATAAAGCGGTTGCCGGTAAGGATCTGCTGGATGATGCTTACCCTTTGCCTCTGGCCACCCGACAGCTGCATGGGATACTTCTTTAAATGTTCGGAAAGGCCAAAGCGGTTCGCATAATCTTTGATGAGATCAGCTTTTTGTGCATCACTCAATTTATCGGAAGATCCGCGCAGGCCGAGGCTTAAATTATCGGCAATGGTGCGGTGGTTAAAGAGGATGTAGTTCTGCGGAACCACACCTACCTCACCGGCCTTTACCGGGTGAAGGTCCTGCCCTATTTTTACGCTGCCCGTTTGAGGTGAAAGTAGCCCTGACAGGATCTTGAACAGTTGCGTTTTACCAATGCCACTGCGCCCTATCAATGAAACCACCTGGCCCTGCTGCATATCGGCACGCGTAATGTTATGAATATTAAAACTAACGTTTCTCAGTATGGGACGATCATACGATAGGTTTACATTCTCAACCTGTAATATTACTTCTTCCTTCTGGTACATTATTTTCTGAGTTGAAGCTTGGTATATGGAAAGAACCAGTGGCGCATTTTTGCCAGGATAAAATCGAAGCAAACGCCCATTATAAATATGATGATAAGGATGCCAAACACCGTTCCGAGATCGATGAACTTATTGGATTTAATGAGCATGGTTCCAAGCCCGCCTTCCGACATGCTGAGGCCTTCCACCATCGTGATCATCATCCAGGCTATGGCAAAATTCTGCCGCATCACCTCAAGCACCTGGTCTAAACGCCCAATGATCACTACTTCAAGTAAGGTTTGCCAGCTATTCATCCGTAAGGTTTTGCACAGTTCGTATTCCTGCTCATTAATGGAATCAATAATGGAAAGGAGCGAGGTAACAAAGAATGGTACGATACCGAATATCAGTAGGCTTAGTTTAAGGTTATGTCCGTTTGAAGTTAATAGGGTGAATAGAAATATAAGCCCGGTTAGCGTAAGGTAACGGCATTTGATAATGAATTTTGCGATGGGATGAAAAAGGGGCAGTAAAGATAGGTAGCAGATCACCAGGGCGATCAATATGGAAATGCCCATACCGATAAAGGTTAATGATAAGCTCGCAAACAGGTTATCATAAAAGCTTCCAACCGAAATGATGCGGATAATGGCTTCCATGATCTTTACAGGTGTTGGAATAAGGCCTCCGCCTGCAAATACCTGCCATAGCAAAATGGCAAGTATCACATAAGTAACAATAAGCATAATATAAACACTATGCCTTAAGCGGGCAAACGGGGTAAATAGTTTTGCAATAAAGCTCATGTTATTCGCCCAGCACAATCTGAACCCGTCTGTTTTTTGCTTTGCCTGCAGCTGTACCATTATCGGCAACTGGTTGGTTCTGACCAAACCCTTTCGATTCGATCCGCTTTTCCAGTAAGCCTTTGCTGATTAGGTAATTTTTAACCGAGTTGGCCCTTTCTTCCGAAAGTTTCTGGTTGGCATCTCCATTACCTGTGTTATCAGTATGACCATATACACCAACTTTTAATCCTTCAGCCACCACTGAGCTTTTTAAAATTTCGTCAAGCGCAGCATATGACTGTGATTTGATCACGGCACTTCCTGTTTCAAACTGAATCTGGTACGATTTAGATGAGATCTCGTTGGTGATCTCGTTTGAATAGGCCATTTTAATAGCTTCTCCGGTAAGTAATTCAGGGTGATTGGCTATAACCGATTGTAAGAATGATTTATCAACCACTTTCTGATATTCGGGGTAAGTAGCCATTAATTCGGGGTACATTTTCGAAAGAATATCTCCGAACGTAGTATACACGATCTTATACCGGTCTACACGATCTTTTCCCATACCAAACGTATTTGCAGCATCCTGAAGGTTAAAAGCCATTGAGCCACCTAAAGGAATAGTAAGACCCTGGATGTCTTTTTCTATACTTCCATTGTAATAGGTAAGCCAGTAATTTCCATCCTGCTCATTGTATACTTTTGCCGAAACATCGGCAGCAAATTTTTTGGCTTCGGTGAACGAACGCACCTGATCGCCTGCCTGGCCTAAGGCCATGATCAGGTTTTCAATATCGGTGCGGTGATCGTATGCAAATTTTTTAATGGTAATGGTAATGTTGGGCATCTGTGCCGAGTATTCTTTTGTAGATGCAATGCTCACCAGTCCGCCTTTTTGCTTGGCCACGTTCACGTCACCAGGGGTCCAGGTAGCCACACCATCAACACCTACTTCAATCTCTTCATTCGTTTTTTTGCCATCTTTGATTACTTTACGGTTTTCTCTGTAACCTGAAATGTATTTGTTACATGCATCTAAAAAATCGTTTGCCGCAACCAGGTTAATGGCATCTTTATCGTATGTAGTTTCATCTGGATTCACTTTCATGTTATTATCACCTGCCCACTTCAATAAAATATTCATATCGCCATCTCTTAAATAACAGGCCACCGTTTTTCCTAAAGCCGACTTAGGGTCTTTCTTCCATTCAACCGGTCCCATCAGCTTATCTTCTCCGTTTGATTTACCCATTGCATAAAAAGCAATAGGCTGGTAATCGGCACCCAGCGGTTCAAGCTCTTTTGCCAATGCAGCAAAAAATGCCGGCATCCCATCGCCCATATAAGAAGCAAATACGCCCTGTGCATTCGGGTTGTTTTTATAATCCTGCGCAAATTTCACAATATCTGCAATAGACTTATTACAGTCGTCCTGCCTTACAATGTCAATCTGCAATTTAGCCTGATCGATCAATGATCCTTTTGTGGTTGAACCTCCCCCGTTGGCGTACATTAACGGGAACTGCGAATTCCAGGCCATTACTTCCCAACGGATCTTTGTGCCGCCATTCACCGACTCTTCAGATGAAGGTAAAGCCAGTTGTGTGGCATTGCCCTGTAACGATGCTTCCGGAGCATCAGGCAAAGCTAGATGGCCAATACTGGTGGATTCTTTGGCTTCTTTCGGGCGCTTGTCCGGCATGTAGGCCACCTGCAGTTGCTTCGGCGTGTCGGTGGGATGGAACAGCGGATGCACAAACGGCGTGACCACCTGCCAGGTGAGGTTGGAGCCCATGCGTAGCAT
>JAZKGM010000366.1:0-5710 GCA_040385895.1 Bacteroidota bacterium
TTTATTGGCTAATGGTATATAGACAAACTGCATAAATAATTCGACCAAAACAATTGGTCGAATTTCAGGCAAGGTTGGTCTATTCTGCAAAAACGGGTTCGGAAAAGACTGTTTGTTTGCTCAAAAATAAACAATATGAAAAAGATCTGTTCTACATTCCTCCTCATGCTGATGATCGCCTTAAGTGTACCGCTTAAAGCGCAGTTACCTGCAAACCTGCAAAACAGGCTTGCATTTGTACTCGACAGTGTTTGCAGCAAACACAACATAAAAGGCGCTTCGGTGGCCGTGCTTATCCCCGATAACGGCATATGGAAAGGCACATACGGTGAATCGCATACAGGCCACCCCATCACTCCGGATATGGATTTTTACATAGCCAGCAATACGAAAACATACATTGCTGCATTAATGCTAAAACTCCAGGAGATGGGTAAAGTAGACCTGGATGATACGATCGGTACCTGGATGCATAACATTAACAATGTGAACGGGCAGATCACCATCAGGCAATTGCTGAACCACACCAGCGGCCTTGGAGATTACGATTATGGTGCCGAATATGAACAGAAGATCTTCAGTGATTTTACTCGCATCTGGAAACCGGAAGAATTACTGGTCACCTTTCCTGTCTCAGCTCCCAAATTTGCCCCGGGAAAAGGCTGGTCATACACCAACACCAATTTTACCGTTGCCGGCCTGATCATTAAAGCAGTGATGAATCAACCGCTGAGCAAATCGCTCAGGGACCTTATTTTTACACCACAACAACTCGAACACACCTTATTTTTTCCGGAAGAGCATGCTATGGTAACCTCTTTTCCCCATGTATGGTCAGCGAACAATTCAAAAAATGTGCTTGTTGATTTTGTAGCAGAGCTTAACTATTCGAACAATTCACTGCTTAGCTCAGGTTATGGATGCGGAGGAATGGTAACTACGGCAGAAGACAATGTGAAGTTCTGGCATAAACTGATCTCGGGACAGATCATTAACCCGGCTTCTTTTGCTGAAATGACAGAATACATCCAGCTTAAAGGAAACTGGAAATACGGCCTGGGCATTTACCGGGGTCAAAAGGACATCAACAAACGTGTGGTGTACGAACACGGGGGAACAAATGTGGGCTTTGTTTGTGAAAACCTGGTGGATTCGATCAGCGGGGTTTGTGTTTCTGTATTAACCAACCAGGATAGTGTTAAAAATGATATTTTATTGCTGAAGGCAGTAGGCGCATTGCACAAGGTAACGCTTGATATGCCGGTTTCAACGGGCATTGAAGAACGTTTCAACAATAACATAAACATACAGGTATACCCCAACCCCGCAGCTGAATCGATCCATATAAAAACGGAAGGATTTAATGCTGAAATGCTAACCGAAATGTATAACCTGGCAGGTGAAAAAGTACTTTCGCAACAGTTTTCAGGCGGGGCAACAACAATTGCTGTGGGGACATTACCGGCAGGATTGTATATCATACATGTTACAGGTGCAAACGGCCGCTTATCCGGCTACAAAAAAATTCACGTTATTAAATAATATTTATCTTAACAATATACACGATGAAAAAGATCTGTTCTACACTATTTGTCATAATTGCGATCGCATTAAGTACGCCACTTAAAGCACAATTACCTACCGGGCTGCAAGCCCGTTTACAAACGGTGCTCGATAGCGTATGTACAAAATATAAAATTAAAGGAACAAGTGCTGCTGTGCTATACCCGGGTAAAGGAACATGGAAGGGAACATCCGGCATTTCGCACGACAATGTTCCCCTGAACAGCAATATGCTTTTAGGCATGGGCAGCAACACCAAAACACATATTGCTGCCCTTATTTTAAAACTACAGGAAAATGGGTTGCTCAGCATTGACGACAGCATCGGGAAATGGATCCATAACAAGCCAAACATTAATGGCCAGGTCACCATTAAACAATGCCTGAACCATACGAGTGGCATATTTGACTACCTGCAAAACGAAGCAGTGAATGATTCCATATTCGGCAACCCTGGTAAGATCTGGACCAAATACGAATTGCTTGCCCTGGCAAAAGAACCAACCTTTAATCCCGGAACCAGCTGGGGTTACTCCAATACAAACTATGTTATTGCAGGAATAATTATCGAGCAGGTAAGCGGCAGATCGCACCAGCAAGCCATGCGCGAACTGATCTTAACCCCGGCCGGCTTAAACAACACTTATTTTTATGATGAACCCAATGTAAGCAGCCGCATGCCGCACCAATGGTGCATGAGGATAAACGGAACCTCATTAACCGATATGAATACCATGCAGGAAAACCTCATTCCGAATTTATTCAGCATGGCCACAACAGCCGGTGCAATGGTTACCACAGCAGAAGATAATGTATTGTTCTGGCATAAGCTTACCAGCGGACAGGTATTAAGCCCAGCATCTTTTAAACAAATGACTGAATTGGTTAGCCTGGGAGGAAAAGACGGGTACGGGTTAGGAATATTTTTTTACAGCAAAGGCATGAACAACCGTTCGTTCTATTCGCATGGAGGAACATTTTTTGGGTTTATTAACGAGAATCTTGCCGATACCACTTCAGGTGTTTGTGTCTCTGTATTAACAAACCAGGACAGTATGAATAATAATGGCCTCTCTGCTACTATCATCAGGGCCTTACATAAAGTAAGTATACAAATGCCTGTTGGCGTTAAAGAATCGGTTTACAACAGCAAACGATTAACGCTTTACCCAAACCCGGCCTCGGAGTCGTTTTACATTAAAGGAGAAGCGATCAACAACAGCACGGTCACTATTTACGACCTGGCAGGCAAACAACAGTTTGCATCTCAACTCCCTGCAGATAACACCCTGTCTATTCCCGGTCTTCCCGATGGATTTTACATGCTGCATGTTACTGACCAGAACGGTCATTTAATCCATATCCAGAAATTACAGATCGTAAAATAACGACTTGTTGTTTATTAGCATAAAAACAGTCCTGTACGAAATTCGTACAGGGCTTTTTTGTTATTGCACCGTTTGATACATGGCAGCACGCATAGACAAAAACCCCATATTTTTCGACCAATGTTGCTGGTCGAATTTGAAATGGGTTTGGTCTATTATAAAAATAAATGCTGCAGGGTCGCTGTTCCTTTGTTCAACAATAAATAACAACCGACATGAAAAAAACCAACACCATGCTGTTCATTGCGCTTTTCATTTTAAGCGCTACGTTAAAAGCACAACTACCTGCCGAATTACAAACCCGTTTACAAACGGTGCTTGATAGTGTTTGCTTAAAAAACAATATTAAAGGTGCAAGCGCTGCTGTGCTGTACCCGGGTAAAGGAACCTGGAAGGGAACATCCGGCATATCGCACGACAATGCCCCTATTAACAGTGATATGCTGCTGGGCATGGGCAGCAACACCAAAACGTTTATTTCGACAGCCACTTTAATATTACAAGAGAAAGGACTACTCAACATTGACGACAGCATCGGGAAATGGATCCATAACAAACCAAACATTAACGGCCAGATCACCATTAAACAATGCCTGAACCATACCAGCGGGATTTTTGAATACACCAAAAATGAATCCGTGAACGATTCGATATTCGGAAACCCTGGTAAGATCTGGACCAAGGATGAGCTGCTTGCTTTGGCCAATGAGCCGTACTTTGCTCCAGGAACCAGCTGGAAATACTCCAATACGAACTATATTATTGTGGGCGAAATTATTGAAAAGGTAAGCGGCAAATCTCACCAGCAAGTGGTACGTGAGCTGATACTAACACCTGCAGGCTTAACTAATACTTTTTTTTATGATGAGGCAAATGTAAGCAGCCGCATGCCGCACCAGTGGAGCAAACGATTTAACGGCACATCGCTGATGGATATGACCAAACTGGAAACAGATTATAATCCCACCTTATATAGCATGGCATCAACAGCCGGGTCTATGGTTACCACAGCAGAAGACAATGTGCAATTCTGGCACAAACTGATCAGCGGACAGCTGTTAAGCCCGGAATCATTCAGGCAGCTTACCACACTGGTTGACGATGGATACGGGTTAGGGATCTTTTTTTACAGCAAAGCCCTGAACAACCGTTCTTTCTATTCGCATGGCGGAACATACTTTGGTTTTATTAACGAGAACATGGTTGATACCACTTCAGGGGTGTGCATCTCTGTCTTAACCAACCAGGACAGCGTGACCAATAATACCTTGTTCTCTACCGTGATCAGGGCTTTGCATAAGGTGAGCATACAAATGCCTGTTGGTTTAAAAGAATCTGTTTACAACAACCCTTCGTTTAAAATATACCCGAACCCGGCCAGCAACGAGATCAATATTGAACATGCTGAAAATAAAGATGACCTGAAAATTTCCATTTATGACATGACGGGCCAGCTTCAATATGAAACGCAGGGAACTGAAAGAAGCATCCCGGTGAATGACCTTAAAAACGGTATTTATTTTATTCAGCTTGTTAATGGCAAAGGAGAACTGATCCACACACAAAAACTCATCATTTCTAAATAAATATTCCTCCTGCTATAATAAACCGCGTATCAATTATTTGTGCGCGGTTTATTGATATTAAGCACCCGTTGCAGATAATGAAATAAAGAAAACGTTCAGTAACAGGTATAACCCGATAAGCACCCATACGCTATATTTATCAAGCCTGTTCGCAAGTTTAAGCTTGTCTTCTTTCCTGAGCTTCAGCGCATATACAGAAATGCTGATGACGCTGAAAATGAAAACAAGTGTAAGGCTGTGCAATGTATCAACCAGGGTAAATGAAGATGACTCCGGCAATGCCGAATCAATCACATATTTATTACCGATTGCCGTAAATAAAGAACCCACACTTAGGCCGAGCCTTGAATCGATATTATCTGCATGAATAAAAAGACAGGTAATGGCAATACAGAATGAAACATACATGCCCAGGAACATTTTCCAGAACAAGCCCCAGGCATCCCTCACCATACCGATCTTCACTTTAAATACACCATATTGGGTTCTGGGTACTTCATAATCCTGGTCGCCAAAAGCAGTTTCATACGTTTTTATGCCGGTTGAAACCAGGAAGCTGTCTATTGTCCAGCCACTTACAGTAAACTTGCCATGGTTCTGGCCGCGTATATCAGCTACAAAAATCAATGACTCCGAATCAAACTGGGCATTTTCCACGGAGAACCTCATGACCTGCCTGTCGAAGGGAAAGTTGTTGATCTTCCAGGAATCTTTCATTACACATTCCAGTTTCATCAGGATATAATATTGCCCTTCGCTCGAGTCGATGGTGGTAAATGACTTTGTGAACGTTTTTGCCTGGGGTATTTCAAGGTTCTGCGCAAAGTTAAAGTCGGGGTTCTTGTACTTAAGCCACAACCATGCATTGAGCGAATACTCTTTATCTTTAAAATTGATATCGTGTATACTGGTTATATAGATGCCTACACGAACCGTATCGGGCTGTGCATGAATATGGGTATTAAATCCTAAAAGGAGAATACTTAATAAAAGAAGAACGTGTTTCATGGGTACTGATGGGTAAATTTTATGCCTTCCTGACAATTTTAAACAAAAAATCCTGTTCGGTAAAAAACTGAACAGGACTTTTGCGATTTTAATTAAGAACTAAAATTAAACAAGAATGTATTACTGAGGTTTTGCAGCAGCATTCTCTTCGGCTTTAGCACCCGG
>JAZKGM010000366.1:5720-23829 GCA_040385895.1 Bacteroidota bacterium
CGATTGGTAGCTTTTATAGTTGCAAAACGGATCTTTTCGGCTGCGATCGACCTGTTGTCGGACCCGCTCAATTCTTTTTCTATTGAGTTTTTGCGGGTGTCCATTGCTTCATAAAGCACTTTAATTTCATCCCAGTCTTCGCGCGAGTAGGTGTCTTTATTGGTGCTTACGGTGTTTACAAAAGTTTCGTAAACGCTTTTCGCGTTTGCACCGGTCATAAAGTTAAAGCTCATGTCATCACCGATCACTCCTTCACCAAACAATGAATTTCTTAACACTGTTCTGTAATTGGTGGCTTTTGCTTTCGCTTTTTCTGCAGTATATTTTTCTTTTAATGCAGCATATTCTGTTTGAAGCTGGGCATATTCTGCTTTAAGCTTCTCATCCATTTGCTCAGATTTTGCCTCAATCTGTTGACGTTTTTCCTCGTATTTAGCATCCACAGATGACCAATAGTTATCATCACTGTAATAGTTAACATGGTCGCGTTCTACCGAATCAACGTAAACGTCAAGGTCCCTAACCGATTGCTCAGCGCCTTTGTTCTTCCCGCCACAGGCAGCCATCCCGGCTACGGCAGCGATCATAAAAATTTGTGTTACTTTTTTCATTGTTTATAAAATTGAGTATTACCATACCCAAATTTTATTCCAATGCATTCGTATTGATGTGCTTCATGATCATTTCTACCTGCATGTCGGTACTCATGGCTGAATCGATCCAATGAATAACATGGCCGTCTTTTTCCATTTTACGGAAATAGGTCATCTGGCGTTTTGCAAACTGCTGGATGGCCCTTGTTAATAATTCTTCCAACGCATCATAACTCATTTCGCCCCGCAGGTACTGAACGATAAATTTGTATTCAAGCCCGTAATACAGCAGGTCGTCTTCCTTCACACCCTCACCCATCAGCTTTTTTACTTCTTCTATCAGGCCCTCCTTCAATCGCAGTTTAAGCCGGGTTTCAATGCGTTTTTTACGTGTTTCTGTTTCAGAGCTCAATCCGAAGATGAGCGGCTTTACCAAAGAATAGCTTACGGGAGAGAACTCATTATTTAATAAATAATTATTTATTTCTATAGCGCGTATCAATCGTTTTGCTGTAGAAACATCGGCTTTAGGCGTAAACAGGGTTTGGGGCATCATGGTAAACATTTCAAACAGCTCATCATAACTTTTATAGCTGATCGTTCGCCTCAGCTCATGATCATTAGGAACCGATGCGTATTCAAAATTCCGCAATACCGAATCAATATATAGCCCGCTCCCTCCACACATAACAGGAATGATCTTTCCTGCCCTCAGTTTATCAAAAACCCCGAAAAAATCCTGCATAAACCGGTGCACATGATACCGCATTCCCGGTTCGGCAATATCAATTAAATGATGAGGGACCTGCTGGCCACTAACCACGTATTCACCATAATCTTTACCGGTGCCAATGTTCATTCTCCTGTATACCTGCCGGCTATCTGCACTAATGATCTCCGACTGCAGCGCATGGGCCAGCCGGGCCGCCAACCTGGTTTTGCCACTTGCAGTGGGTCCGAGTATCACTATCAGGTTATGGTCTTTCATTGTTGATGCAGATCAGGGGTTAACACATATTTCAAGCTGCCTGTATTGGCTATTAGAAGAAGTCCTTTTTCTTTAATTTCTTCTGCACTGTGTGCAGCGGGGTCGAAATAAGTGCGTTTATTATGCGCCTCGTCAATGATAAACTGTTGTGGCACCGAATGCCCGGTGAACGAAAAACCAAGCTTCCTGTAGCCCTTGCCGGAACCCCAGTCGGCATCGGCATAGGTCATCATGTGGCCTGCATTTAATTGCTGCGTAAAGTGGTTGATCAGTTTGCCCAATCCCCCGGTTACCGTAATGCCTTTCTTACTTGCAAAACGTTCCAGTTCATAGCTCCGGTAATATACCGGCCCATCATACATGGTGCGGGCTTTACTGAACGTTGCAGCAGCCACCAGTTCATTGTTGAACAGCAACCCGAACTTATAATAAGCACCTGTTGAACCTTGCAAATGATTCTGATCCAGAAAAGCCGTTGTTGCTGCTTTATCCAGTCGGGCAATATGGGTTTGCCTGGCATGGACCCGCTCGCGCTTGCCGATCATGGCCAGGATCCTTGCCTGCACCAGCTCTTGTTTGTTCTGCCACACATCCTGCCAGATGGTGATGATCTTATGATCAAGCTTTTGGGCAGCAGAAAAGACCCCGGGCAAAAAAGCAATATCCGGGTTCTGTATTTTGTACGTTTGGAAATCGATGTAATGAAAAAGAACGGGATAACCGGTTAAGCAGTATAGGCCAAAAGGTGTTTCGATCAGTTTACTGCTAACAGCGCCTGTGTTCATCATGAACTCATGGAACGGTTTATTTACCATAACTAAAGTTCAATTCGTTTTTAAGCCCCTCCACTACATTAAATACAATGGGGCAAACCACATAATTGCTCCACAGGCTGCGTTTGTATTTCATATCTTTACCGTCAAGATGCGGGTAACCTGCACACGCTGCCGGCCGGTTCTTATAAATGCTGCACTTACAGTCATCAAGGAACATACATGGCTTTGTTTTCAAAAACTGGGCTTCTCCATCAAAAGCCACATAGGTTTGTTTAAACACGTCTGCGGCCATTTGTTTTTCCAGGGCAAGGCGTTCGATCTCCTCCGTTTCCAACCCGGGTTCGAGCTGCCTGCAACAATTCGCACACGCTGTGCAGTCAATCTCAGCACTTACCTCTTTATTTAATGCATGTATTTTTTCGTCAACCATTGCGCTGGAATAACTGCGCAGGTATTTTTTAAAAAATATGTTCTCAATATTTTTTTGTGCAAGTAAGGGCTGTATTTGTGATGGATGGGAAAGCAACGGTCCGGCTTATTGTTTGAATGCCTGTTCGTAAACTTCGATCCAGTTCTGCGGTGTCATTTTCGAAACAAGCTCAGCGATCAGGTCGAAAGGGATCTGTTCCGGCTTTTTAAACCGGATGCAGCTTTTACCCATATCCAGCTTTGTTTTACTGTGCTTGGGGTATTCGGCCTGGAACCAGTTTAACAACTCCTTATCGGCATAAATGCCCATGTGGTAAAATGAGATCATATTTTTTTGCGAAGCGAAACCTAAAAAAGGCAAAGGCAGTTTCGGGTCGCAATGATAGCCTGGAGGATACAGGCTGTGCGGAACAACATAACCCACCATTCCATAGCCCATCTCTTCCTTGAAGCCTTTCGGCAGGTTCTTTTTTATGCTTTTGCGAAGCTGGTTCAAGGCCTCTTTCCGCTCTTCGGGCACCTCGTCCATGTATTGATCAACGCTTGTTGCTTTCGATTGCATGGTAAAAAATTATTGCGGAAGTTAAACAACGTCCGCACAAATTTCAACCCGCTTCTTATAAACAGCAAAAGGCTACCCAAGGGCAGCCTTTTGCTGTTATTTGTTATTTAAAAATGATTAGTGTTTTACAACCTTAACCACCTTAGATTCATTGTTTACAGTAACTTTAACAAAGTACACCCCTTTTTCAAGAGTATTCATGTTGTTCAACACAATTTCGTTGGCACCCTGAACAATGGTACTGTTCGTTACATTCACCAGTTTACCTTGTATATCCATCACTTCAATTTTTACAGCACCTTCAACAATGGAAGGAATGCTCACTGTAATATTTTCAGCAAACGGATTTGGATAAGCATTTACAGCATCAAGCCTGGTTTGAGATCTTTCGAAGCTTACAATAACAACGCTGGATTTGGATGAAGTCCTGTCTCTGTCAACAGATGTTAAACGGTAATAGATCACAGAAGCATTACTCATTTGGCGTTGTGCGTTTGCATGGGTAAAGTTATACCTGTTGCTTACAGACGAATTGCCTTTGGCTTCTACCGTTCCTACCACTGTAAAGTTGCGGCCATCAACGGAAGCTTCTACGTTAAAATGTGAAGCGTTTCTTTCGCTGGCAGTGTTCCAGTAAACCAATACATCATTACCCATTGCCACAGCTTTAAACTCGTTCAGTTTAACAGGAACCGGGTTGGTGGTGGTTGTGCCTGTAAATAAAGAGAAGTCGGTAAGCCCTGTTATGGTTAGTATGTTAGCTGCTGCATCTACTGTACTTGCCGAAGAATATACGTTCCAAGGGAAAGTTCCTGATTTTTTAGCCCCTACCATGCTTGCTTCTGACGGAACTGAGCCCAACATGCGCTCTTTGTAATATAAGCTGATGTCGTATGAATACGTGCCTGCAGGAACATCAAAATCCCAATAAGAATTTAATGAATGATGCGAGTTACCCGAGATACCTGCAGGATAAGCGCCTGTGTACATCCTTCCTACGATGCTTGAAGGCACAGGAGCGAATGCGCCCCATGTTATTTTCGCAATGGTATCCAGTCCGTATAAAAACACCTGTGTGGTGCCTGCAGCAGGAGCAGCCGGTATGGCTACCGCTTTAGGACCTACAGCACTGGGAGTGAATTCGTAAGCTCCCATATCTGGTGCCCCGTTAATTAACGTTGTGCTGCGGGTATTGCCATTTACGTCTGTTGAATTACCTGCAACCTGAACACCGCCCCCGTTTAAGAACCATGAGTTGGTATCGGTAAGGTTAATGGCAAAGTTGCTGGCACTTACAAATGGTGCACGTACACTTATTGAATTTGAATCCTGTTTGGAATTTGCTCTCCATTGCAACAGGCCGGTGTAATTTAAACCTGTAAACCCAATTTGTCCCAGGTTAGTACCCGCAGTGCTTAACAGGTTGTAATTGTAAAAAGTACTTGTTCCAACTGCTGCAGGGTCATACGCATAAATGGCAAAACCAGGACCAGCATTATTAAATATGTTGTTATAGATCTTATTGTTGTTGTAACCTGAAGGAATGTAGAAATAACCCGCGTAACCACTTGTTATTGTACTGGTAATGTTAATTGTATTGTTTAATACATTGTTATAATTACCATACCAGTGTTGAATACCGTAAGCAGTGGTGCTACCGGCAACCGTAATAACATTGTTTGAAAAAGTATTATTCAAAAGCGATGTTCCGTTACTCTCATAAGTGTATATACCATAACCACCGTTAGGGGCTGATATTTTGTTGTTCAACACTTCATGGCCATTATAACCATAGTTGGTCGACACAACGTAGCTATACGCATAAGTAGAGCTCATGGTATTATTCTTCACTTTCAGATTACCGGTATAGTACGCCTGGATTGCACCATAAAAAGAGTTTTGTATGATGTTATTCTGGATAACTGTATTTGTATTTAAAACAACCGTTGACGTTCCGAAAAGATACACACCGTAAGATCCGTTAGAGATGGTATTGTTCATGATCACAAGGCTTCCGTTCAGCGGGCTTGCAAAGATACATGCTTTATCTGTAGCGGTAGATCCTGTAACCACACCAGTCACGTTGCAGTCAATTACCGAATCGGCAGAAGCCGTTCCGATATATTCGATAACACGTGAATTGTTTATGTTTAATGCGGTAAGCGTTAACGCCTGAAGTTTAACATTACTTGCTAATATCCTGAAAATGTAGTTATCCGAAGGATTTATAGCGTCAAAATTCACCGTAACATTTGTACGGTCGTTAGCCTGCGATTTAAATGTAACGGTATTGGCAGCTGATGAACCCTGGATAACCGGAACATACACCTGTTCGTTATACGTTCCTGCTTTAACATTGAATACAACAGCTCCTGAAATACCACGAGCAGCCAGATCAGATGTTGCTGCTTTAAAAGTAGTAAAATCAGAAGGGGCTGAGCCAACAACATATGTTCCCGACATTGGTGTTCCGAACAGTGCTTTTGCAGTATCATTTGCTGCGTTGGCATCTGTGCCGGCATTTGGTGCCGAAGTGTATACCGAAAGGCTGTTTGAACTGCCATTTACAACATTGATCTGTTGAGCTCCGGTAAAAGTAATGGTTGCAGTGGCACATGGTGCCAAAGAGCCTGACCAAGCCTGGCTTACCGCTGTGCCTGAGTTTAACTTATACGCTACGTTGAACGAGGTGATTGTTGCAGAACCATTGTTTCTAACAGTAGCAACCACGTTTTGCAGGCCCGAAACAACAGGATAAACCGGTTGTGTAATTACCTGGGTTGCCAGGTCAAGCGAAGGGGCAAGGAACTCGCTGCTGCCGATTTGCGGAGTAACCGGCCTTGTATTGCCGTCAATATCTGTTGGAACATTTGCAGTAAGGTTTAAGCCTTTTGGCAGGCAACCGCTTGTTAAACGCAGATCGTTTGCTGCAAGGTTAACAAAGGTAGGCTCCACATTAAATGAGGCTGCACCACCTGCAGTTGCCGTATTATAATTAGCAGCCGTGTAATAGGCAGCCCTGTAAACAAGATTTGGGTTCGACCTGTTGAAATAAACATTATAGTCAACGCTGCCGGAAGGGGCCGCACTTGCCAGGTACAAAGATGTGGTGTTACCCAGGGCACTCGTATTGGCAAAAATGTTGTTTTTTATCAGTGCATTTGTTAACACCGCTCCCGTTACATAACCTGCGCCATAACTTTGGGTAGGGGTATTGAAGTTATGTACAAATGTATTGTGATAGATCTCAATTGCCCCGGTAGTAGAGCTTATGTGTAAGCTCCTGTAAGCATTTAAAGTAGAAGATGAAACCGTGTTGTTATACAACTGCATAGGAAGCGTTCCTGCCGTTCCGATAGTGGTCATGTAAATTCCATAGTTCTGGAAATTATACACTTTATTACCGGTGATACGGATGGACGCACCTGCCAGTCTCTTGTTGGTACATGTTACCAGGTAAATTCCGCTGTAAGCATAACCGGTTGTAATTGGCGGTGTATACATATTAACAGTATTGTTCAACACATCATAAGCGTTATGGATATTGTTCAGGTATATCCCATATCCGTAAGAAACCAGGCTGTTGTTCCTGATCTTAACTTCCACATTGCTTAATGTATCTGCACGTCCTGTAAAAAATATTCCATAATAAGCACCGTTAATGGTATTGCTGTCTATTGAAATGCTGTCAGCCCATGTTGCAGTATTACCGTTTCCGAAAGCCGTTGCCGTAACATTAACACCCCACGAAGTAGATGTACCTGCATTTGGTGTATTGATCACACAACCGATAACCGCAGAACCGGTACCGTTGTTTGCTACTGTTGCGTTTCCAACAATTGCAATACCGATAGGTGTTGTGGTTGCTGTATTTGAAACCGTTACTTTTCTGAATGTGATATAATTACATTGATTGATCACGATTGTACCTTGTGATGCCGCAGCGGATGCAATGACAGTAGTTGCTGCATTTGTTCCCCTGAAAACCACATTGTTCACGGCAGAAAGCCCCACAATGCCTGCTCCGTTAATGATAACCTGGCCGTTGTATGTACCTGGTGCGATATCAAATATTACTGGACCTGCTACACCTGCTTGTTGCAATGAAGATACTGCGTCAAGCACGGTAGGGAAATTAGGATTGGTTCCGCCAATGGTGTATGTGCCCGAAAGCGCGCCATAAAAACCGGCCCTGAGCGTATCATTTGTGCGGTCGTCATCAGTGGTTGAATTTGGAGATGCAGTATAAACTTTGATCTGGTTTGACGAGGTAAGGTTGATCTGCTGTGAAAAGACGATCGTTGCCGTATCGCATGAAGCAAGGGTTTGAAACACCGATTGGTTTACAAGTGGACTGCTGTTATGAACATAGTTGATATTAAATGAATAAATAGGGTTTGAACCCGCATTTTTAACCCGCACGATCACATCTGTAAGTCCTGGTGTTATTGGCGCTACCGGGGATAATAGTGCATCTATGCTCAGGTCGTTGCCAAGAATGCTCGACTCATGAGCCCCTATGTATGATGGCACAACACGTGTTACGCCATTTACATCCTTAGGCAGCAAATAGGTAAGGTCCAAATTACTTTTAGGGCTGCAGCCACTTGTCAGTTTGTTCTGTGCATCAAATACAGGTGCTGTATTATATGAACTGTCGCCACCTGCTGTAGTTGTTTTAAAAGTTGTTGTTGTGTATTGTGTACCCAGCCTGTTCACCAGGTTGATATTTGCAGCATTCCTGTTATAATAAATATTGTAGTTAACATTATTAGGTGCAGGATTGCTACCCAGGTACATGGTCGAATTGGTGCCACTCGTGGCGTTATTTACAAAAATATTGTTCCTGATGGTTAAAAAGCCCGAACCTGAAGTTTGCACAGGGCCATATGTTGCTGTTGTGCTTGAAGTATTGTAAATAAATGTATTGTGATACATTTCCAAAGGCGTTGGTGTAGGCAGACTTGAGAAAAAGCAGTTTATCGCCCCGCTCGCCCCGCTCACCACAAGGTTATTATAAACACGGTTTGGAAACACAGAAGGACCTGCACCTGTGTTTGGCCTGAACTCAATACCATATGCAGTAAAGCCCGAAATTTTATTCCCGCTGATCAAATGTGATGAGTTTCCTTCACAACCAAAGAAATAAATCCCGCTTCCGGCTGAAAGCGTGATGTTGTTGTTCAATACTTCAACCGTATTCATTACGTACTGGATCCACAAAGTATTTGCTTTGGTATCGGTAACGGTGTTGTTCCTGAACTTAAATGCCCTGTTAAAAGAAATATTCAATGCCCCGAATACACCTACAGCATAGTTACCGCCATTTATTACGTTACTGTCAACAGTAACGCTATCCATAAGCACAGAGGTACCAAAACTATTTCCGGTAACATCGATCGTCATACCGATCGCTGCTCCTGAACCTGCTGTGGCATTCGGCAGGTTTATGATGCAATTGTTTACGGTAGTACCTGTACACACATTCGAACTGGAGCTGCCCAATAAGGTTACACCAGAGCAGGATCCTGCAGCGGTGTTTGTTATGGTAAGGTTTCTCAGCGTGATGTATTTTGCATTGATCTGTACGATCTGGGACGAAAGAAGGCTCCCGGTTAATATCGTTGTTGCCTTATTAACCCCTTCGAATGTAATTGTATTTGTACTGCTTAAACCCGGTACGCTGTTAATGATCAACGGGGTAGTGCGGGTGTAGGTGTTTGCTGCGATCCTGAATGTAACAGGACCCGACAGCCCGTTCACGTTCATGGCAGCAAAAGCCAGGTCGAATGTGGTAAAGTTGCTTGCACCTGAACCGGCAGCATTGATGGTATAAATACCCGACATAGGCTGAACAATTTGCCTGGATCCTGCCGGAGAAGTAACTAAAGGGATATTGGTATACAGGATCGAATCCTTTACATTAATACATTGCCCGTCTAAAAAATTACCAACTGTAGCCCCGGATGAAACATCATATACTAACCAGAAATAGTTGGCACCCGGATTTAAACTATCAAGCCCGGTAAAGGTTAGTGTGCCTGTAGGCGGATTAAATATAACATTTCCGAACTGGGTGGCTGTAAGTGCTGAAAAAACAGAATTGGTTCCGCTGAAATAAACCTTTGCGGCTGTGATATCAGAAATACTTGTAGTTCCTGTTGTATTAAAATTGATCTCTGTAATAAATTTCTTGGCCGAATCGCCTTTTGTATACACAACAGCGGCTATAATAGCATTATCAAAGCTTGCCGGAGCTATCCCGCCAGAAACGCCAATTGTGGTAACAGAGTCGATCACCATTTTTTGTGGTGGTATTGCCCATTTATAAGTTAATCCTGAATCGGGAACATTAGTGGAACTGTAAGGCATAGAATAACCTGCATTGGTTGTACTGGCTGTTGATGCCACCCATGAAGTGGTTCTCACATTATAATCGGTAGCTGCATTTCCTGAAATCCCTACCTGGCAGCTTGATGTGAAATTAGAGATCATTTTACCGTAACAGATCTGGGGAAACCCGTTTCCATCATTTTCGTTCAGCTTGATCTGGAAATTGTAGGTTTCACCCGCCATAATTGTGGCATTGCCGTTATAAACCGTCCAATCCTTAAATTGCACCACAAATACACGGTAAGGTGCAGTACCCTGGGTTTCTACCCTTAAGTTTGATGTGCTTGATGTAGCACCTTTTCCTGCCAAATCATTAGAAAAGGCTGAAATAGTGATCGGCTCATAAGAAATAGCCGGCCCGAAAGAATACGTGTACTGAGGAGGGTTAGCACCCAGCTTAACATAGCCGTTGCAATTTACCCACCCGTGTGTGTATGAAATCCCGTTATAAAAAAACGAGAACCCGAAGGGTACATAAAAATAGTCGTCATCATCCACACTTCCGCCAGCCGCACCTGTGCTAACATTAAGCACTGTACCACCCGTAATCGGATTATATGCATTATTGGTTGATGAGGAGAATACATACTTGGTTGCCACCTGGGCAAACAAGGATCCGGAAAGGAAAAAAAGGCTCAGAAATGCCAGCAGCATAACTTTGTAGTGCCTCGTGTTTAATTTGGTGTAAAATTTTATCATAACTATTGCTATTTGGTTAATCAATAATAATTAAATTATCCTTAAATTATAATTATTTTAACTTATTCATAGATAATTAAGTTAATAAAACTTAACGATTTTACTAAATCGCATTTTCATTTTTTTGACCTTCCATCAGTTTGATAATAAATTAATTGAATGGCGCAAAATTGCATTGATGCATTTAATACAAGGGCTGCATAACCAGCCATTACTTGTCGCGCTTAAGCGGCAAAGTATACAGACCAGGCAATTTCAAGCAACCCTTTCCTTCATCCAGGTTAATTGACCAATAAAGCACTTAGCGCATCTCTTATCCGTGTAACCTTCGGCTTTGGCGAAATAAATAATGGCCTTATTGTCAACACAGCTCTGTAATATCCTGATGAAGTAACCCAAAGCGCAAAAAAAGAGGCCATCATTGCTGACGGCCTCTTTTAAATTCTATCGGTTATGTTGTAGGCCAGTGTAGATAAGAAACGCCACAGATTTCACAGATACAGCGTCCAGTTAAGCGCTTACCAGATCATTATTGGATATAAGGAAAGTTGCTTTGCAGCTCTTTAGCTTAAATCTTTGTAATCTGTGGCACTTCCTCAATTTTTATATGAACGCGTCAACGCTATTTTACAACATCCCGATTCTATTTTAATCCTTTTATTCCTTCACTACTTTAATCACTTTGCTTTGATTTCCTGTAGTGATCTTAATAAAGTAAACACCCTTCTCCAGGTTGTTCAACTCTGGCAGCATCAATTCGTTTGTGCCTTTCGCTAAATCTTTGTGCAATGCATTTGTAATTACACGGCCACCGATATCAGCTACTTCGATAACTGCCACATCTGCGGTTTCCAAAACAACATTCAACGTGAGGTTTTGCACAAAAGGGTTAGGATATACACTGGCTCCTTGTGTGTTCCTGCTGTCGAAGTTCACAAGAGCAATGCGCGAATATTCGATGCTTCCGTCTTTGTCCGCACTGCTTAAGCGGTAATAGATCAGCGGTGAACCGTTCATTGCACGTTGTGCATCGGTATGGGTAAAGCGGTATGTCCTGGTAACCGATGAATTTCCGGCTGCGGTCACTTTGCCTATTGCGTTAAATGTTTTCCCATCAACAGATGCTTCCAGGATAAAATGCGATGCATTTTTTTCGCTGGCTGTGCTCCAGCTCACATACACATCATTATTAACAGCGCTTGCATTAAAATGAGAAAGCTTTACCGGTAATGGATTGTTCTGGCTGGTGCCCGCTATCAGCAACGACTGATAATATACGCCACCCGTATTGGTGATCCTGTAGAGAAGGGAATCGCAAACACTGCCTGTTTCCATTACCCATGCAGCCGAAAGCGAATCATACCTGGCTATTCTCAGATCAGCATAGGCACCAATACTCCCTTTGCAGGTAGGTTTAAACCTCACATCCAGTTTAAAGTTGTACGAATTCATCGGTATATGTAAGGTCCAATACGTATTAAGAACATTATGCGTGTTAAGTGTGGTACCTGTTGGGGCAACACCAGGGTATGCCCTGAATGCCAGCTCGGTTGGTACCGGCCAAAACTGCTCCCAGTAAATTTTACCTACCGTATCTCCGGCAAACAGGAACACCTGTGTTGTGCCGTCTACCGGAATTGCGGGAACTGCAGTGGCCATTGGAGGAAGCGATAAAGGCGTAATTTCACTGGCACCAACATCCGGTGTTCCCTGCGCAATAGTCATTGGCCTTAAATTCCCGTTAATGTCGCGGGTTTGCGTTGGAAGAAAAATACCACGGCCATTGGTTGCCCACACAGCAGAGTCGTTCAGGTTAGGCTCCAAGTTTAAAGGGCTTGTAAAACCGGTAAGGTAAACAATGGAATTTTTTTCCTGGAGCGGGTATGCGGTGCGGTATGCGTCAAGCGTAGCATATCCGGTAGCTGTTGCCAAACCACGGTAAGCCACTCCCGTACTGCGTGTATAGAATAAGTTGTAATCGCTGCTATTAAATAAAGGATCATATTGGTATACCGGGTATCCACCGGTTCCGTTATTCGAAAATATATTGTTCCTGATATTGATGTTGGTATACGTTGTGGTGTTATAAAAATATGCCGCATAGCTTGTTGCACCCGATGAGTTGTTATTAAGGGTATTGTGATAATAATTTTGCCATGCGCATTGCTGGTTCCACAATGCATAGAACGAGCCGGTGGTTCCGCCTGTAACAACGTTGTTCATAATAAGCCCGGGTGCAGCTGCAGAACCTGCATTTAAGCTTCCTCTTATGCCATATCCTGCCGTACCGAACAATATGACCCGGTTGTTTATTATTTCCAGGGCCAGGTTACAATAATCGGTAGATATACCATAGTGGTTACTGTATGCGCTTCCGGTTATATTGTTGTTCCTTATTTTAAGATTAGAACAGTAGTATGCATAAACAGAATAAAAGTATGATGCATTAAAGCTGTTGTTATCAATCACATTGCTGTCTGAAGGCAAGGCTGTAGACTGCCCATATAAATAGATCGCCATCGAACCGTTCCTGAAGGCATTTCCTTTAATGAACAATCCTTTTCCGGCAAAACCATTGGCAAATAATATGGCACATACGTTGGTTGTAGTAGCCACTACCGGGGCAGTGAGCTTACATCCCATTATGGTATCGTATAAGGCAATACCCGAAATATCGAACACCCTTCCGTTTGCAGCGTTGGTGGCAATAAAAGAGATGTTCTTAAATGCAACATAAGAGGTGGAAAACAACTGCACCACATAGTTTCTAACCGGTGAATTGCTTATTACGATCACCGAATCGGCATTGGCATCCAACGACTGGAATGTGATCGTATTTACGGCTGATGAACCTGTTATCTCCCCAAGGAAAAACTGCTCATTATATGTTCCTTTTACCACGTTAAAAGTAACAGGACCGGATATTCCGCCACAATTCAATGCATCTGCCACCTGCGTAAAGCTTGTGAAATTACCTGCTCCGCTGCTGTCAATGGTATAGGTACCGCCAACCAGCGGTGTGCAGAAGGATTTTGTGATGGTATCGTTAACCGCGTTGCTGTCTACCGTCCAGTTTGCGTCAGAACACCATGCTTTCAGCTTGTTGGTGCCGGGAGCCAAAAAGACCTGGTTACCGCCATTAAATGTTACCGTATCATATTGGCAGGCCGACAGGTTACCGGTATAGTAAACAGTATAGGTTGAACCACCGGCTATTTCGATCTTAACCGTTAAACTGGTTAAGTTTGAATTCCCCGAATTTCTTATCACCACCTTTGCATCCTGCACCCCCGATACAACCGGGTAGCTTAAAGGAAGTGCAAAAGAGATCACCTCTGCATCTACCGCTAATCCGCCTTGTCCTTCGGCACAACCTATTTGCGGGGGATTAGGGCGATTAGCACCAAACAGGTCTTTGGTTACGTAACCCAGGGCAGTCCCTTTCTGGCAAATATTGGCCGGTGCCGGATTGGTTAATGAAAACAGCAACGGATCCGATGTGTATGAATTGATATTGAAACCTGCTCCTCCTTTAAAATTGTTCTTCGTATAGCTGATCCCTTTTAGTTTTACAAGCAAAGGGTTAGGATCAGAAGTATTTTTAATGAACACATTGTAATTACAGCTGTCAACAGTGCCTGCATCTGATTGGATGCATAAACCCGTTGAATTCGCATTCTGAAGCATCACAATATTGTTTTTTACAGAGGTGTTAGCCATGGCGGCCCCTCCGCAATCTAAGCCAATGCCACCTGCTACATTCATTAAAATGGTGTTATTGGCTATTTTAAAGTTCCGGGTCTGGCTGCATGAAAAGCCCAGCGCTGCCGCATTGGCAAAGGTCGGTTTCATGTAATTGTTGATAATAAGATTGGGGAAAGTCGTGGTGCTTCCCGGGTTTGCCGACTGCAAAAAGATGCCGTGAAAGCCTGCATTTTCAATTATATTATTCAGCGCCTGGTAAGAGTGCGATCCCGATATGGATCCGTTGCATTGATGGATGCCTTTACTGTCTGCAATACCTGGTCTTGTTTTAATATAATTCCCTTCTATTTTCCAGCCTCGCGGATTTGAAAGGCCTACACCGGTGATATACGCATTCTCTATCGTGTTCCACCTGATGTAATAATTAAACAGGCCTGTTGTGTTTGTAGAGGTTAAAAACACCCCGATATATCCGCCACTGATATAGTTTGAATCAAGGTAAAAAGTATGGACGGCCGCTCCCGAACCGCTGCATCCCCCGCCATCGGAAGACAAGATGTTATTTTGCGTAGAAACCACCTTGGTTAAATTGGTGGCTGTAGATGCCGCAATTAAGCTGCAATTGCTTATCGTAATGGAATTAGACGCTCCGAAAAGATGAACGGCAATTCCGGCTATTGTTGCATTCGCTTTTATGGTGATGTTCTTTACATTAATAAAGGCAGCCGTGTCAAACCTTAAAGTGTGTGCATTGGTTGTTGATGTTGCCGTAAATTCAAGAATGCGTGTTGCATTGTTGCCTGTGCCGCCATCAAACGTAATGGTGTTGACAGAAGACGCACCTGTTATAGCAGGGATGTTTACCTGCTCGGTATAGGTGCCTGTTAATACATTAAAGGTCACAGGACCGCTTACACCAAAAGGGGCAGTATTGGCAGGTCCTCCGTCTGTTCGGGTTCCTCTTCCGGTAAGATAAGCAAGTGCAGACCTGAAATCCCTGAAATCAGTTGCCGTTCCAAGGGTTAAAGAAGAGTCGATGTTGTAGGTCCCTGATAGTTGCGCACCAAACAGGGGGAAAGCCCCGCATGTGGCGAATAACAGAAACAACAGGTGTAATTGTTTTTTCATGCTGATTAATTTTTAAAGTCAATGATATAAAAAATTAAAGCCACATGAAATCACGTGGCTTTAATAAAAGAAAATAATTATTGTTTTACCACTTTCAGGTTACGGGTTTCACCATTAAAATAGATCTTAACCATGTAAACTCCAGGCTCAAGTGTACTCAGTTCATCAAGTTGCAGGTCATTCGTTCCGGCAGAAATATTTTTACCGGTCGGGTTTGATACGAGTTTACCATGCACATCGATCACCTCAATATTTGCTATCCCTTCAACCGGTGAAGTTATGCTTACTGCTATGTTAGCGGTAAACGGGTTCGGATAGGCCGTTGCGGTGATCACATTTTTAATTTCGAAATTAACAAGCGCAATGTGTGAGTATTCCCTACTTCCGTCTTTGTCCACACTGGTTAAACGATAATAGATCACAGGTGATCCATTCATTGCACCCTGCGCATCAATGTGGGCAAAACGGTATGTCCTGATCACCGATGAATTTCCGGCTGCTGCGATTTTGCCTATTGCCGTAAATGTTTTTCCGTCAACAGATGCTTCCAGGATAAAGTGCGATGCATTTCTTTCGCTTGCCGTACTCCAGCTTATATTTACATCCCGGCCTGATGCAACTGCATCGAATTTTGATAATACAACCGGCAGCGGGTTCAGGTCGTCTGTTCCTGTAAATACAGAGAAGTCGTACAGGTTAGGCGCACTCAGGATATTTCTTACCACATCAACCGATGATTGCGTTCCCGAATACCAGTTCCACGGATTGGTGTTGTGCATTTTGGCCAGGCGCATGTCAGGCTCACTTACTATTGAGCCTTTCATTGTTTCTTTATAATAAAGATCTATGGCATAGCTGTAAGATCCTATCCCGGTTTCCTGCACATCCCAATAGCAATTGGTGCGGTAATGCGATGAATTGGTATTGGGTGCATATTCTCCCGAATAAAAACGCAGGCCAATGGTAAGCGGAGCAGTATAAAACTGGTTCCAGCTTATTTTAGCTACGGTATCGCCAAACAACAGGAACGACTGGATGCCACCCGCAACGGGGGTAGCGGGAACAGCAGTGGTTAATAAACCCGCAGCAGTAGGTGTAAACTCATACGCACCGATATCGGCAGCACCGTTAATAATGGCCGTACTGCGTGCATTACCGTTTATATCCAGGTTATTTGTGGTGTGAATGGCCCTGCCGTTAATGGCCCAGCAAGCCGTATCGGCTATGTTAATGCTTAAGTTGGTGTTGCTGGTAAACGGTGTCCTGTATTGTATGGAATTTACCTCCTGTTGCGGAAATGCTGCTCTATACGCGGCCAATGTTGCATACGGAGTGGCAGTTGCAAGATTTTTATACACCAACCCGCCTGCTCCTGTCGAATACAATAAATTATAATCGCTGTTCACATAGGTCGGGTCCTGCACAAAAAGCGCATAACCGGTTGTTCCTTTATTCGCATATATGTTGTTGCGGAAGATGTTATTAGCCGAAGTGGTCACCACAAAATTGATGTATGTTCCATAATTCGTAGTACCCGAGCCAACAGAATTAATGCTGTTATTGTAATAGTTGAAATTTTTGCCGGTGGTTAAATATAATCCATATGTAGTTGTTCCCGATGTGCCTGCCACCACCGAATTGTTGGCCACGATACCCGGTATGGAAGGGGCCGCCTCACACGCAGTGATCCGTAAACCGGCCAATGTTGTAGCGGTTAAGCCCGTGGTGTTTATTTTATTCCCGGTAACCTCTGTAGCGCTGTCGCAATTACTGATGTCCATCCCATAGTGGGTAGTATACGTTGAGGCTGGCGAGGTGAACGTATTGTTTCTGATCTTTACATTTACCTGGTAAGAAATGCTGGCGCCAACATATGCCGCATTCATCAGCGTATTGCCTTCTATCAGCATATCGCGGGTAGGAACAGTAGTGGTTCCGTTGCCCTGCCCTACGATTACTTTAGTAGTAACAGAGAACCCGGCTAAAAGAATATTATAAGCTCCCCCGCTGATCACATTGCCTTTTATCACCGATTGTTTTCCGGTAAGGCTCGATGCAAAAATTCCGGCAAGTGCATTTGCGTTGGTTGTGGTTGAAGGCGCATTGATCTTACAGTTGACAATGGTATCAAAAGAAGCGATACCGCCCATGTCGATAGCGCGTCCGTTCGTACTGTTCTGTGCAGTGAATGTTATTGCATTGAATTTAATAAAAGACGTATTGCTTAACTTCATCACATAGTTGTCTGATGCCACCAGTGCATTATGTCTCATCACCACCGAGTCGGCATAGCCGGCTTGCGATTGAAAGGTAACATGGCTGCCGGGACCAGCGCCTTGTATCTTGTTTATTAATGTGTTCTCATTATAAATGCCTGTGCGGATGTTAAAATATACATCCCCGCTTATTCCCACAGCATGAAGTGCATCTACGGCATCACTTATTGTAGAGAAATCAGGCAGGCTGCCACCAACGGTATAATTGCCTATAAGAGGAGTGCCTATTTTTACCACAACCGTATCGTTTAAGCGGTTGCCATCACTTGTGTAGTTCGGGTTGCCGGTAAACACCTTTAAAGGTTTGATGGCAGCTGTTACATCGATCTGGTTCGGATAAGAGAACCTGAAGCTTGCAGTATCACAGGGGTTTAATAAACCGGTCCATGGCAATGTTACAGTCGTGTTGTTGTATGTGTATGAAACATCAGCAGAAGTGATGTTGTTGTTACCGATATTTTTCAGCCTTACCACTACATCATTCGGGCCCAGGGCCATTGGAAAAGCAGGAGCCGTAACGGCATCAATGGTAATATCATTCAATGCGCTCTGGATCTCAA
>JAZKGM010000366.1:23839-30285 GCA_040385895.1 Bacteroidota bacterium
AGCATCCCTGGTCACACCAAGATTGATCCCGTTAAAGCAACCGCTGTTCAACGTTAAAAAGGTATCATTCGCAAAACCCGGGTCGGCAAGCACAGACGCTGCATTTAACCCCAGGTTCCCTTTGAAATCAAACGGATACATTACGGTACTGCTAAGGGTCATGATCCCGCTTGACGTGTCGGGCTTGTAATAGATATTGTTATTTAAATTGATGAACGAGGTGGAATTTGTTGCCGAAATAATAAGGCCTTGCGACTCCGGGTTGGTTACTGCAAAAATATTGCTGCGTACATCCAAGCCGGTACCCGTGCTTACTGTAACGGCTGCACTTGTCGGGGCATTCCCGGCAGCATTGTTATTAATTGAATTGTGATAGATGTTCCAGGCACTGCCTGTTCCCACCACCAGGCCGGCAGCAGCAACCGCTGTAAAATTCCCTGCGATCATGTTATTAATGAACAGGCCGGGATTTGAGGTGCTGTTAGCAGATGCTGTAAGCGTAACGCCATAAGATGCTGCATTGGAAATTAAATTTCCCTGGATGGAAGAAAAACGCGGGGCTGTGCTCGCATTATTGGCAAAATAAATTCCGTAAGTCATACCGGCAGCAGGACGTCCTTTTATGGTATTATAATCAATGGCCGCCCCGTTCTGGTAGGTGAGCCATAATCCGTTATATGCAGGATAATTAAACTTGTTGTTGGTAAAGCGGTTGTCTATGCCCAGGTTCCCGGTTAGTCCCACCGCAATAATGCCGTAATAGCCATAGTTGAACACATTCGAATCGATGGTAATGCTGTCGGCACGGCCACCGGTTGTGGGTGTTGCAAGATTTCCGTTAATCACTATTCCGGTAAAGATGCTTGACGCGCTTGCAATTCCGGTGGTTCCGGTAATATCAATGATACACTTCGAAACGGCAATGTTCTTTACAGAAGTGGTTGCAGAGCTCAGCATTTGTATAGGCCATCCGCCAACGGTTCCTGTCGATTGGATGGTCATGTTTTTGATGGTGATATAAGCCGTGTTGTACAACAGCAGCGTATATTTGGCATCCGTATACAAAGCGCCATACTTTAGCGTGGTTGTTGATGCGCTTCCGCCATTAAAGGTAATTGTATTGGTTGCTGAAGCACCTTCAATAACATCGATCTGAACCTGCTCGGTATAAATGCCCGGGGCCACATTAAATGTAACAGGGCCCGACACACCATACTTTTTAAGCGTTGCAACAGCAGCATTAAATGTGGCAAAATCAGGGGAAGCCCCACCTATGGTATAAACTCCGTTTAAAGCGGCTTTGCATACAACGTTTATGGTATCGTCACCCCTTGCCCCGTCAGGAACATAATTTGGCATCTCTGTCCAGGCCTTAATAGAACGACCTGCAGCCCCAAACGATACATTACCCAGCGTGAGGATGGTGTCTGATTTACCGCCTGCAGTACCGATTGTATCAATCGGGTTGTACCAGTAAAGGGGCGTTTGCGGCACATTATCAAGGGTCCATTGTAGGGCTAAATAGTTAATTGCATTTTTGCCTGTATTGGCAACCCTTACTTTAACATCATAATTTCCCGCAGCAAAATTCTTTGGCTCCACCAATTCAACCAGGCTTGCATTATCCGTCCCGGTTGGAACTGTTGGTGCAAGATCAAATCCAAAATCGTACCTCACCCCGCTAAATGTGCTCGATGGGGCAACGGCCGTGCCGGATGTGGCATATGATCTTCTGTTGCCGGGAACTGTTTTAACGTAGGCCGTAAATCCTGTTCCTGTTAATGCGGTGTGCCTGGTTTCAACAATTAATGATAAAGTGGGGTCATACAAAAAAGGGGTGGTTAAATTAACCACTGCCCAACCACCGGCAGTGCTTGCACCAAACTGGTAAGAAGCTGAGGTGAAGGCATTGGTTAAACCGCCCTGGAATGTTGTGGGAGATAAAGACATGCTGGTGGTTTGTCCCAGGTTAACTTCAAAATTTGTGTAGGTGGCCGATGTGGCTGCCGTAGCGCGGATGTATATTTTAGTAATATACCTGCGTACCGGAACAGCCCCGAATTCACCCGGCACATACAGCGACTGGTATTTGTAACCGGTGGTTGCTGCTCCCGAAAAAGGAATGGTATTGGTTTCTGCACTGCTTCCTGTAGAATAAGTTGGCGTTTGTGCAGCAGCGCCTAAATAAAAAGTGAGCAAGCTCAAAAAAGTAAAGAGCTTTACATAGTTTGTAAATAATTTATTCATTTTGGTGTAATTGAATTGGATAGCTAACCTACACATTAAATAGTTATTAAACAAGGGATTGAATAAAACGTAACAAAGCTGAAAAGATCTAAAGGGCCGGAAGGGCCTAAAAGCTTACCGGGGGTGTACAAGGCCTGGAGTAAAACACTCACCTCTTCGGGTCTAACCTTATTAAAATATCAAGCTCCCTCTTATCTTGCACACATGAATCTGGAACAAATGACCAAAGACACCTGCCACCTGGTGAAAGAGGTGGGTGCATTTATACAAACCGAAGCTTCGCACTTTAGTAACGACAAGGTGGAGGTAAAAAGTTTTAACCAGCTGGTTTCTTACGTAGATAAAACAGCCGAAGAACGCCTGGTGGAGGGCCTGAAAAAGACCTTTCCCGCTGCCGGCTTTATTACCGAAGAAGAAACCATAGCCAGCGAACAAAAGGAATACATGTGGGTGATCGACCCGCTTGACGGCACCACTAATTTCATTCACCAGCTCCCTGTATACAGCATCAGCATTGGCTTGTTGCATCACAATAAGCCCATCGTGGGTGTGGTGTTCGAACCCAACCGCAACGAGCTTTTTTACGGGTGGAAAGACGGAGGTGCTTACCTGAATGGCAAAAAAATAAGCGTTCGGAAAAACACCGTGCTCATGGATTCTTTAATGGCCACCGGTTTCCCGTATTACGATTTCGGGCTCATCGATCTTTACCTGGAAACGCTCAAGGAAATCATCAGGACCACGCGGGGCATGCGCAGGATGGGCAGCGCGGCTGTAGACCTGGCTTATGTGGCATGCGGGCGGTTTGATGGTTTTTTTGAATACGGACTGAATCCCTGGGATATTGCAGGCGGCATCCTGCTGATCAACGAAGCAGGTGGAAAGGTAACCTCCTTTGACGGAAGCGATAATGCGCTGTTCGGGGGTGAGATCATTGCCGCATCGGAGGCCATCTACCCGGCATTTTCCGAGGTGATCAGGAGGGGTTTCAGGAAGTAGGTACGGGATACGAAGTGACAAAAGTGCGAAGAGTCAGTTAATAGATCATAGTCAATAGCAGTGAGAAGTACGGAGTATGTTATTGCGGGCGAAACTTCGGTACCCCGAAGTGAAGTGCGGCAATCTCTTTTACGAAACGAAGTTCAGCGGAGCTTAATTACGGTTTAAGATTTACGTTTTACGCGGGATTTCGTTGTGCCCTTAGTGTCCCGATAGCTATCGGGATTGTGTCCTCCGTGGTTCTACTAAACCATAAGACCACACACAGTTTCTTAAAAGTATACTTTCGCTAATAGCTAAAGGCCAAAAGCCAATACTAAAAACCAATAACCTCTCCCCCATTTTCACATCTTCACATTTCCCCATCCTCCCCACCCATTTTCCATTATAAAACTTATCTTCGCCCAAAATTTGCAGGATTGAACCATGGATAAGTTCTCATATATCTCTAATGCTGATGTTAGCGCAATTGACGGCATCTACCAGGAATATTTAAAAGATAATAACGCTGTAGAATACGGCTGGAAGAAATTTTTTGAAGGCTTTGAAATGGGCCAGCAAAAATTTAACGGCAATAGCAAAACAACGGCCCTGAGCCCCGATGCGCTCAAGGAAATAAATGTACTGAACCTGATCCAGGGATACCGCACCCGCGGGCATTTATTCACGAAAACGAACCCCGTTCGCGACCGCAGGAAATATGAGCCCACGCTGGAGCCAAAAAATTTCGGGCTTGAACCGGCCGACCTCGATAAAACATTTAATGCAGGCATTGAGCTTGGCATAGGTGCCGCCAAGTTAAAAGATATCATTGCCCTGCTCGAGCAAACCTATTGCCAGAGCATTGGCGCTGAATTTATGTATGTGCGCGAACCGCAGAAGCTGCAATGGCTCCAGCAAAAAATGGAAACCACGCGCAACACCCCCAAATTAAATATTGACGACAAACGGCATATTTTAGGCAAACTGAACCAGGCATCGGTGTTCGAAAACTTTCTTCATACCAAGTTCGTAGGACAGAAGCGCTTTTCGCTCGAAGGGCTTGAAACCCTTATTCCTGCACTTGATGCCGTGATCCAATACGGGGCCGAGCTTGGGGCCGAAGAGTTTGTATTGGGCATGGCCCACCGCGGACGCCTGAATGTGCTGGCTAATATTTTAAATAAAACGTACGAAGACATTTTTAAAGAATTTGAAGGCAAGGCTTTTGAAGAAGCTTTGTTTGAAGGTGACGTAAAATACCATCTGGGCTACTCTACCGAAGTAACCACCAAAAGCGGCAAAAAGGTGCAGCTGAGCTTATCGCCAAACCCTTCACATTTGGAAACTGTTGGCCCTGTGGTGAAAGGTATTGCACGCGCCAAGCTCACCAAGAACCACGATAACGACCTGGATAAAATTGCCCCGATCCTGATTCATGGCGATGCTTCAATTGCAGGCCAGGGTGTGGTGTACGAAATGATCCAGATGGCTGGTTTGAAAGCGTATAATGTGGGTGGATGCATTCACATTGTGACCAACAACCAGATCGGCTTTACCACGAACTACCAGGATGCTCGTACCAGCACTTATTGCACGGATGTGGCCAAAACCACACTGAGCCCTGTTTTTCACGTGAATGCCGATGATGTGGAAGCCGTGGTGTATACCGTTAAGCTGGCCATGGAATACCGCCAGGAATTTAATACCGATGTATTTATCGACCTTTTAGGATACCGCAAATACGGGCATAACGAAGGCGATGAGCCCCGTTTCACCCAGCCCTTGCTTTATAAAGCGATCGCAAGCCACCCCAACCCGCGCGAGATCTATAACCAGAAGTTACTGAGCGCAGGCAGTGTAGAAGCTGACCTTGCCAAGGAAATGGAAAAGGAATTCCGCGGGCAGCTCCAGCAAAAACTGGAAAAAGCAAAAGCAGCGGATGCCTCACCCGTACATTCTTTTATCAAACACACCTGGGATGGCTATCACCCGGCTATTGATACCGATTTCAACAAGCAGCCCGATACTTCGGTAAAAGAAAAACTGTTCCTTTCACTGGCCGATAAGATCACGAATATTCCTGCCGATTTTAAAGCATTCAGCAAGGTGGAGAAGTTATTTAACGATCGCAAGAACATGATCAAAAATAACAGTTACGACTGGGCAATGGGCGAGCTGATGGCTTACGCAACTTTATCGAACGAAGGCCATGCAGTGCGGATGACGGGACAGGATGTGGAACGCGGAACCTTCTCTCACCGCCACGCCATTATCAAACAGGAAGACAGTGAAAAATCGCACAATGTGTTCGACAGCATGGGCGATGATAAAAAAGCAAACGTAGAATTTTACAACTCCCTGCTTTCGGAATATGCAGTGCTTGGGTTTGAATACGGTTTCAGCATGATCACCCCGAACGACCTGACCATATGGGAAGCGCAGTTCGGTGATTTTGCCAACGGTGCGCAGATCATTATTGACCAGTACATCAGCAGTGCAGAAACGAAATGGAAAACATACAGCGGTCTTGTAATGATGCTGCCACATGGCTATGAAGGACAGGGACCGGAACACTCATCGGCCCGTTTGGAGCGCTTCCTGCAATTATGTGCCAACTGGAACATGCAGGTGTGCAACATCACCACCCCGGCTAATTATTTTCATGCCCTGCGCAGGCAATTACACCGCAAAACAAGCCTGCCTTTGATATTAATGACACCGAAAAGCTTATTGCGCCACCCGGCATGCGTGAGCAAACTGGAAGATTTTACAGGCAAAACGTTCCAGCAGGTAATTGATGATGACACGGTAAAAGCAAAAGACGTAAAACGTGTGTTGTTCTGCTCAGGTAAAATTTACTACGACCTGTTGGAGCGCCAGCAAAAAGAAAGCAGGAAAGATGTAGCCATTGTTCGCGTAGAACAACTGTTCCCGATGCCTGAAAAAGAAATGGATGAGGTGTTTGCAAAATATAAGAACGCTGATTTCTGCTGGGTGCAGGAAGAGCCTAAAAATATGGGTTCGTGGACATACTTATTGCGAAGGGACGAGAACTTTAAATTAAAGCTCATTTCCCGAAAAGCAAGTGCATCACCGGCCACCGGTTTCAGCAAGGTGCATGCAAAAGAACAGGCACAGATCGTGGATGAAGCGTTTGATGTGAAATAGGAAGAGCTAATTGGTCGATTACTAATTGTGTAAGTTGTGTCTTCTTTATG
>JAZKGM010000366.1:30295-30668 GCA_040385895.1 Bacteroidota bacterium
CCCTTTGTGTTATCTCTCCGTAGCTTGAAAGCAACCACAACGTGCACCAGAACAGGGAGCACAAAGTTGATCGCAATTCCATCAATTATTATTTACGGACTTACCGTAAACTATAATGCTTAAACCGTACCTTTTAAAAGCCATGTCACTTAGTCAGCAAAAACGCATACGTATCTTTCTGAAAAAACTTAAGTAAGTTTACTAAAATAGTTAAGTAACTTTTTCGAAAAAGATAAGTAAGAAAATTCAAAGAGATAAGTGGGCCGCTAGAAACCCTGATAATACAGGGCTTCCCACGACCCACACAAAATGCCATTTTGTCAAAGGCTGATCCTTTTTAACAAATGATTTTGCATAAAAAAAGCGCCTGATG
>JAZKGM010000367.1:0-5825 GCA_040385895.1 Bacteroidota bacterium
AAAAGTGTAATGCTCTACCAGCTGAGCTACGAAATCATGCTTTACTTTTAACGGTTAAGCGGGTGCAAAGATATGAAGTGATTTTAATTAGGCAAATCTACCCCTAAAAAAAACGAACTTATTTTGCTTGTACCCTTTTTATGAGCCAGTTATTTTTTTGAAAGCCTATAAAGAATTCGTGAAATTTGATTAACCCTCCCGTGTTTCAAGAACCACAAAAGGTACGATCATTTCTTCGAGGCTGATGCCACCGTGTTGAAAAGAGTTGGTGTACATGTTTACGTGGTAATTATAATTGTTGGGATACGCCATAAAATCGTTTTCTGTGGCAAAAACATAACGGGTGCTCATGTTTTGTTTTGGTAAATAAGCCTCTGCAGGGTCTTTAATCGTAAACAGCTCACTTTCGTTGTAATTCAGGTTTTTACCTTGTTTATAACGAAGGTTGGTACTGGTAGCCCTGTCGCCAATAATTTTTACCGCATCCTTTACCCGTATGCTTCCATGATCGGTTGTAATAATGATCCTGGCCTTTTTACCTGCAATGCGCTTCAAGGCTTCAAATAAAGGGGAGTGCTCGAACCAGCTTGCCGTAATGCTCCGGTATGCAGCTTCGTCTTCGGCCAGTTCTTTCATTACATTCATTTCGGTACGCACATGGCTCAGCATATCAACAAAATTATATACAATAACGTTGAACTTATTATTGAACATGTTAGGCACCTCATCAACCAAACGCTTGCCATTGGCCAGGTTTGTTATTTTGGTGTATGAAAATTTTTCTTTATAGCCCAGGCGTTGAAGCTGTGTGCCCAATAATTCTTCCTCGTGCATGTTCTTGCCTTCATCTTCTTCCTCGTCTACCCAAAGGTTGGGATAAAGCTTGGCCATCTCACTTGGCATCATGCCACTGAAAAAAGTATTGCGTGCATAATGGGTGGTGGTTGGTAAAATGGTCAAATAAGTATCATCTGTAATTAAACGGAAATGCTCGTTAAGCTGGGTCTGGATCACTTTCCATTGGTCGTAGCGGAAATTATCAAGCATGATCAAGAATACAGGCACATCTGATTTGAGCTCGGGCATTACTTTACGCTTAATAGCAGTGTGGCTCATTACAGGCGTCTTCTCATCAGGCTTACGCAGGTAGTTTACGAAATTACGTTTAACAAATTTTGTCCATTCGCGGTTGGCTTCCCCTTTCTGCATCAATAAAATTTCATCCATGCCGGTGTCATTGCTCGATGTGAGCTCCAGCTCCCAGTACACCAGCTTTTTATAGAGTGTAACCCATGCGTTGTAGTCAAGGTCGTCATTTAACTCCATCCCGATCTGCCTGAATTCCTGCTGGTATCCCTGTGCCGTTTTTTCACTCACCAGGCGCTTATTGTCCAATAGTTTTTTTATGGCCAGCAGGATCTGGTTGGAGTTAACCGGTTTGATCAGGTAATCAGCGATCTTGCTTCCTATGGCATCTTCCATAATGTGCTCTTCTTCACTCTTTGTGATCATCACCACCGGCACATCCGGAAGAATGGTTTTGATCTGGGCAAGCGCTTCCAGGCCACTGATCCCCGGCATGTTTTCGTCTAAAAAAACAATGTCATAGTGTTTGTTCCTGCAGGCTTCAATTGCATCAACACCACTTGTCACTTTATCTACCGTGTAGCCTTTGCCTGTTAAAAATATAATGTGTGGTTTGAGTAATTCGATTTCATCATCGGCCCAAAGGATATGGGTATTATTCATATTAAGTTTAGTTTTGCGGGATTGTTGAAAGTAACAACCGTTTTACCAGACAAATATTGTGCAAACAAATTCAAACAAAAAAAAAATAATAAACGACCCGGTATATGGTTTCGTTAATATTACCTCAGGATTAATTTTTGATATTATTGAACACCCTGTCTTTCAGCGCTTGCGAAGGATCAAACAATTGGGTCTTTCAAACCTTGTGTACCCGGGAGCGTTGCATACCCGCTTCCAGCATGTAATAGGAGCGATGAGCTTAACAGACCAGGCGGTTGAAGTATTGCGATCGAAGGGCATTGAGATCACTGCTGATGAAAAAGATGCCGTGTGTGCTGCCGTTTTGTTGCACGACATCGGCCACGGGCCATTTTCGCACACGCTGGAGGAAGTGCTGATAAAAAATGTTCACCACGAACAGCTTTCACTGGCTTTTATGCACATGTTGAATGAAGAGTTTGAAGGAAGACTGGGTAAATGCATCCAGATCTTTCAGAACGAGTACCATAAAAAGTTCCTTCATCAACTGGTTTCAAGCCAGTTAGATATGGACCGGCTTGATTATTTGAGGCGTGATAGTTTTTATACAGGTGTGCAGGAGGGTGTTATCGGCCACGACAGGATCATTAATATGCTTAATGTGTATAATGATGAATTGGTTATGGAAGAAAAAGGCATTTACAGCATCGAAAAGTTCTTGATAGCCAGGAGGCTGATGTACTGGCAGGTTTATTTGCATAAAACAGTAACTGCAGCAGAAACGATCCTGGTTAAGGTGATGAAACGCGCCAGTGAGCTGGCTGCTGATGGCGTTGAATTGTTTGCATCGCCCGATTTTAAATACTTTTTATATGAAAAACCGGGACCCGAGCAGTTGCTGAATGACCCTGAGGTATTAATGCGGTATAGCAGGCTTGACGATAGCGATGTGTTTGTATCAATAAAGGTGTGGTGTTCGCATGCCGATAAAATATTAAGCGATCTGTGCATGCAGCTTCGCGACAGGCATTTGCCAAGGATCGAATTCAGCAATGATGCTTTTGATGAAAACAGGATAAGTGAGATGAGAAAGGAATTTGCACTCAAAAACAACATCAGTTTTGAAGACGCGAAGTATTATATTTTTACGGATAGTGTATCGAACAAAGCTTACAGCCCTGAGGGTTTCAACATAAAAATACTCTACAAGAACGGCACCACTGCCGATATTGCTTCCGCATCCGACCAATACAACATAACAGCCCTGGCAAAACCTGTTACCAAATACTTTTTATGTTACCCGAAATTTGTATAAATTGCCAAACTATCTGTATAAAATCGGTTAATGCAAATATCTGTAACAGAGCTTAGCAAGCTATTAAATGGAGAAATAATAGGAGATGGATCGGCTCTTTTAAGTACGGTTGCCAAAATTGAAGAAGGCAAACCGGGAGCTTTATCATTCCTGGCCAATCCCAAATATGAAGCCCACATTTATAGCACCCAATCAACAGCTGTTTTAGTAAATAAGGGTTTTGAGCCTGCACAAAAAGTAGCCGCAACGCTTATTAAAGTTGATGACGCCTATGCCGCATTTACTTTTTTGCTGGAGCAATTTGCCGGGGCCGGAAAACAACCTGCAGGCATCGATGCTACAGCAGTGGTTGAAAAATCGGCTAAGGTAGATCCAAGCACATTTGTTGGCGCATTAACCTATATTGGCAAGGAAGCCACGATTGGCGCGAACTGCCAGCTGCATCCGCAGGTTTTTATCGGTAAGGGTGTTGTGATCGGGAATAATGTAACGTTGCATGCCGGTGTTAAAATAAACCATCAATGTGTTGTTGGCGATAACTGTGTGATCCATTCAGGTACTGTGATAGGAAGCGATGGTTTTGGCTTTGCGCCCCAGCCCGATAAAAGCTATAAAAAAATACCGCAGACAGGCAACGTGATTATTGATGAAGATGTAGAGATCGGGAGCAATTGTACGATCGATCGTGCCACGATGGGAAGTACGGTTATCCGCAAAGGAGTTAAACTGGATAACCTGATACAGGTGGCCCACAATGTTGAAATAGGGGAGCATACCGTTATTGCATCGCAAACGGGGATCGCGGGAAGCACAAAAATCGGAAGATATTGTGTGATAGCAGGCCAGGTTGGTTTTTCAGGCCATATCACAATAGCCGATGGCAGCAGTTTTGGCGCACAAACAGGCATAACAAGTTCTATTAAAGAACCGAATAAAAGCTGGTTCGGCTCGCCAAGCATGGATCTGAGAAGGTCGATGAAATCGAGCGTGGTAGTAAGGAATTTACCGGAACTGGAAGCCCGTGTATCGCAGCTCGAAAAACTAATCAAACAATTAAATAAAGGGGAACAGAATTGAAACAAACTACTATAAAAAAAGCGGTTAGCATAAGTGGCGTTGGATTGCACACGGGCGAAAGTGTTACATTAACTTTTTTACCTGCTACAGAAAACCACGGAATCAAATTTCAGCGTGTTGACCTTCCCGGTCAGCCTGTTGTTGATGCCGATGTAGACAATGTGGTGGATACCTCGCGCGGAACCACCATTGAACAGAACGGTGCGCGTATCGCTACAGTGGAGCATGTAATGGCTTCGCTTGCCGGGTTGGAAATAGACAATTGCCTGGTACAGACAGATGCCATTGAAACACCGATCATGGATGGAAGCTCGCGTTATTTTATTAAAGCGCTTAAAGATGCCGGTATCCAGGAGCTTGATGCCGAAAGGGAATATTTCAGCATACCCCAGAATGTGTATTACCATGAAAATGGCAAGAGCATTGAGATGATCGCCATGCCGCTTGACGATTACAGGCTCACCGTGATGGTTGATTATAACTCACCCGTATTGGGAAGCCAGCATGCATCAATCACCAGTTTAAAAGAATTTGAAACCGAGATCGCAAGCTGCCGCACGTTCTGCTTTTTACATGAGCTTGAAATGCTTTTAAAACATGGCTTGATAAAAGGCGGTGACCTAAATAATGCCATTGTTATTGTCGACCGTGTTATTGAAGACCATGAGATGGAGCACCTCGCCACTTTGTTCAATAAACCCAAAGTGGAAGTGCGCAAAGAAGGTATTTTAAATAATGTAGAACTGCGTTTTCATAATGAACCGGCACGTCATAAACTGCTTGACCTGATCGGTGACCTGGCATTGATCGGAACACCGATAAAAGCCCAGATCATGGCTGCACGCCCGGGGCACGAAGCCAATGTTGAGTTTGGTAAAAAAATTAAAGCGCTCATCAAAAAAACAAAGTCTAAGAACAACATCCCTAAATATAACCCCAATAAAGAACCTGTTTATAACGTAAATGAAATAAGCCGGTTCCTTCCGCATAAATTCCCGTTTTTGCTGGTTGATAAAGTAATTGATATGGGTAAGACCCATATTGTTGCCATAAAGAACGTAACCATCAACGAACCTTTTTTTCCGGGGCATTTCCCTAATAATCCTGTAATGCCCGGAGTGCTTATTGTTGAAGCACTGGCACAGGCCGGAGGTGTGATGATCCTTTCGCAGGTAGAAGACCCTGAAAACTACAACACCTATTTCATGAAAATTGATAATGCCAAGTTTAAAGAGAAAGTATTACCTGGCGATACGCTAATATTGAAACTTGATATGGTGGCACCGGTAAGAAGAGGGGTTTGCATTATGAAAGGGCAGGCTTTTGTAGGAGAGAAGCTGGTTTGTGAAGCAGAGTTGATGGCACAGGTTGCTAAAAAATAATAAACAGAATTGAAGTTGCGTTTAAATTTTTCAATAAAAACAAAATGATTCAAAGCTTAGCATATATAGATCCCCAGGCAAAAATAGCATCAAATGTAGTGGTAGAGCCGTTTACGGTCATTCACAAGAATGTTACCATCGGAGAAGGAACCTGGATCGGGCCGAACGTTACTATTTTTCCGAATACAACAATCGGAAAAAACTGTAAAGTATTTCCCGGTGCAGTGATCGGTGCCGTTCCGCAGGACCTGAAATTTAACGGGGAAGAAACCGAGGTGATCATCGGTGATAACGTAACGATACGCGAATCAGTGACCATTAAC
>JAZKGM010000367.1:5835-7178 GCA_040385895.1 Bacteroidota bacterium
AATACCACCATCCGTGAGTTTGTGACCATTAACCGTGGCACAATAGACAAGATGAAAACTACGGTAGGCAATAACTGTTTGCTTATGGCTTATGTTCATCTTGCACACGATTGCACCATCGGCAATAATGTGATCATGTCTAACGGCATCCAGGTTGCCGGGCATGTTACCATTCATGATAATGCACGCATCGGTGGGCTTTCTGCCATTCACCAGTTTGTAACCATCGGGCGCCATGTGATGATAGAAGGGGGAAGTATGGTTATGAAAGACGTGCCGCCATTTGTAAAAGCAGGACGTTACCCTTTATCATATGAGGGCATTAACTCCGTGGGCTTAAGAAGGAGCGGACTGAGCAATGAAAAGATCACCGAAATACAGGACATCTACCGCGTGCTTTTTGTTCATAATACCAATGTGAGCAAAGCCGTGAAAATAGTGCAGACCCAAATGCCGCCAACACCCGAGCGTGATGAAATATTAAGCTTTATAGGTGATTCGGAACGGGGTGTCATGAAAGGTTTTCAGCAACGCAGGTTCTGATGAACAGCCTGCATATCGAATTGCAGCAAATAGGTAAACGTTTTGGAAGGCAGTGGCTTTTTCAAAACGTTTCTGTTTTAATGCAAACCGGTAAAACGTATGCGTTAACAGGAAACAATGGAAGCGGTAAATCAACGCTGCTTCAACTCATCTACGGCTATCAAACCCCTTCAAAAGGAAAGCTCAGCGTTCAACTCAACCAGCAGGATATACCGGTATCCGAACTGTTCGGTCATTCTGCATTTGTTGCGCCTTATATCGACCTCCCCGAAGAATTAACGGTGGAAGAACAGCTTAAATTCCATTTTTCATTTAAAACGATCGCCCCGGGTTTTACCATTTCAAAAATCATAGAAGAGATCTGGCTCACCGAAAGCACGGGCAAAAAGATCAAACATTTAAGCAGCGGCATGCGGCAAAGGCTTAAACTGGCACAGGCTTTTTATTCGGATGTTCCGCTTTGGTTTTTCGATGAACCCTGCACCAACCTCGATGCAAAGGGAATGGAATGGTATAGGAACCAGGTTATCGGTTCAGGTAAAAAAAAGCTGGTGATCATCGCCTCGAACCAGGTATATGAATATGATTTTGCAGACCAGGTGATTGAGGTGAATAGCTAAAGAGTTTGTTTTTGCGTAGGATTAATATATACCTTTGGCGCTCATTACTTTGTTATGAGTACCCATAAAGAGGTTAAAAAAATAACCACCCATGTGCTTCAGGAAATGAAGCTGAGGGGTGAAAAAATTTCGATGCTTACGGCCTACGATTACAGCATGGCCCGTATTTTTGATGATGCA
>JAZKGM010000367.1:7188-19342 GCA_040385895.1 Bacteroidota bacterium
ATGTGCTTCTTGTTGGCGACTCGGCCAGTAATGTAATGCACGGCTACGAAACCACCTTGCCCATTACGCTCGATCACATGATCGCTCATGCATCTTCCGTGATCCGCGCAATAAAACGAAGCCTTGTGGTGGTTGATCTGCCTTTCGGTTCGTACCAGGGAAATTCAAAAGAAGCGTTAAACTCAGCCATCCGGATCATGAAAGAGGCTGAAGCCCATGCCGTGAAGCTGGAAGGCGGGGAAGATGTGGCTGATTCAGTAAAGCGTATCCTTACTGCAGGTATTCCCGTAATGGGCCACCTGGGCTTAACCCCGCAAAGCATTTATAAATTTGGCACCTACGAAGTGCGTGCGAAGGAAGAAGAGGAAGCCAATAAGCTGATCAACGATGCCAGGTTGCTGGAAGAAGCAGGTTGTTTTGCCATCGTGCTCGAGAAAATTCCAAGTTCGCTGGCTAAAAAAGTGGCCGAAACCATAAAGATCCCTATCATCGGAATTGGTGCCGGACCGCACGTAGACGGGCAGGTGTTAGTGAGCCACGATATGCTGGGCATCAATAAAGAGTTTTCTCCTAAATTTTTACGCAGGTACTTAAACCTGTATGATGAAATTAAAGGTGCTGTTGAGCAATACATAAAAGACGTGAAGAATGTTGATTTTCCGAACGAGAAAGAGCAGTATTAACTAATTGACGGATCTTCAATATGGGAATGAGATTTCCGGTACTGAATAACAAACACGTCACCGGAATTTTAAACGAGACATAGCATGAGTTTACAGGTATTATTTGAAGATAACCATTTGATCGCTGTGGCTAAAAAGCCCGGGCAAACGGTTCAGCCCGAACCCGGTAAGCCCACAAGCCTGGAAGAGGAAGTAAAGGAATACATTAAAGAAAAGTACAACAAACCCGGAGATGTGTTTTTGGGGGTGATGCACAGGCTTGATATGCCGGTAGGCGGTATCGTGCTTTTTGCACGAACCAGTAAAGCATTGGTGCGCATGAACGAGATCTTTAAAAACCGCAAAGTGGAAAAGATCTATGAAGCCAAAGTGGAAGGAAAGCCGGTCAGGTCTGCAGATACACTCACCCATTACCTGGTGCGTGACGAAAATAAAAATGTGACCCGTGCTTACCCGAAACCTGTTGAACATGCCGAAAAAGCAATGTTAACATTTGAGGTTAAATATGAAAACAACAGCAATTCCATTCTGCGTATAAAGCTGCTTACGGGACGCAAGCACCAGATTCGCGCGCAACTCGGGGCCATTAATTGCCCCATCGTGGGAGACGTTAAATATGGCGCATCAAAACCGAATGAAGACGGAAGCATAGGCTTAACAGCAGTTGAGCTGAGCTTTGAACACCCGGTGACCAAAGTGCCGGTAGTGATCACATTCGGCAAATAAACGGCCCGTCACTTGAGTTTTGTCAGTATGTTTTAAGCGTCAAACAAATAGCTTACTTTTGCGCACCTTTTTAGTAATAATACTTTTAGCAATTTATAAATCAAACAACAGATGAACGGATTTTTTAAAGTACCAGTACCTGTAAACGAACCTGTGCTTAATTATGCACCGGGAAGCAAAGAGCGTGAAGAGTTGAAAGCGGCTTTAAAAGAAGCGCGCAAACATGAAATTGATGTGCCTATGTACATCGGTGCTGATGAGATCCGTACCAATAACAAACAACGCATGGCCCCGCCACACGATCACAAGCATACACTTGGCCATTTCCACATGGGCGATGCTTCGCATGTAAGCAGGGCGATTGAAGCGGCACTTGCAGCAAAAGCTAACTGGGAGAACCTGCCCTGGGAACAGCGTGCAGCTATATTTTTAAAAGCGGCCGATTTAATTGCCGGCCCTTACCGGGCTAAATTAAATGCAGCAACCATGCTGGGGCAAAGCAAAAATGCCTACCAGGCAGAAATTGACAGTGCCTGCGAGTTCATTGATTTTCTTCGCTTCAACGTAGCCTTTATGAGCCAGATCTACAATGACCAGCCTCAATCGGGCAAAGGCATGTGGAACAGGATCGAATACAGGCCATTGGAAGGATTTGTATTTGCTTTAACGCCATTCAACTTTACGGCCATTGCCGGTAATTTACCCACAAGTGCGGCCATGATGGGAAATGTGGTGGTGTGGAAACCGGCAAATACACAGGTATATTCAGCCAATGTGCTGATGGAAGTGTTTAAGGAAGCAGGTATTCCAGACGGTGTGATTAACCTGGTGTATGTAGACGGCCCTGCCGCAGGGGATGTTATTTTTAACCATCCTGATTTTGCAGGTATCCATTTCACAGGCTCTACAGGTGTTTTTCAGAATATCTGGAAAACCATTGGCGGCAATATTCATAAATACAAAACATACCCGCGTATCGTGGGTGAAACAGGTGGTAAGGATTTTATCCTGATCCATAAAACAGCAAAAGCGGACGAAAGTGCAACAGCCATTGTCCGGGGTGCTTTTGAATACCAGGGACAAAAATGTTCGGCAGCTTCAAGGGTTTATGTGCCTGCTAACCTGTGGCCTGCCATAAAAGAAAAAGTGGTGGCGATGATCAAAACATTGAAAATAGGACCGGTGGAAGATTTCAGGAACTTTGTGAATGCGGTGATCGATGAGCGTTCGTTCGATAAGATCGCTGCATATATTGAAGGTGCTAAGCAGGATGCTGGTGCCGAGATCATTGCAGGCGGAGGGTATGATAAATCGAAAGGGTATTTTATTGAGCCGACTGTTATCGTAACCCAGAACCCGAAATCAACCACCATGTGCGAAGAGATCTTTGGCCCGGTGCTGACGGTTTACGTGTATGATGAGAACAGGTTTGAAGAAACGCTGGAGCTGGTAAACACCACTTCTGAATATGCTTTAACAGGTGCTATACTCGCCCAGGACCGTTATGCGATCGACCAGGCAACTACAAAACTGCGCAATGCAGCAGGTAATTTTTATATTAACGATAAGCCTACCGGGGCAGTAGTTGGCCAGCAGCCGTTTGGTGGCGCAAGGGCCAGCGGAACCAATGATAAGGCCGGTGCGCTGGTAAACCTGTTGCGTTGGGTGAGCATGCGCACCATAAAAGAAACATTGGTGGCTCCTGCTACTTACGAGTACCCGTTTTTAGGAGCTGAATAATTCCTTTAATAATCTTATAAAGCGCCTTTACACAAGCAGTAAAGGCGCTTTTGCGTTAAAATACTTTAATTATTTAAGCGGCAACTAATTATCATCTTTGCTGCTCTACATTTGAAATAATACCTGAATTGATATGAACGTTAAGTCGATAATAGCCGTAGGAATAACTCTATTCTCAACAGGCTTTGCACAAGCCCAGCAAACAAGAACTTCGGCCGGAAAATTACCTGCCTACCGCACGGAGGCAGAAAAACAGCTAAGCATAGCCAGGGCCCGGCAAAAAGCAAGCAATGCCTTGGCAAAGGCAAGCAGCCTTCCATCCAATATCCGGTACCCCGGAGAGTTTGAAGAAAGCCAGAGTGTTGTGATCTCGTGGAGCTACGATTATGATGGTACCGGAAATGTAACCGGTGCGGATGTAACCAGCGAGTATGCAGAAGTGTCTGCAAACCTTGCGGCAGAAATTCAGAAAGTTGTCCCTGTGATCATCCGGGTGACTTTACCCGCAGACAGCACTGCTATAAAAGAGTACATGGTACAACGCAGCACCCCGTTAACAAACTATGAATTTATGGTGGCACTTGGAGAGGACTGGTGGACCCGTGACTTTGGCCCGAACGGGATTTATTATGGCGACCACGACAGCCTTGGATTTATTGACCTGAAATATTACGATGGGCGCGATCATGATAATGCCTTCCCGATCGCCTTTGCAAAAAAAACAGGTAAGCCCAATTACATCAGCAGCATGCATGCCGAAGGAGGCAACCTGATGGCTGACGGATTTGGCGGCATATTTTTCAGCGATGTAATAACCACTGTGAACAATGACATCGATTACAGGAGCCCGGTTTGGACCAAACAGCAGACCCTGGATTCCACCACGGCATTATTTGCCGGTAAACAATTATTCAATCTTAAAACATTGCTTTGTGATGGCGGAACAGGCCATATCGACCTCTATGTAAAAATGATCGATGAACAAACCATTATGGCGTCACAATACCCGGATGAAATAACGGCCGTTGATAAACAGCGGATCGAAGATAACCTGCAGCTTATTGCGTCAAAAAAATCTACATACAACAGGCCATTCCGTATCTACAGGATCCCTCATCCTACGGATGATAACGGCAAGCATACGAATAAAACATGCCCGCAGATCAATGAAGACGCGCGTACCTTTGTAAACGGGCTGAGCATTAACGATACTTATATTATGCCATCATATTCCGACAAGCAATCGGGAAATGTGGCACAAACCGAAGAAGCCAAAACACTGATGAGAAAGATCATGCCGGGTTACAAAGTGGTTGATATCGATTCGCGGTTATTAAGTGTTTTAGGTGGCGAGATCCATTGCATCACGATGCAGGTCCCGGCAGAAAACCCGGTTTTGTTCTGGCACCCAAGTGTAGACGGGTATTATCCCGAAATAAAAAATGCATTTCATATCATAGCAAAGATCACGAACCGCAGCGGCATTGCTACGGCCAGGTGCATGTGGAGGGTTAAAGGCCAGGCCGGTTTCCAGGCCATAGACCTGGCAGACAGCAGCGGTTATTTTAAAGGCGATATCCAGGCCGGCAACCTCACCGCAACGGATGAAATTGAATATTACATTACGGCAACGACCAATAACGGCAAAACCGCTACCAAGCCTTTAAACGTGGCTAATGGTGGATATTATAACATTCATTTTATGATGAGGTCGGGTGTGGATGATCACCTGGTGCAGGCTAAGAATTATTTGTTTAATGCTTACCCAAATCCTGCCAGCACAAAAGTATTCATTCCTTTTTACAGCGAACGCCAGGCAAAAGCCCTGATAACCATAACCGATATTACCGGCAAACAAGTTAAAACCCTTGAAACACTTGCCAATACAGGTTTGAATGAAGCAGAGGTGAATACCGATGATTTAAATAACGGAATTTATTTTTATACTTACACAACAGATGGCAATGTTATTGCTACCCGTAAGTTCACCGTACATAAATAACGCGTTCACAGTAAACAATGAAAATCAAACTCTTCCCCCTGGTATTTGTTGCCATTTTATTTTTAAATACAGCCTGTGCTGCCGACTCAACCAAGGTTGCATTTAAGGTATTAGAGCCCGAAAGCCAGCATCCTGTTGTATTTACGACTGCCATGCAGTTAATAGCCACCTATCATTATCAGAAGCCACAGATCAACGATAAGTTTTCGTCTGAAGCGTTAGATAATTACATCAGGCATATCGACCCTAACCGCGTATATTTTTTAGAAAGCGACCTGAAGGATTTTGAAAAGTACCGTTATGTAATTGATGAAAGTATTGTTGCCACAGGCGATCTTACCCCGGCCTATGAGATCTTTAACCGCTACCAAACACGGTTAAAAGACCGGATCGCTTTTTCGGTAAAGTTTTTAAATGACTCAACCCACTTTAATTATTCGCTTAAGGATTCATTTATGACCGACCGTGAAAAAGCACCTTATGCAAAAAATACAGACGAGCTGGACAAACTCTGGCGCAAGAAACTGATGTATGAGTGCCTTACGGTAAAAGCCACCGGAAAAGATTATAAAACATACAGCGAAACCATCCGCAAACGGTATGAAAACCTGCAGAAGTTTGCATCCAAAACAAAAAGCGAAGACGTTTTCCAGTTGTATTGCAATTCAATTGCCGAGCTGGCCGATCCGCATACCAACTATTTTTCGCCACGTGCCAGTGAAGATTTTAATACGTCAATGAAGCTTTCGCTGGAAGGCATTGGCGCTACTTTACAAACAGACAATGAGTACACCAAAATTAACCAGGTGGTTAAAGGCGGCCCGGCCGATAAAAGTAAAAAGGTAGTGGCTGGTGATAAGATCATAGGTGTGGCCCAGGGAGACAGTGATATTGTGAATGTGATCGACTGGAGGCTTGACGATGTGGTGGCTTTGATACGCGGTAAAAAAGGAACCACTGTGAGGTTGGAGATCATTCCTGCCGCAGAGCCTAATACCACAAAGATCGTAGCCATCAAACGCGATAAAATCGTATTGGACGACCAATCGGCCAAGAGCAGCATTAAGGAAGTTAAACGTGGTGCAAAAACATACCGTTACGGGGTGATCAGCCTTCCGGCTTTTTATATAGACTTTGAGGCGGCACGCAAAGGGGATGCAAATTACAAAAGCACCACGCGTGATGTGAAAAAACTGATCACTGACCTGAAAAAGGAAAAAGTGGATGGTTTGATCCTTGATCTCAGAAACAATGGTGGTGGTTCATTACAGGAAGCAGTTGAGCTAACAGGCCTCTTCATTAAAACAGGGCCTGTTGTGCAGGTGAAAGATGCTGCCGGAACAACGCGCAACGAAGAAGATAAGAACCCGGATGTGTTTTATGACGGACCTTTAACCGTGCTGGTGAATCGTTTTAGTGCATCAGCCTCCGAGATCCTTGCGGCAGCTATCCAGGATTATGGCAGGGGAGTGGTTGTGGGTGAAAAAACATTCGGTAAGGGAACGGTGCAAAACATGGTCGACCTGAATGAGTTTGTAAAGATCGACAACAAAACCGTTGGACAGGTGAAACTAACCATTGCAAAATTTTACCGCATCAACGGAAGCAGCACACAACATAAAGGGGTGATCCCCGACCTTGAATTTCCAAGTGTGTATGCCGATGCGGAGTTTGGCGAAGATGCCAGCGAGCATGCATTGCCGTGGGATATGATCTCTTCCACAAAATACGAGGCTGTAAATGTTGTGGAAGCAAAACTTCCGATGCTTAGGGACAATCATGCAAGAAGAATGAAAACGAGTGATGAATACAATTACCTGTTGGAAGACATTGCAAACTTTAAATCCATAGAGGAAGATAAATACGCCCCGCTAAACGAGGCCCAATACAAAAAAGAAAATGATGAGGCCGAAGCCCGCAAGAAGAAACGCGATACAGCCCGTAAAGATAAAAAGGTAACCAATCCGGATTTGATCATGGATGATGTGCTGGAGATCATGGTTGATATGAATTGAGGGAAAGGATCAGGATCAGGATCAGGTAATTAAGGAGGTAGTTAGCCAACAGACAATATTTTACCTTCGCTGGACTGGGTTTTAAAGGCAGGCAATAGGGAAAGTAGGCAACTCCAATAGCTAAAAGCCAAAACTATAACTAACTAATAAACTACCAGAATTGATAAAAAGGCTTAGGTTTCAGATCGGCCTCTGATAAAGCAAGCAAATCGTTGATAAAGGCTCCGGCATTTTGATAACGGTTTGCTTGTGCTGTTTTTATAAGGGTTGATAATTCTTCCCCGGTGTAGTGGGTAGGTGGTAAATTAAACCGTGGTTTGCCGGTGGCTTTCTGTATGATCGAAAACAGCCTTGCATTCATCCTGTTGTTGTTCACCAGCGGTGCGGCAAGCATGAGGTTCATGAGTATTTCCGGGTTTTGGTGCTGATGCGGCTTTGATCTGTTGAGCAGCTCAAACAGTAGCATACCAACTGCAAATAAATCGGTCGATCCGTTAACCAGCTCCTGCCGGTTCAGCACCTGTTCAGGTGCACTGTAATAAATATTAAAAGGTTGCCGTTGTTTATCCTGTCCAGGTTTTATGGCCAAGCCCAGGTCAGTAAGATAGACCTGTCCATCCTCTCCAATGATGATATTTTTGGGTTGAACATCCGAATGAAGGATGTTGTTCCCGTGTAAATGGTTTAACGCCTGCAAAACCGCCATGCAAGCCCTCACCGCTTCTTTTGGCTTAAGCTGATGTACTTTGCTGCTCAGGTCAGTTCCGTCAACCCATTGCCTGACGAGATAATGCTGCTTGTCGTGTACAAAATAATCAATGGCCGGGATAATATTTGGGTGTTCTGTTCTAAAAGAAAACTCATTGCTGAAACGTTTTACCGCATCTGCATCAATGCTTAATGCCGGTAAAAGCTGTTTGATGAGCACAGGACGATAGCTTGCATCATACCCTTTAAACACACGGTTAAACTTTCCGTGCGATTGGATCATTCCTTTTTGATCGTTGAAAAAATACTGCCGGGTTTCACTCCGTATGGTGATCATGCAATAAATCGGCTTTGGGTTGCGGCATCAGGTATCTTGCACGAATCGTATTTGCCAAACCATTTGTACCTGTTTTGAGCAATGAAGCGGTAAACACCATCGCGGATAAATGCAGGAACAAGCACAAGTGCATACAACAACGGCCACAGGCCCGACAGGTGTTTTGCTGTGCGCAAGGCTGCTGTGCTTCTCATGTATAGGGTATTGTTGTCATAAAGCACAAAGCTGTCTTCCTTTACATCTCCCAGGATCTGTTTGGCATAATCGCTTTGCAGTGTAGCAAATCTAAACAGTTGTTTTTTGTCGTGCTTTAAAACGAATTGAACACTTTTATCACACAGGCCGCAAAGGCCGTCATAAAATATGATGGGTGATGCATGTTGCATAACTATTCTTCGCCACGACTCATATCGCGTGCGATATCTTTCTTTTTAATGTCTTCCCGTTTATCGAAATTCCGTTTCCCCTGCGCTACCGCAACTTCCATTTTGGCATAACCGGTTTCGGATAAAAAGATCTTTGTAGGAACGATGGTAAACCCTTTTTCAATGGCCTTGTTCTTGATCTTGCGCAATTCGCTTTTCTTTAACAGAAGCTTACGCACGCGCATGGGTTCATGGTTATAATAACTGCCTTGTTTCCAAACGCTGATGTGCATATTGCGAACGAACAGTTCCCCGTCTTTGATAAAGCAGAATCCTTCGGTTAGGTTTACCTGCCCGGCACGCACCGATTTAATTTCGGTTCCGGTAAGTACCATTCCGGCCGTATACCGTTGTTCCAGGTGATACTCGAAAGAAGCCCTTCGGTTTACAATGTTCAGTTTTGGTTGTTTATCCATCAGCACTGCAAAAGTAGCAATTATTGTGCTGAAGTGTTGCGTCTTAAACCAACAACGCCATTATGCTCTGTTAACAGACCAAATGGCTCATCTTTCACGATCATAAACCCGTCAAGGTCGGCATAGTTTACATTCCCGCACACGTGCAGGGCGCTCGAAATGCCAAGCGAGGTTTCTACCATGCAGCCCACCATGGTTTTCATGTTATTGGCACGGGCTGTTTCCAGGATCCTCATTCCGTTTAAATACCCCCCGGCTTTCATCAGCTTCATGTTCACATAATCAAACTGCTGCTTCAATTCTTCGAAATCGGCACCGTCACAAATGCTTTCATCAGCCATTAGCGGAAACAGTGCAGCCTTTTTCACCGCCTTATAGTCCTCCACACATGTGGCAGGCATAGGCTGTTCAACCAGTATGATGTTATAAGGCCTGGCTTGTTGAAGAAACCTCATCAGGTCATCGGCATTGGTATATGCTTCATTCGGGTCGATGATGATGGGCTGGGTGCTGAACCCGGAAAATAATTTTAATAATTCGGGCCCGATCTCTGCATTCAGTTTGAGTTTGATCACTTCGAACCGGGCAAGGTCATTGGTTTCATAAAATGGCTTTACCTCGTCCATTTCAAGAATGGGCATGGTGTAACTTGTGGCTATTTTATCCACTTTTGGTACATGCAGGAAACTGCTTACCGAAGTTTGTTCTGCATGGCAAAGCATGTGAATGTATGCACTTTCGATACCAAAGCGCAACGCGTTTTTCAGCTTTAAGGAATCGAGTAAGGTTGTTAACTCTTCCAGGTCATGTACCTGATCACCCCCTGCTTTTAAAAAACGTTCGAATTCCGATTGGATCACTTCCGAAGTTTCATTGTACCGCACATTAGGCGCTGTTTCGCCAATGCCTTTCCAATGCCTGTGGTTGCAATGGATAATAAAGTTCACTTTGTGGGTGCTGGTATTGCGCGATATTTTCCAGGTGTATTTCAGCGCAAGCCTGATGGGTTCTATCTGCCAGTTGATCATAACAATGACTCGGTAAATGTGTTTGGCAAATAAGCGAAATAGTGCATAAACACAATCAACATATCAACTTATTGCAGCAGGTAATTCCACTTACTTAATCAGTATGCCCGAAGCCAGTATTTTAGCTTCTTTTTTGCCGGCATCGTTGGTCGATGTGCTGGCCTTGCCTGTTATTACCGTAACTTTCCCTTCAATATGGTGAGGAAGCACGAACAGCTTGTTCTCTACTTCAACAAACAAAGGTTCGCCACCCGTGTTTTCAAGTGTTAACCAGCAGCCTTCGTGCTTGCAATATTCTTTGATGAGCCCGGTAACGGTTACCTCAAATTCATTTTGGGTAGCAAGCTTTGTAAGCACATCGTTTACTGTTACCACATTTTCTTCCTTTACTGCAGTACCATAATTTCCGGTAGCCGGCAGGTCTTTTCGAGGATCGGTATTGCAGCCGATGATGAGGAATGTGGCGAGGGTAAATATTAAATATTTCATGTTATTGATGATATAAAACAGGAAGAGGTTTGATTCATCCCTAATCCCATATGTCTTTGTAAGTTTCGTTGATATAAGGTGCCAGTTCTTCTTTGGTTAAAAACAGCTCGATAGTGCCCTGGGCGTATGGGGCAATTTCGTATGGGTTATACAGCCAGGTTATGCCATCGGATGTTACGCAATAATTTTCGGTGAGGTAAAAGCTGTTGTCCTTAAACCAGTATCCTGCCTTTTCCAGGTCGGTGGTATCGTTCAGCTCGGCATTTTTGCGAAACGATCTTTCGGCAATCGCTAACAATTCCTGTGCCTTGTCTTTTTTGATCAGGTTGGGCTGCATCAGTACTTTATTTGTGGTTTTATCAAATACCTGGTACGCAGTGCTGATCATTCCATGGGCACCTCCTGTATAATCATCCATTTCGATCTTTAGCGAAACGATCTTATTATGCTGGTAGGCCACATCAATATTTGTTTGGCTGTACCACACCTGCGGGGTATCTGTATCTTTCAGGTATGTGGTGTAATCGGCCATAAAATTGTTTTGTGTTTTTTGCAGGGTGTTGCTCCCTGTTTTTTCACCCAGCATAAATTTGATGTATGCATTCAGGCTATCGGCTGTAGCTCCGGGGGTATTGAAAAACGGAAAGGTATAAGTAATGTGAGAACAATCCGGAGAATCAACATTGCAATTATTAAACGATGTGGTTAACGATTTGATCTCGTAGCCAAGTGTATCGGTGGCATTATTGTTCCTGTTCTTATTGCGGCACGAAGTTGCCAGTGTAAGAATAAGGACTGTGGCTGAACATGCAAAAAGCAACTGCTTTATCATAGTGGAGTATTTGAAGCAAAAATAGAGTTATTAAGTTAAAGAAAACTATGTGGTTTTTGTTTTAAAGCGTAATGGTAAATAAACTTCCCTGTTCTGGTTTGCTTTCCAGGAGCACCTGCCCGCCAAGCTCTTCCACCTGGCTTTTAATCAGGTACAGGCCAACACCTCTTGCATCCTCATTCTCATGAAAGGTATTATACAGTCCGAAAATTTTATCACCATATTTTTGCATATCAAAGCCACTGCCATTATCTTCAAAAGTAAGCACGCATCTGCCTTCCACCCGTTTTGATTCAATGCGGATGCGCGGGGTGGTTAAGATGTTACGGTATTTAATGCTGTTCGAGATCAGGTTCTGGAAAATGCTCTCTATGATCATTTTGCGGTAATTCACAAGGGGGCATTTTATGAAATCGGAATAAATGCAGGCCTGTGTTTGTGCAATGGTTTCGCTGAATAACTGAACGGTATCAGTAAGCACCGCATCAAATTCTATTTCTTCTGTTTGTAAGCTTTTGTCGTTGTTCTTTAAAATACCCGAAAAGTCATCGATGGTAGCAAGCAGCTTGTTCGTAACAAGCTCTACCTTTTCGATGAACATGTTTTTTTCTTCGGCATTTTCGCACTGCTTATACAGTTGCAGCAGCGATAAGCTGTTAATAACCGGCCCGCGAAGGTTATGAGACGCCATATAAGCGAACTCTTTCAGCTGCTTGTTTTGTTCGATGAGCTTACCGGTGGTTTGCCGGTTTA
>JAZKGM010000367.1:19352-20932 GCA_040385895.1 Bacteroidota bacterium
GGTTTACAGAAACATCAACACCCGTGCACAAAATGGCTTTTTTACCCTGGTAGTTTACCAGCGACAGGTACCATGCGATCGTTTTCTGGGTATTATCAGGCATGCTGATCTCACTTTCGAGGTATTTATCATGGATCAGGTTTTTATGAAAGGCAATGTGCAACCTGCGTGCCAGGAAAGCATCATTGGTATTGATAAAATATTTGCTCCACTGGCGCAAAGGCACTTTTTTACGGATCGGTAAAAAAGCTTGATTCGCTTTGTCGTTATAAAAGATCACATCAAGCTTTTCATCAATAAGTACCATAAAGGTTGATGAAGATTGCATGATCCCGGAAAGATCATGGTTCTGTTTATTCAGCTCATATTCGGCACGTTTAAGGTAATCAATGTCGGTAAATTCATAGATCATCCGGCTTACCAATGATTCCACCTCCATTATTTTTTTTGAAATAACGAGGAACCATTTAAACCCGTCTGAGCGGGTTTTTAAACGTATTTCCCTTGGTGTATCCTGTTCTTCGCGCAGCAGCTCAACATCCTGCGGATGAAGTAAGGCAAACAGGTGTTCGGGGGTTGGTGTAAAATCCTGCTGGCTGAACCCGAGCAGGCTAAACAGGTTATCAGACCAGAACACCTCAACTGTTTGGTGGTTAATAATTAAAGTTTCGATGGTTGCATTATGCAAGGTCTGAAATTCCGGCTCTTTTTTAGCTTCCTTCTGCGTGGTGTGCGATAGCTGGCTCTGCAGGTCAGAAGCCAGGCCTGCGGCAATTAGCGGCTGGTCACCAGTTGCAGGAACGGGTTCGCCACTCAACAGGATGTGCCTGCTGATCCCTGTTTTGGTTAAAGCGCGGAATACCGTTTGTACCGGTTTGCCGTTTGCCAGTTCGGTAAGCAACTTGCGCAGTGCAGGACGGTCATCCGGGTGAGCAATGGCAATAAAAGATTCTACAGGTTGTTTTCCGGACGTTTCAAACAATTGCTGTAATGCAGCCGACAGCCATACTTCCTGCAGGTGGAGGTTGAATGCCCAAACACCTGAGTTGCTGAATCCTGTTTTATGCATACCCCCGTATTCCATATGTTTAGCCGGTTTGCTCACGCGCTGAATCGCTCAATAACCCATTGCGGGATCGTTTCTGACCTTCCGGTACTGATGTTGATGAGCGTATATGTGAATTCGCCTTCACAACATGGTTTTTGTTTCGTGTTCACAATTTCAAATCCCACTTTCACATCTGTTTTTTCCATCTCAATAATGTGGGTCTTCACCACAAAAACATCACCCAGCGTTAATGCGCGTTTATAGTTTATAAGCGCATTTTTAATCACCCAGCCATAGTTGTTGGTCAAAAATTCCTGCATAGGCATTTTATAAAAATGCTCCATCTGGTGATAGCGTGCTGCCAGCACATAATCAATATATTTACTGCTGTGAACGTGCCTGAACATATCCAGGTCGTCAGGCCTCACCTGCATTTCCGTTTCAAATACGTTCCTGTTTAATTCTCTCATCATTAAAGATATCAGCCACTTTTTGCGCATCAAGTGGTTTGGAAAAAAAAGATTTGATAACC
>JAZKGM010000368.1:0-6923 GCA_040385895.1 Bacteroidota bacterium
GCTGCGGAATTGCTTACCTCCGGGGATCTTCCCGGTTTGAACCAGCAGGATCCTGTTCTTTTTGCTTTTTAAGATCTCAAGCGCCTTGCCTTCGTAAGCCGGGGCGATAAGTACTTCCATAAAAAGCTTGTCAATTTCGTGCGCGGTTGTTTCATCAATAGCGCGGTTGGCTACAATAATTCCACCGAAAGCAGAAGTAGGGTCGCCCGCCAATGCATCGAGGTATGCTTGCGAGATGCTTGATCTTACTGCAAGTCCGCATGGGTTATTGTGTTTGATAATGGCAACGGCAGGTTCATTAAAATCGTTGATTAAATTCAATGCCGCATCCACATCAAGCAGGTTATTATAAGAAAGCGCTTTGCCATGCACCTGGGTAAAAAGTGCATCCAGGTTACCATAATAAACGCCTTTCTGGTGCGGGTTTTCACCATAACGCAATACTTTGGCTTCATTCACGCTGCTTTTAAAAGCCGTTGGGTTTTCCTGGTTGAAGTATTGAAAGATCAACCCATCATAATGAGAAGTGGTGTGAAACGCCTTTGTGGCAAATTGCCTGCGTTGTGCTATGGTTGTTTCTCCGTTTTGTTCATTTAAAATGGATGACAAGGGTGCAAAATCAGATTTATCGCAAATGATCAGGGTGTCGTTAAAGTTCTTGGCAGCAGCGCGGATCAATGAAACACCCCCGATGTCGATCTTCTCAATGATCTTCGGTTCATCGCTTGTGCTTTTTACCGTTTCCTCAAACGGGTAAAGGTCAACCACCACCAGGTCGAAAAACGGAATTTCAAATTCTTTTACCTCCTGCTGGTCCTGTTCATTGTCCCTTCGCGCCAGGATGCCACCGAACACCTTCGGGTGAAGCGTTTTTACCCGCCCGCCTAAAATGCTGGGATAGCCGGTCAGGTCTTCCACGCGGTTCACTTTTATGCCGAGCTTTTCAATAAATTCCTGTGTGCCCCCGGTTGAGTAAATATGAACCCCGAGGGTATTTAATGTTTTAGCCAGTACATCTAACCCATCTTTATAAAAAACAGAAATTAAGGCGTTGGTGATTTTGCGTTGCGACATGTGTTGTGATCTTTTTTGCGCGAAAGTAGCAATTGACATCAAATAAATGGTAATGAACGTGAATGATAAAAATTGTATAGGACCAGGATATTGACCTGCACGTTCAGGCATCGTTTTAGCGCTTTCGGTAAAAATACGTTGGTAACAAATAAACACTTGTACCTACATGTTTGGTTAATAAGGCCTTAAATGGTAGGTTGAAATAAATAATATTCCCCAATATGAAAAAACACTTTACTAAATTTAAGGAAAGCAGGCGGTACTGGATCTTCTTAATGCTGATGTATGCCTGTTTGCAGGCGGCCGCCCAGTCATCCTGTGTAACTACGGGCCTTGCAGGTGGTAACCGCAACAATGGGATCACATGGAATGTGAAGGCACAAAAAGATATCGTCATAAAAGAGGTATGGGCTACTTTTTCAGCCGCTACAATTAATGTGGAGTTGTGGTATAACCCCACCGACTCCTTAAATGGTAAACCTGTAAATGCAATAAGCACCACCACCGGGTGGGTGTTAATTGGCACATCAAACTTTACCGCAGCAAGCGCAGGCGCAGGAATTTTAACGCAGCTGCAATTTGCGCAACCCATCAATGTGCCTATTGCCGCGGGTAAAACCCTTGGTTTTTTTATTAAAGTGCTGGGCGGCTCAAATCCTGAATACACGGATCGTGTGGCTGCTTCAACTACTATTTATGGTGATGCCAATATGTATATGAATATGGGCGCCCTTGTGGGGTATGGTGGGGTTGCGCAGGGAAATGCCGACCGGATGTTTAACGGTAAAATGTGTTATGTATTGGATAAATCGACCTATAACAATGCATCGGTTTCTGAACTGGTTTCTCCTAAGTTCTTTTGCCCGGGATCGCAGGATATTAAAGTGAAGGTTGCCAATATTGGTAAAAACATTATAAATAATTTAACAGTTCAATGGACGGTTGACGGGGTTGCCCAGGCATCGTTTGGACTTAACACTCCGTTAGATACATTTGGGGGGATCCAATACCCCAAAGATACTGTTCTTACCCTTGGCAGTGTATTTTTTGCAACTGCCGGTAAAACGGTAAGGGCATGGACAGAATACCCCAATTCTGTTGCTGATACGGTTAACGGAGACGACACGATACAGGTTGCCTTAAAAGCAGGATTAAACGGCACATATACCATAGGCGGCACAGCGCCTGATTATGCAACGCTCGCTGACGCGGCAGCTGAATTAAACAAAGTGGGCGTTTGCGGCCCTGTGATATTTAATATGGTACGCAATTCACCGCCCTCGGCCAATGTCAGCTTCAAAAAGATTCAGGGTTTATCATCGGTTAATACCGTAACGGTTAATGGAAACGGGAACATCATAACAAGTGTTAACAGCCCTTTATTAAGTTTTGAAGGGGTGAGTTATGTAACGGTTAATAACTTAAATATTATTGGCGGATCAGGGTTCGCGGGGTTTGGTGTTTTTGTTACAAACCAATGTCATCATTTAACATTCAATAAAAATGTGATCGATGCCGGAACCACATCTACTGCCACCGCCAATGCAGCTTTTGTGGCGAGCGGATCGGGAACAGCGCCCACCACGGCCGGCAATAACCTTCAATATTTAACTTTTACAAACAATACGGTTATTGGCGGCTATTACAATTTTGCACTGATGGGCAATGCCGGCCAGCTTGACAATTACGGGCATTATATAGCCAACAATGTGTTTAAAGATTTTTATATTTACGGACCTTATTTGGGAAATGCCGACTCGACCGTTTTTATAAACAATGACATTAACCGGGCTACAAGGGCAACGGTAAGCACGCTTTATGGATTATACCTGGCAACCAGCCGCAATGTAAAGGTTCAGAAAAACAAGCTGCATGATTTCGGAAATGCTTCCTACACTGCTTACCCGATGTATTTAACAAACTGCGCAAACGTGGTTGGCTACGAAACCGAAATATCAAACAACAGCATTTATAATATAGGAACCACTGGGATCATGTATGGCATCTACAGCCTTACCACCGCGATCAGCAATGTTAATATTTACCATAACACGATACAGCACGAGGTGCCTGTTACCGCATCGGCTATACGGGGAATATTTTTAAGCGTGGCGATCACCAATGTTAATTTTAAAAACAACATTATCAATATAACCGGGGCAGGTACAGGTGTTAAAACCGGGATTTATATAACCACTGCTTCGGCAAGCTTTAACAGCAACAACAATGTGATAAGGGTGGCTACTTCGGCAAGTAACAACGTTGGATACTGGACTGCAACGCGGGCCACACTTGCCGACTGGCGTACTGCATCATCGCAGGACCTCCTGTCGGTTGATGTTAACCCCCAGTTTGCCAACGTGGCAACAGGCGACCTCAAACCTTTGTCGCTGGTTACCGATACGGTAGGAACGCCACTGGGCTTTGGCACGGATAACTCCGGGCTTCCAAGGTCGTTGGTTAAGCCTGATCCGGGATCGGTAGAAAATATCCGTTCGGAAAACAATGCAGGCATAAGCGGCTTTCCCAAAACCAGTTTTTGTGCCGGAGTCCGCGATGTGAAAGTGAGGGTATTTAATGCCGGCACCAATGTGATTAATTCAGTATTTGTAAACTGGGAAGTGAACGGGATCCCCCAGTCGCCTTATTTCTGGAATTTATCCCCTATTGATACATTGGGGGGATCAGGAAAGTCGGATACGCTTTTAACGATCGGCACTTACTTTTTCCAGGTGGGAATAACTGCAAACATTAGAGCCTGGACGAGCATACCGAACGCACAGCCTGATACGCTTGCATTTAATGATTCCATTGCTTTTGTGATGAAAGCAGGTTCTTCCGGTATTTACAGCATCGGATCAGGCGGAAATTACACCTCCTTAAGTGAGGCGTTAAACGATCTGAACTATGGCGTTTGCGGTCCTGTTATGTTTGAACTGCAGGGCAATTATTCGACAGTTGATGAAACATTTCCATTGACCATACCCGCAGGTTTAACTGCAACAGACAGCCTTGTGATAAGGCCACAGGCGGGCGCTGCCGGGTTGTCAATAGCCGGGTATAATACCACTGCAATTTTCGACCTGAACGGTGCCGATTATGTAACCATAGATGGAAGACCGGGAGGCGCAGGATCAAACCAGTTAGCCATCACCAATACTTCGGCAAGCCCGGTGATCCGTTTAATAAATGATGCAACAGGCAACAGGATCAGATACATTACAGCCACCGCATCCAATACAACAGTTGCAAGCGGGGTAATATTCTTTAGCAATACAACAGGCACTGCGGGCAACAGCAATAACCTGGTCGATCATTGTAACATTAACGGGAACAGCAACAGTGTAAACTGTATTTATTCACTGGGCAATACCGCACCGGCCGATAACAAGAATAACACGATCACCAGTTGTAATATTTATGATTTTTTTACAAACGTAGCCAGCGGGGCTGCCAGCGGTATTTTACTGGAGGCTGGGAACAATTTGTGGAACATTGGTACGACAGGAAATGGTAATAATTTTTACCAAACTGCTGTGCGCAACAGCACCACTACACCAGCGCTTACCAATGCCGTTGGGTTCAGGGCGGTGCAGGTCAATAATGCGGCCGTTAACGGGTGCAGCATTGTTGGAAACCGCATTGGCGGAAACATACCGGGCACCCCATCCTCTGTTTTTGAGATCGGGGACCTGGCAAGCTCACCAGCGCTTACTTCGTATATAAGGGCCATTGATATTGTTGCAGCGGGAACAACCACGGCAACCTCTATACAGGGAAATGTCATTTCCAATATCACGGTTTATTCTGGCGGAACAGGAGCTGCATTTGCAGGCATCCATGCACAAGGCGGGTTATTAAACACCGGTAACCTTGCAGGAAATACGATCGGCTCGCCTACCGGAAACGGATCAATAAGAATAACTTACCAGAACACCAGTACAAGCGTTAACATATATGGCATAAGATATACGGGCACTGCCGGTGGATTGATCCAGAATAACAACATTGGTTCTATAACAGCACAGGCAACAACAGGTTCTATCCAGATGTTATGTATCTACATCAGTGGTACACTTACGGTGCCGCTCACTGTTTCAAATAACCTCATTGGTAGTTTAACCACGGCACATAGCATACAGAGCCCGGCCACATCTGCCATGCCTGTTAATATTATGGGACTGTGCACCAGTGCAGCAACCGGGGCCCAGGTAACCTTTAGCAACAACACGGTTTCCAACCTTTCGTCTTTATGCACCCAGGCCGGGATCGTGAACGGGTTGAAAGGAATTTATATTACCGGTGCATCATCGGTTGGTACCACCGTAACGGGTAATGTCATAACAAAACTATACTCGGCCTCTACCAATCCTTCCATAGATCAAAGCGCTGCTATTGTGGGGATCAACTGCTCATCAAGCGGGGCGGGTCCGCAGGTTATTTTAAACAATACGATCTCTGCGTTATCATCAGGAACCCCTTCAACAGGTGTTACTGTTAATGGTATTTATTACAGCAGTGCTACAACCAGCAACATCAACAGGATAGGCAGTAACAGGATCTATGCACTAACAGCCGATGCATCCAACGGGCTTGTGAACTTAAACGGAATAAGCCTGGGGGCCACAGCCACCACCAAGGTTACTTTAAGCAATAACATGATCAGCCTGGGCTACGATTCTTCGGGGGCATCACATACGGGAGCACATAACATAACGGGTGTTTTAAAAACAGGAGCGATCGCTGCCCTTCTTCATAATTCAGTAAATATTGGTGGAACGGGCGTGGGAACCACGGTTAATAATACGTACTGTTACCGTGTGTCTGCAAATGTTTCAGGCGATTCGTTGTTCAACAACATACTTACAAATAGCCGTGCCAATGCATCAACAGGCGGAACACACTTTGCAATAGGGTTGCCAAATGCAGTAAACCTGGCCATCAATTACAATTTATATTACACCCCGGCTATGCCTTTGGGTTTATTTAACAGTGTGACCCAAAATGCGCTATCCGATTGGAAAGCAGCAACCACGCAGGATGTAAATTCGGGTTCAGCCGCAATAAATTATGTGTCTAATTCCGATCTGCATTTATCAACCGGAAGCATTGGTAACCCTGTTTTAACAGGAACCCCGTTGCCAGCCGTACCTCTTGATTATGATAATGCTGCGCGCAGCGCAACATTCCCTTATATGGGTGCGGATGAAAACGCAACACCCGTTCCTGTTAACCTCAGCAGGTTTACCGCAATGGCTGTAAACACCGATGTACAGGTACAATGGACCACTGCCGGTGAAAGGAATGCATCGCATTTTATTGTGGAGGCTTCTGTGGATGGAAGCAGCTTTAGAAAAATAGGCCGCGTGGAAGCAAAAGGCAATTCATCGGTAACCAATACTTACATTTTTATGCATACCAATGCACAACGAGCAATGAACGGGGCAAAAGCAATTTACTACCGTTTAACCAGCATAGATAAAGATGCAAGTGCTGAACAGTCTAAAGTGGTGATGGTTGGTTTTACAGGCACGAGCCGCAACCTTGACCAGGTAATGGCTTACCCGAATCCGTTTAACAAAGAACTTACGCTTAGCCTGGTTTCAGAAACAGGGTCGGCTGTTTCCATTACAATAACCGACCTGCAAGGCAGGGTGATCAGCGAAGGGACAAAAAGCCCGGAGAAAGGAAGCAATAAGATCGCGTTAAAAGAATTGAGCCAGGTTGAAAAAGGTGTTTACTTCATCCGCATACATAATGAGGATGGAAGCAAAGTGATTAAAGTGGTGAAAGAATAGGTTGAAAACCGCATAAAAAAAGCGCCTGATGATGAACTCATCAGGCGCTTT
>JAZKGM010000369.1:0-5382 GCA_040385895.1 Bacteroidota bacterium
GTTGAATCCAGCTGGATGGCAATGTCTTTTACTGCAATACCCCATCCGATCATGCCTACTTCTGTAGCCATACCGCTTGTTAAATTCAAGGTATAGAATTTATCGTTCCCGTTTGTAGTGTTTGCTATGAAGTAAGCCATGTTGGTTTGTGCAGTATGGTCGAAATAAATGTCCATGTCGCTTGTTCTGTCCATTCCGTTCACTGCAATACCCGATGTGCCTATCGTGCTTAACAAACCTGCATTTGGCGGGTCTTGTGTCAGCAAAAGGTTCAATGAATCATCATAAGCATACAAAACAGTAGAGGCCGGGGCAACTTTGCTGTTCGAATAAGCAACAGTGGCCACATTTGGATCTGCACCAAAATTAGCATCCCCGGTTTTATAGGATAAAACAGTATCTGTAGCAGCCAATAAACCTGTTAACTGGTTAAGGCGGTAGTTTTTATTGGTTGATGTTACCACACGCAAACGATCGGCCACCGGGTTAAAATCAACGCCTACATTTCCGCCCAGGTCAATGCCGGTAATAGAATCGGTACTTACCGGGGTTGCAACAGCTGTAACCGGATCAAGGGTGTAAATGCGCGCAACCATGGTAGCAGGATTATAGCCTACTGCATAAATTTTAAGATCGGCAGGACGAACATCCATGCCAACCAGTGTTTGACCAGCTGCCACACCACTAACGGTAGCCTGGCTCAGAATGTATGATGGTGTTCCGCTACGGAACGAAACAATATTGTTGTTTGATGTAAGGGCATAAACCATTTTACCTGATGGTGCAGGAGCCACACGGTTCACAGGAATGGCAATGTCTTTCACTGCAACACCAATATTTCCCATAAAAGAAACCATACCGGTGCTTAGGTTCATCATGTAAAGGATGTCGTTGTTTGCACTGGCAGGGTTAGCCACAAAATAAGCTTCGTTCTGCATGCTTACCGGGTTAAAATAAATATCCATATCAGATGAAGCATCTGCCAGGTTCACTTTAATTCCCGATGCACCAATGGTGTTCTGAACGCCATTGTTTGGCGGGTTCTGCGTGGTCAGTACATTTAACGAATCATCATAATTATACAATACCGTTGAAGTTGAACCAATGTAACTGTTTGTGTATGCCGCAGTACCAATGTTGGGCTTAATGCCCGAATTAACATCTGTTGGTGCATATACAAGCATTCCGTCTGTTGCTGCAAGCCCGCCTGTTACCGGGTGAAGCCTGTAATCGTGCCTGTCGCTCGAAACAACCCGGATGCGGTCGACAGTAGGGTTAAAGTCGAAACCAACTTTACCGCTTAATGCAAAAGAAGGGATACCTGTACCCACTGCAGTAGCAGCTTTGCTGGCCGTATCTACCTTATATAATAAGCCCATTTGTGCAGTGGCATTATAAGTAAGTATGTAAAGCTCTCCTGTAGCAGGACGAACATCCATGCCCATGATCTCGTAACCGCTGCCTACACCTGTAATGGCTGCCGGTGCAGATAAAGTTGCCGAAGGATTTGAGGCATTAAATGTTACCAGCTCGTTATTTGCTGTTAACGCATGAATGATTTGGTTTGCAATAACAGGTGCCGGTGCCATGTCTTGTTTCACCACAATATCAAGCACTGCAATGCCATACCCGATCATGCCCATGTCCATTACCTGGCCATTGCTCAGGTTAACACGGTACAGTTTATCCGAGGTGGTTGAGCCTGCATTGGCCGATAAGTAAGCCATATCAGACTGGCTCAGGTGGTCGTAATAAATATCAAGGTCACTTGTCCTGTCGGCTCCGTTAACAGTAATACCCGACATGCCGATCGTGTTTAATACACCCCCGTTTGGCGGGTTTTGCGTGGCAAGTACATTCAACGAATCGTCATAAACATAAAGCAATGTTGATGTTGTACCGGCTTTGCTGTTTGTGTAAGCTGCAGAAGCCACATTCGGGTTAACGCCAAAGTTTATATCGCCTGCTTTGTAGGCAAGGTTGGTATCATTTGCAGCCAATGCGCCTGTAAGCTGGTTAAGGCGGTAGTTTCTTCCTTTTGAGGTAACCACGCGGATGCGGTCGGCTACCGGGTTAAAATCAACACCCACATTTCCCGTCAGGTCAATGTTTGAGATCGAATCTGTAGAAACAGGTGTTGCCAGCAATGTTGTTGCATCCAGTGTATAGATGCGGGCCACCATTGTTGTTGCATTATAACCAACTGCATATACTTTCATATCGGCAGGGCGCATGTCCATTCCTACAAGGGTTTGTCCGCCAATTAAACCGGTAACTGCAGTAGCACTTGTAATGTATGCCGGATTGCTGCTGTTAAATTTAATGATGGTATTATTTGAAGCAAGGGCCATCATTTCCTTTCCATTCATGTTTGATGGCGCTGTCCTGTTGATCATTACAGCAATATCTTTCACTGCCATATTTAAAGAAGCAACAGCAGTTGCACCGCCTGTGCTCAGGTTGATCAGGTAAAGGCTATCGTTTGTTAAAGCACCGGTGTTTGCTACCAGGTACGCTACATTTTGCAAGGTAGACGGGTTGAAATAAATATCCAGGTCGCTTGACGGGTTTGCCCAGTTCACCATGATACCGGAAACACCAACCGTGTTTTGCACACCATTATTGGGTGGATTCTGAAGGGTGATCACGTTTAACGAATCGTCATAATTATACAATGCAGTTGATGTTGAACCAATGTAACTGTTGGTGTAAGCCGAAGCGCCAATGTTGGGGTTAACTCCTGCATGAATATCTGTGCCTGAATAGGCCAGTATACCATCTGTTGCTACCAAAGCACCTGTAACAGGGTGCAACCTGTAATCGTGTTCATTACTTGATGTAACACGGATGCGGTCAACTGTTGGGTTGAAATCGAAACCAACCCGCCCGCTTAATACAAAAGGTGTAATGCCTGCGCCAATAGCAGTAAGGCCTTTTGTAGCGGTATCCAGCTTATATACCTGGCCCATTTGTATGGTTGAATTATACCCCAACAGGTAAACTTCGCCTGTAGCGGGCCTTACATCCATGCCCACAAGTTCAATACCCGATCCCATTCCTGTTACCGCAACCGGTGTAGACATGATAGAGGGATTGGAAGCATCAAACCAATAGAACTGGTTGGTTTCTGTTAATGCAAAGATCTTTTGCGCTGATGCATTGTTCACCATCGTGACAAATACAAAAGCAAATGATAAGAGTAGTACGTTTTTTCTCATGCGCGTATAAATTAGATTTACGCTGATTAACGAGTTATTAAAACATACGGTTTTTATTCTCTTAAAAATAAACCATAACAACCAACATATCAAACAGATATACATGTCCTGATGAATCAAAAAAAAGCGGAACATGATCATCATGTTCCGCTTTACGATCAGGCATGGTTTTGATTAACTGATGGTATCAAAACCCACATAAGGCACCAATGCTTTTGGAATAATAATTCCTTCAGGTGTCTGGTTGTTTTCAAGTATGGTAGCAAGGATGCGGGGCAAGGCCAGCGCACTTCCGTTTAAGGTATGCACCAGCTGGTTCTTTCCTTCTTTGGTTTTATAGCGGCATTTCAACCGGTTGGCCTGGAAACTTTCAAAGTTACTCGTTGAACTGACTTCAAGCCAACGCTGCTGGGCAGCGCTATATGTTTCAAAATCGTAAGTAAGGGCCGATGTAAAACCCATATCGCCACCGCATAAACGAAGGATGCGATATGGCAGTTCAAGCTTTTCCAGCAATCCCTGAACATGTTTCACCATTTCATCCAGGATCTGGTAAGATTGTTCCGGTTTCGCGATCTGCACAATTTCAACTTTCTCAAACTGGTGCAGGCGGTTCAACCCGCGAACATGTGCGCCCCAGCTCCCGGCTTCACGCCTGAAACAGGGAGAGTAGCCTACATTTTTTAAAGGAAGGTCTTCTTCTTTTAAAATTACATCGCGGTAAATATTCGTGATGGGAACTTCTGCAGTCGGGATCAGGTACAGGTCATCAACCTGCATGTGATACATCTGCCCCTCTTTATCGGGCAGCTGTCCTGTACCAAAACCGCTTTCTGCATTTACCACGAAGGGCGGAACAATTTCTTCGTAACCTGCTTTTAAGGCTTCATCCAAAAAGAAATTCACCAGGCCACGTTGCATCCTTGCTCCTTTACCACGGTAAACGGGGAAACCGGCACCGGCAATTTTAGTTCCTAATTCAAAATCGATCAGGTTATATTTGGTGATCAATTCCCAATGTGGTAAAGCGCCCTCTGCCAATACCGGCAGTGATCCGCTTTCCAGCACGGTAACATTTTCTTCCGGGGTTTTACCTATAGGTACGCTTTCGTGTGGGGTGTTTGGCAGTGACACCAGTTTATTGAACAGCTCTTCTTCTAATGTTTTAGTATTCTCTTCCAGCGACCTGGCTTGCTCCTTTAATGATGCTGTTTGTTGCTTGATGGCTTCTGCTTCATCGCGTTGGCCGCTTTTCATCAGTTCACCAATTTGCTTAGCAAGTTTATTCGCTTCCGCCTGGTTGGCTTCCATTAATTGTTTTGCAGCACGCGTTTGCTCGTCAAGGGCAAGTACCTCGTCAATAACTGCGGCATGTGCCGGGTTACGTTTGCTGATGCGGTCTTTGGCTTCCTGCGTATGCTCTCTTAAATAGTGTAATTGTAACATTTTTGGTACAGTTTGCAGCTTACGGTTTACGGTTTGTTAAATTGAAAACGGTAAACTATAAACGGATTAATTTTCGTTGATCACCACTTTCTCCATAACATCACCCTGGCGGATCTGGTCAATCACATCCAAACCTTCTACCACTTTACCAAAACAGGTGTGGTTACGGTCTAAATGTGCCGTGTTTGTGCGGCTATGGCAGATAAAGAATTGCGAACCACCCGTATTTCGTCCTGCATGCGCCATAGAAAGCACACCTTTATCATGGTATTGGTTTCCACCGGTTAATTCACAATCGATCTTGTAACCGGGTCCGCCATTTCCAATTCCGTTAGGGCATCCGCCTTGTATTACAAAATCGGGGATCACACGGTGAAACGTTAACCCGTTGTAAAATCCTTTTTTAGCAAGCGTAACAAAATTGTCCACCGTGTTAGGGGCGTCTTGCTCGTAAAATTCTATTTTCATTACACCTTTTGCGGTGTGTATTTCTGCAGTTTTGCTCATGTCAAATAATTTATTGGCGCGAAAATAACAAATATGTTCCAAAATTCAGTTCCTATTAAATTGAAAACCAGTTTTGATACAGGCTTAATTTGGCTAAGGAATTTTTAATGGCTATTTTTAACAAATTTCGATAGTAAACGATGGACCATATTCCGCATTTAATAACAGATCTTGCCCTGATACTCTGCTCGGCCGGTATTGTTACACTTTT
>JAZKGM010000370.1:0-2308 GCA_040385895.1 Bacteroidota bacterium
AGCATAATTACATCGGTTTCTGGTGTGAGTGCCGAGATCAGCTTAATACCGTCAATGCCGTTGATGCCCGGCAAACCGATATCACTTAATATCACATCCGGTTTATAGCCATTATGCAGCCTTGCCAGTATATCTTCCATGTTGGCGAAAACATCTACAGAATCAATGCTCTTCTGGATCGAAAAGTAATCTTTCAGCCCGTTTCTTATATCGTCTATGTCTTCAACAACTGCAAGTGAAATAGCCATATGTTTCGAATTGATGTGAAGCAAAGTTTAACTTTAAAGGAGTAATTCTTTGCTACATGTTCATGTAATTAATTATTGATAATGATCTTATAAACAGTACCTGCTTTATCAAATACACACCTGGCCCCGATTTTTTTTGCCCGCATCTGCATATTTTTTATTCCCTGTCCCGAATAGATAACATTTTCACCTTCCCGGGCATGGTTGTTATTTTGTATCGCAAGTTCAAAATTATTTCCTTGCTGCTTATAGCTTACTTTAACAACGGTAGCCTTACTATGTTTGGCAATATTATTAATGGCTTCTTTAAAAATGAGGTATAACTGCTGTCTCGTATCGGGGTTAAGGTTCTGGTCCTGTTGCGTAGCTGTAAAGTCGAATTCCACTTCTATATCAAGTGGCAACAGCATGGCTTCAGCTTGTTCACGCATCCGGTCGGTTAAATTTCCTGCATAATCATTTCTTGAATCAATGCTCCACAACACATCGCTCATGGTGCTGGTGGCATCCCGGCTCAGCATGGATATTTTTTCGAGTTTGTTGTTTTTTTCTTCGATCGTGTTTGAGCTGTAACGTGCGCTATCGGTCGAAATAATAATGCTGGTTAACAGGCTTCCTACCTCATCATGTAGGTTGCTGGCAATTTGTGTACGAAGCTTAAGCTTAAGATCAATGTTGCGCAACCGCCATTTAAAGTACCCATATACCATTAAAACAACCCCCACAGCAATGAGTATATAAAACCACCAGATCTTATAAAAAACCTGTTCAATCTCAATGGTATACTCGAGCACGTTTTGCGACCTGGCCCCTTTTTTATTATAACCCATCACTTCCACTTTGTAGCTTCCTGCAGGCAAACCCTCAAGCCTTAAAATATTCTGGTTGCCCAGCGATACCCAATTGTCATACAAACCCTTTATGCGGTAGAAATAGGAGTGGCCTTCCGTTTGGCTAAAGTCGCTTAAACCAAACGTGAATGTTAAAAGATGATCCTGTGGAGACATAAGGATGCGGCCATTGTTAATGGCATTTTCGAATGTTTGCAAACCCTGGTTCCATTTAACAACAGATGCCAGGAACACGGTAAGCATACTTCTGCTCTCTTTTATGTTTTCCGGGTTGAAATAATTGATACCGTTGATCCCTCCGAAATAAAAATTACCATTGCTGCCTTTTAAGAGCGAATTCTGGTTAAACTCATTATCACTTAACCCATCATCATAAAAATAATTGTTGAATGTTTTACCGGAAGTATTATACCTGCATAAGCCATTAATGGTGCTTATCCATGCTGTACTGTCGTTCTGCCACAAAACGCCATATGCTTCATTAGCCGAAAGCCCGTCAGAGCGGGATATGTTTTCGTATGTATCGTTTTTGGTATCAAATACAATGATGCCCGATTTTTTTGTACCGATCCATAATTTCCCTTTCGCATCCTCATCAATAAAAATAAAGTCATCGGTTATAAACTGTATCAACTCTTTTGATAAGCTTTCCGAAGTATATCTTTTTTCTACACCTTTATTTTCATCAACAAGATAAAAAGCATTGCGGCCCGACACCCAGAATTTTCCTTTGGTTCGCGACCTGGAGATGTAGAATAACCTGGTTTTTCCTACATTGAACTTATCGTGGGTGTGCAGGGTAACAAGCTCTTTGTTTTTGTTGTATGATGCCAATCCAAGATCTGTTGCCAGCCAGATGATCCCGTTGTTGTCTTTCATCAGCCCATAAATAGCAGCGATCTGTTCACCGGCCGGAATGGTTTTAAAAAAATAGCCTTCGCAGGTCTGGGTGTTTAGGTCAACCCGGTAAAAAAAATTACTGTGCGATTCCGTTCCGGCATACAGGTAAGCGGTATCATACAGCAAAGCCCTGGTGTATAAAGGAAAAACGGTGTCTTCCCGGTTTGCGTCAATCAGAACCGGTTTCTTTTTAGTATGTGGATATTGATAAATACCCGAATAAGTTGCTATGAAAAACTCATCCCGATCTTTTTCTATGATCTGCCTGTTGCTCACAGGTGGTGAATAGCCGTCAAACAAGATCTTGAA
>JAZKGM010000370.1:2318-4272 GCA_040385895.1 Bacteroidota bacterium
AATGCCTGGGAGCATCAATATCGATCTTGATCAATCCTTTATTTGTGCCAACCCAAAGCACATGATATGCATCGCGGAATATGCAGGTTATTACCTTTGATTTAAAGGATACGCTTTGGTCGCTTTTGATCGGCTCCCAGCTTGCGGTTTGGGGGTTGAAGGCAAAAACGCCAAATTTATCGTGAAGTGAAGCGTAAAATTCATCCTGGTAACGATGAAATACCCCGATCCTGGTATCCGGTTTATTAATCATAGGCGTAAAATCGCCCTCTGTCTGGCTTGTTCCTAAAAGGTTGATGCCGCCATTCTGCAGGTAAGACATACAAAAGCCCGGCATTGATGTGATGGCCACGACCTCTTTTGAATGGGTGTCGTTTAACAGTTTCACCATGCCGCTGGGAAGATTTAACTTTACCAAGTGATTTGATCCGTTTAATGTAAAATACAAATTGCCTGCATGGTCTGTAGCCATGTTCTTACCAAAGTAGGAAGATTTAACGCCTAAGCTCCTTATCCCAAAAACAGCCCTTGCCTCATTATTGGCATCAATGCTGATAACCGTACCATGGAAAAACACCACGTACAGCAGATCGTTATGAACAAAAAGTTCGCTAACTTCTTTTTTTTGGAGCAGGGAAGTGTAGTCAACAATTTTATTGGTGGAAAGGGAGATCCTGTATAATCCTTTATTGCTACCGATCCATAAAAAACGCCCGGAAGGGTCGTAGCACAATGCATTTATTTTAATCCCCCTGAATGCATCAATTTCCTTGAATGAATACCCGTCAAAGGTATTGAGCCCGTTTAGGGTGGCGATCCATAACAAGCCGGTTTTATCTTTTACCATCTTTGTTACATGGTTATTGGAAAGGCCCCGGGAATCGTCATATAAAACTGTTGAAGCAAAAGTTGTCTGCTGCACCAGGAGAAAAAATAAGACAACCAGCTTGATGTATTTATTTACGGGCATGTTAAGCCAAATGTAATTATTCGGGTAAACAATAAAAATTGTGCGGCAAACGCAACCGAAATTTACTGATAACAAAGCACATAAAGATGAGCGTCTATATTTAATGGATTGCTATTTATTTATGACTACATTGCTGCGAAATTTTGAGTTCGATAGATCACATAAAAGGCCCTATAAACGCTGAGCTTGATTTGTTTGAAAGCAAATTCAGGTTGGCCATGAAAAGCAACGTGGCCTTGCTTGATACCATTATGACTTACATTGTTAAGCGCAAAGGCAAGCAAATAAGGCCAATGTTCGTTTTTTATGCGGCTAAGCTGTTTGGAGGGATCAACGAAAGTACATACCGCGCTGCAAGTCTTGTAGAACTCTTACATACAGCTACCCTTGTGCATGATGATGTGGTGGATGACAGCGATGAGCGCAGGGGTTTTTTCAGCATCAATGCCTTATGGAAAAATAAGATCGCGGTGTTGGTGGGCGATTATTTGTTAAGCAAAGGCCTTTTATTGTCGGTAAAGAACAAAGACTTTCACCTGCTTGAAATTGTGAGCACTGCAGTAGAAGCAATGAGCGAGGGTGAATTGTTACAGATAGAAAAAACACGCAACCTTAATTTAAGTGAAGAAGTGTATTACGATATCATCCGTAAAAAAACAGCTTCTTTAATAGCAAGCTGCTGCGCCATTGGTGCTGCAAGTGCCGGTGCCGGTGCAGAACAAACAGAGCAAATGCGCTTGTTTGGCGAAAAAATAGGAATAGCATTCCAGATGAAAGACGATCTGCTTGATTATGGGGACGCAGATATCGGAAAGCCAACCGGTATCGACCTGAAAGAAAAAAAACTGACCCTCCCGATCATCTATACGATAAACAAAGCAGATAAGGCAACACGCAGTTACATTATCAATTCCATAAAAAATTACAATACAGATAAAAAACGCATTGCAGAGGTGATCGGTTATGTAAATTCATATGGTGGAA
>JAZKGM010000370.1:4282-9710 GCA_040385895.1 Bacteroidota bacterium
GGTGGAATTGAATATACCCGCAAAGCAATGAGCGAGTATAAGAACGAAGCATTAGCTATACTCGACAACCTTACAGACTCGCCTTACAAAGCCAACCTGAAGCAACTCGTGGAATTTGTAATTGAAAGAAGCAAGTAGCAGCAGGCTTAACTTCTCATGTTATCGAATTGAAGAGGGGTGTCAAAATCATGTCCTCTTATTTTTCCCATTGCAGCCTGCAATTCATCAATACTTTTACTGGTCACCCTCACCTGGTCATCCATGATGCTGGCCTGGACCTTAAGTTTCGCATCTTTAATAAATACCGTGATTTTTTTAGCGGTTTCCTTATCAAGGCCTTCTTTAATAGCAAGTTCCTGCAGCACATGCTTTCCACTGGCGTGCGGTTCTTTGCTCAGGTCCAGCAGCCTCGGGTCAAGCTGTTGTTTTGTGAATTTATTCAGGATAATATCAATAAGGCTTTGCAACGCCATTTCCTGCTTTGCCTGGAGCTTAACCAGTTTGTTCTTTTTGTCCAGTTCAATGCTACAATCTTCATCCTTAAGATCGTAACGGTTGGTAAGCTCTTTAACAGCTGTATTTATAGCATTGTCAACTTTTTGTAAATCAATTTTGTTAACGATATCAAAACTTGGCATAAAGTGTTTTTAAGAGATTATTTAGGTTACAAATAACTAAATTTGAGTATTAAAAATAAGAAGAAAATGAAAAACGCTGTATTCATATTATCAATGCTCTTGTTATTAGGTGCTTGTAAAGAAGAGCCTGCAAAACCTGCTGAAGAGGGTTTTAACGGAATAAGATATACTGCAACGGGGAGTTTAGGGATAAACGTAGTTCACAAATTTAATACTGCAGACCTCAAACAGAACACAGATTATGTAACAGCTGCAGGAGATACGATCAGCATTGAACAGTTGCGCTATTATTTTTCAAATGTGCAGTTAAAAAATGCAGATGGCATCTGGGTGAACCTTGGTAATTATAACCTGCTTGATATAGAGGATGCCGCATCGATGAAAGTGGCCATCACAAACGTACCGGCCGGTACGTATAATAAGATCAGGTTTTACATTGGGGTTGATAGTGTTGCCAATTCGTCTGGTGCACAGGAAGGCGCACTAAATCCAGCAAATGATATGTTCTGGAGCTGGAACACCGGTTACATTTTTTTCAGGCTAAAAGGAAAGTTTAACGGAAACAATCCCCTTGCGCTTGATATTGGTGGCATTGCCAACCTTCCTGTTATTGAAGCAGATCTGGCCTCATTCAAACAAAAGTCGAATGCGATCACAATAAATACAGAATTTAACCTGGCCGATGTTTTTACAACGCCCACAAACTATAACCTGAGAACAATGCCATCAATGATCCATTCCGCTTCAAGCGAAGGGGCACCTGTGCTGAGGGATAATATACAATCAGGGGTATTTGTAATCACTTCTGTTCAATAATGGTTTTAGGACTGAAAAAATACTGGCTGGTATTGGCCGCATTGTGCTTCCTTATTTCCTGTAAAAGGGAAGAGGAACAGCATGCTCCCGAACCGGTTGTTCGCGTTGATACTACAGCTGTTTTTAAACCAACGCCATATTCCCTGAAAATACCTTACGGATTTCCCTCTTTAACCATTCCGGCAAATAATCCGCTTACGGTAGAAGGAATTGCCTTGGGGAAAAAGCTTTTTCACGATAAGCTCTTGTCTGTGGATAATAGTATTTCTTGTGGCAGCTGCCATAAACAAGAATTTTCTTTTGTAGATAATACTAAGTTCAGCACTGGTGTTGATGGTAAAACAGGTTTAAGAAACGCCATGCCTCTTTTTAATCTCGGGTGGGCAGAAATGTTTAATCCCACGGCCCACCGGTTTATGTGGGATGGCGGTAATCCTGACCTGGAAAACCAGGTGATAGCTCCCATACAAAATCCCTTGGAAATGAACCAGGGTTTAAGTGCTCTTGAACATAAGCTAAGGGCCCATCCGGAGTATCCCGCCTTGTTTAAAAAAGCATTTGGAACTGATTCTGTAACGATTAAGTATGTAATGTATGCCATTGCGCAGTTTGAACGGACATTAATTTCTGCAGGCTCTAAATATGATAAGTACAAACAGGGTTTGGTTGAACTGACCGAGCAGGAATTAAATGGTTTAAGCGTGTTTTCAAGGGAAGACAAAGGTGGTTGTTTTCATTGTCACGGTAATGACCGCAGCCCTTTTTTTACCAACTACAGGTTTCATAATAACGGGCTCGATTCGATCCCTGCAGATAAAGGCCTTGGTGCAATTACAAGCATTGCAGAAGATGATGGAAAATTTAAAGTGCCCTCTTTGAGGAACCTTGCCTTTACATCCCCATACATGCATGATGGGCGATTTACCACCCTGGAAGAGGTAGTGGAGTTTTATAACTCAGGTGTTAAAAGCGGGCCAACCACCGATCAGAACTTAAAAACCCATGTGGCCCAGGGCGGGTTAAAATTAACAGAACAGGACAAAAAAGACCTGATCGCCTTTTTGAATACCTTAAACGATTATGAGTTTTTGGTGAATGAAAATTTTAAATAGATTTTTAATTTTCAATTTTATTTTCTAAATTAGCAGTTACATTCAGTTACATCATGAAAAGAAAATTACAATATTTAATTGTTTTATTAACGTTTCTACCCTTTATCAATGTTCATGCACAGTTAGCTCCTCCCATTGCCAGCTTTGCTTATGATCCGGGTATTGATACGGTGTGGATTAACAGCCCTTATACATTTGTAAATACGTCAACCTATGACGTCAGGAATTATTGGAGAGTAACTCCTGTTACAGGGGCATTTAATGTGTCTCCCATTTATAAATGTCACCCGCAATTTGGATGTTTTATCGATACGATCAACCGTGCTTTCAAGTTCAAGTTCGAAAATGTAGGTACATATAAAGTTACCCTTGTAACCAGAAATAACTTAGGCGTGGATAGCACCACAAAACTTGTTTACGTGGGGCTTGCTACAAAAAAACCTAAAGCTAATTTCTTTATTGATAAGTACATTATTGGTAATGCCGAAAGAATACCATTGTATGATCTGAGCCAGAACGGGCCAACTGAATGGGAATGGTATCTGACACCTAAATGTTATATATGTAATGACCCTAACCAGGCCAATAATGATTTTCTTCCGAGTCCACTTGTTCAAACACCATCGTTTTTTGCCCAGGAAGGTGGTAAATATGGAATTTGCCTTATTGCTAAAAATGCAATAGGGGTTGATACTTTTTGCAGGCCGAACTATGTGGAAGTGATTTCCGGTACGGCAATAAATTCTGGTATAATTGGACCTCTTGATACGCTAATAACTACCGATGAAGGATATCTGTATGATAATGGCGGACCGGCTGTGAATTATTATAACAGGGTTCAGGGTATCCCTGCAGATTTCCTGAATGGAAAATTTTATACCATAGCTCCTTGTGCTTCAAAAGTTACATTGACAATAGAACAGTTCAGGTTCAGAACGAATGATTCATTATTGGTGCATGACATCAGTAAAACAGGTCCTATTCTGGCCCGCTTAGGCGGACCTAGCATACCCCCTTCATTAAGAACCATTACCTCAAATTCAGGGAGGATCGTTTTAGAATGGAAATGCGGAGCTGGGGAACAACAGGCTGCCGATTCGGGCTTCGTGATGAAATTTACCTCTGTTCCTGCTACTTACGGACCACCTAAAGCACTTTTTACCTGCCCTGACGTAGTGTACTCAGGTTACAATGTGAAATACACAAACCAAAGCACGGGGCAAGGAAATTTGTTTTATGCATGGGATGCGGATGGTTTGGATAGTGATGCGGATCCGTTTAATAATACCGGTTACGAATCTGACTTGCGTGATGGTGTGAATTTTACGTTTATTAATACCGGGATCGGGGAATACATCAGAAATATTTGTTTACTTGTTACCAATTGCAAAGGCACAAGCCAGTTTTGTAAATTGGTTCGGGTAAGGCCGATCGTAACAGGTCCTGTTGTAAATTTCAGCAGTCCTCGTCCTGCCGGTTTCACAACAGATGTGTTCAAACTTTTTGATGAAACTAAAAATGGTGCACTTACATGGAAATGGACCATCACACCTAATACCGTAACTTACGTGCAGGGTACGAACTCTACCAGTCAAAATCCGGTTGTAAGGTTAAATGCGCAAGGCCAGTATAATGTTAAGCTTGCAGTATCTAACACAATAACCATCACAAATCCTGATCTGACCACAAGAGATTCGATTGCCTATGATTCATTGGAGAAACCATTCTTTTTAAGTGTTATTGCATATAACCGCCCGGATACAGAAAATCCGATCGCATCCGGTAATGACATTGGTATCACCAGGGTGAGCATACCGCTTGCGGGTTTTGATACCACAACCAATCTTAAAACGCCTATTTATGACACCATATTTGCCCGCAAAACAGCTGTCCTGTATCGCGGGGTCGACTATAAGATTGAAGTATCAAGAAATTCTGCAGTTAGCCCTATGGATAGGAAAGTGTGGGTAGATACCTCCCTCGATGGAACATTCCTTGCATCGGGAGAATTAATTTACAGTGAAGTGAATAAAAAGACACTGACAGCTATTGCCAGTTTCCGTGTACCAAACTACATTGATGTAGGTCGTGTTTTAAGAATGAGGGTTGGTATTAGTGAAGCCAACTCTAAGCTCACGGCCGATATGGCCAGTTCGGGATGTTTTGAAGATTATTCCCTTGAGATCGGTCTTAATCAAAATGCACCGCTGATATCCCTTAAAGGTGATTCGGTTTTCAGGATGCAGCTGAACAAAACATTTAATGATCCCGGAATAACCGCAAATGATGACATAGAAGGTGACATCAGCGACAAGTACGAGTCAATAACTAACCTCGACATTACCAAAGTAGGTTTTTATTACAAAAAATATTATGTGAGAGATCTGTATGATAATGTGAGTGATACTGTATACAGGGTGATCCAGGTTGAAATTAACAGGAACGGGCCGAAACTTGCATTGAATGCAAATGACACGATCTATGTGAAAGTAAAAGAAGATACCCTTTCTAATCTTATTGCTAAGCCAACAGCGACAGACTACCTGGGCAATATCATGAACCCGGCTTTGATCAACAGGTCTGGTTATGTTGATTCGGCAGTGATCGGAAATTATATGCTGACCTGGGTGATTAAAGATGAATTTGCTTTAACAGACACCGTTAGGCAACGCATTTTTGTTCGCGACATCACAGCACCAACTGTTATAACCACCGGTGACACTGCAACCCGGGTTTACAAGCACCAGATCGGAACGGCCTTTGATTCAAGAAGGGCACTACTTTTAGGTGATAACTACTATTCAATTGATGATTTAACAGTAACGCGTTCCGGTTCCGTAAATGAAAATGCGGAAAACAGCT
>JAZKGM010000371.1:0-4820 GCA_040385895.1 Bacteroidota bacterium
GGAATGTATTGAGCTGTTTTACCTGAAACTGAAAAGTTATGAAGAGATCGCAACATTAACCGGCTATAGCCAGAACGAGGTAAAAAGCCATATCCAGAACGGAAGAAGAAACCTGAAACTGGCATTGAACGATAAAGGAATAATACTTGGAGGATTACTATTGGTATGGATGCAACAGGCTGTATAAGCAACGAAACCTGGCAGGATTATGCTGCCGGAAGGCTGGATGAAAGCGGCAAAGAGCTGCTGCTCCGGCATGCGGCTTCGTGTGTACTCTGTGCAGACATCCTGGAGGGCATAGGCTTAATGGAACAGCCTGCCTTGCTGGAGCAGCATGTAAAGAAGATTAATGAGGCCGTGAGCTTACACACCGCACCTCGAAAAACGATCCGCATAAACACGGCATGGTATGCTGCTGCTGCCATCCTGTTAATGGCATGCGGAATAACCTGGTACCTGTTCACCCCGACAGTAGAAAAACCCATTGCTTTGCGCCAGCAACCGGAGTTGAGCGCGGAGAAACCTGTGGAAGAGAAGCAGGAAACGATCCGCAGCGAAGATGTGCCGGTTGATGTACCACAGGCTGATCATGCGCCCGCAAGAAGCAAACCCGCCAAATCTTTGGCCCTGGCAAACGGACAGGCGATTAGCAGCAAACGGGCCTTAACAGACCCTGAACAGAAAACAGAAATTGAGCAGGAACGTTCTTCTTTAAGCGTTGCCGATGCTTCCATACGTGAAGTTGCACCGGGCAGCCGGCAGGATAAGTTTTCGGAAGAAGCACAAAAACAAGCCAATGCTGAAACAGTACAGGATGCTGCTGAAAAGATGCCTGCGGCTAAAAAGAGCAGGGAAACTTACCCCTCTGCATACTCGGCCAATAACAATAATGCAGGCTTATATAATAATTTACGTGGTGCCCGAAGCATTTCCCATATCCCCGATTCTGTAGTTTATCAATCGGCTTTGGTGCATTACCAGGCTAAGCAATACGACAGCTGCAGGATGGTTTTGTCGGATCTCATTACGGATCCCGCATCTGCCTGCTACGAAGATGGCATGCTGCTGATGGCAAAAACCTATATGGCTACAGGTGAAAAAACAGCCGCTAAAAGGTCTCTTCAAACCGTGATCGGGCTTAACGGAAAAGGAAAGAAAGAAGCGGAAACGCTTTTGAAATCTTTAAAATAAGCGCCTCACATAATAATAACCATGCACCCGTTTTTCATACATACTATTTAACAGCCGTGTTTAATATTGCATGGCTAAGTAATAAAAAAGGAAAAGAATGAAACCATGATCAAATGTATACGAACCGACTCCGGCAATGCTGATTTCCAGGAACTGGTAATGGAACTTGACAAGGACCTGCGCATCAGGGATGGAGAAGAGCATTCTTTTTTTGCCCAGTTTAATAAGATCGACATGATCAAACATGTTGTGGTAGCATATGAAGATGAAACTGCTGTTGCCTGCGGGGCGATCAAAGCGTATTCGGAAGATGCGATGGAAGTGAAAAGAATGTTTGTTTCGCCCCATAAACGCGGAAAGGGAATTGCCTCATTGGTGTTGAAAACACTTGAAGAATGGGCCAGGGAAATGAACATGAAAAAATGCATCCTTGAAACGGGACAAAAACAACCGGAAGCAATCGCACTTTATAAGAAAAGTACATATACCATCATCCCCAACTTCGGGCAATATGAGCATGTTGAAAGCAGTGTTTGTTTTGAAAAAGAATTGAATAAAAACTTAACCGATCCAGATGCTTAAAAAATATTCCGTTCTGGCAGGAGTAACTGTTTCAGTTGCTCTGTTAATCATTGCAACCTTCGTTTACCCGGGAGGTTCACAATCCGACAAAAATGCCATCGGGTTCGACTGGACAAAAAACTACATCAGCGACCTGTTTGATGCGAAAGCGGCAAATGGTTCAGACAACCCATCAAGGGGGTGGGCCGATGCAGCAATGGTGTTTCTTTCGGTAAGCATCGCATTGTTCTTTCTCAATTTTTCAAAAAAGATCCCCGAAAAACGTTCAGCCGGTATCATAAAATACGTGGGTGCAGGCAGCATGCTGTTTATTCTTTTAACCGTAACAGCACTGCATGGCTTAATGGTAATTATTGCAAGCACATTGTTCCTGATCAACCTGTTTTACATTACTATTTATGTTTTAAGGTCGAAGCTTCATTTGTTCAAATTCTTTTGCATCCTTTGCCTGCTTATCTTTTACTGTACTTTATTTCTTTATGGCTCAGCCGACAGAACCTGGCTACCGCTTATGCAAAAAATCACATTCACCAGCTCTTTGCTTCTGGTGCTGGGGCTGGAGCATTTTACCGCGAAGGAAGATTTTGAGCAGGTGGAAGATTTCACAGATACAGCGTCCAGTTAAGTGCTTCCCTGATCATTGATCATTAATTGGATGTAACGAAAAGTGCCTTGCAACTCTTTAGCTTAAATCTGTGTAATCTGTGGCACTTCCTCAATTCTTATAGGAAAGCGCCAACACTATTTTACAACATCCCGATAATAAAGTATAGCAATAACCCTCCGTGTACGCGCATCCCGCCCGGGCAGGCAAGCTTTTTAATGCGTGTGTTTAATATAATCTGGAACGAACACGCTGGTTGCTACGCTTAGGCTAGGCTCGCAGTGACATGCCATAATACGCAAAATACGTGCTATGCACCAGCCTAAAGCTTTATGTTGGTTTTACCTGTAAGCATTGCAACAACCACCATAACCAGGAACACCTGAAAAAAGAACCACACGTACCATAAAATGATTTGGACAAGGAAACGCAGCAGCTTGTATTGTGTGCGGGTTGCCTGGTAATAAATGCGCACCGGCAATAAGAACAGCACCCCCAGAAGGCCATATAATACATAATCCAGAACAAGGTACGGCTGGCGGAATGCAGCCTGCATAAACAGGATCAATACAAATGACCAAAGCGTTCCGGTAAGCAATAAATGCCCTCCTATAACAGCATGTTCGGCAAAGTTGAAGTTTAATTTTTTAAAGCTTCTTAACCCCGCAAAAGCAAAAAAAGGCACGAGCAGGAACAACAACAGCTTAAAGTAATGGTTGATATAGTATGAAATATCAACGGTGTCTTTTTCCAGCACAATTCCTGCAGCCTGCGGACTTTCATGCGAAGCCGTTTGCCCGTGAAAATATTGTGAAACCAGTACATTGAGCCCTATTACCAGCAATGCCAGGTAGAACACATTGTAATACTTCGTACGGCTTCCCCTGATGTAATTCACCGCCATATAGCCCGGCCGTAAAACAGATTCTTTAAGCGTGAACAAAAGGCCTTTGTCCAGGTGCCACACACCATGCACAAGGTCGTGTGTAATAAAATGCGACAAGGTAATGCGGTGCGTGCCGGTTTTCTGGCCGCATTCGTGGCAGTATTTACCGTGTGTTTCCGTATTGCAATTGAGGCATCCGATAGCAATCGGATCTGAATGATGGGTTTCCATATAACAACTGTGCTGCAGGATGATTAGCGGATACAATATAATTATTGCCGGTAAGTTTGTAAAGCAATAACTTCTGTGTGGTTTATAAGCAATGACATAGAACGTTTTTAGTTTATTTTTTTGTCAACACAAACCATTCCGGTAAAAGCATTTTTGTTTCTTTGTTCCATACATGGCTCTATACACCGCATCATTAAATTCGGGAAGCAACGGCAATTGTTATTACATAGGTAATGCAGAAGATGCTGTATTGATCGATGCCGGAATTTCCTGCCGTGAAACGGAGAGGCGCATGGAACGGCTTGGCCTGGATGTAAGAACGGTGAGGGCCATTTTTATTTCGCACGAACACAGCGACCATATCCGCGGAGTGGAAGTGCTTTCAAGAAAGTACCGGATCCCCGTTTATATTACCGCACCAACACTTATGGCAGGAAGCCTGGCCATTGATCCTGCACTGATCCGCAGCTTCCGGCCGCATGAAACGATCTGCATCGGGGAGTTGTCCGTGATCCCGTTTCCCAAATCGCACGATGCTGCAGAACCTTTTAGTTACGTGGTAAAAAACCGGGAAGTATGCATAGGCGTAATGACAGACATAGGGAGTGTATGCGATAATGTGATCCGTTATTTCAAACAGTGCCATGCTGTTTTTCTCGAAGCCAACTATGATGTGACCATGCTCGAAACAGGTCACTACCCTGCTCACCTCAAAAGAAGGATCAGCAGCCATAAGGGGCATTTATCGAATGAGCAGGCACTGGAATTATTTACCAGCCACCGCTCTTCGTTCTTAAGCCACGTATTCTTATCCCATCTTTCCAAAGAGAATAACGACCCGCAAACCGCTTCAACTGTTTTCCAGGAACACTGCGGACATACACAGATCATTGTGGCTTCCCGATACGGGGAAACCCCTTTGTTTTGCATCACCGAACGCATTGCAGCAAAGCCGGTGAATGTTGTTGAACACGTTATTGTGAAGCAGGTACGTGAACGGATGGTGCAAATGGCGTTGTTCGACTAAACATGGTGTACATTGACAAAGTAAACTTCAACATACAATGAACAACACAAGTAATCATGATGAACGCATTGCAAAAATGACATTCGCTTCGGTATACCCGCACTATGTTACAAAAGTGGAAAAGAAAGGCCGGACCAAAGAAGAACTGCACCAGGTGATCGGGTGGTTAACCGGTTACAATGAAAAAAAGCTGCAGGAGCTCATTGAAAAGAAAGTAACTTTTGAAACCTTCTTTCAGCAGGCTGCACTCCATCCGAATGCACACCTCATTACCGGGGTAATTTGCGGCTACCGCGTGG
>JAZKGM010000371.1:4830-5844 GCA_040385895.1 Bacteroidota bacterium
ACCGCTTAACGCAACAGACAAGGTACCTCGACAAGCTGGTGGATGAATTGGCAAAGGGCCGTAAGATGGAGAAGATCCTCAGGGCATAACAAACCGTGTTTTTCCGGGTTTAACTTATGCTGCAAAAGCATATTGGTGATTTGCGGGCATTAGACTTACCATGAACCAGAAACAGGAAGCCCCCGTTATCGCCATTGTGGTAACAACATTTACTTACACCCCAGACTGCCGCGCTCCGCTTAGGCTTCGCTCGCAGTCACATAATCCAGACTACGGCATTACATCCCGGCAAACCTGGTTTCTTTTTGGCGTTCTTTTATAAATTCGGCATGGGTTAAGCCCCACTCATCCATGTGTGATAAAATAGGCAATGTGCTTTTGCCAAAAGCCGTTAAACTATATTCCGTTTTTTTGGGATACGTATGCTGCGTGTGTTTTTCAATCACGCCATAAAACAACAACTCGGCCAGCTGCATTTCAATAACCCTTTTGGAGGCTTCGGGGATATAACGATATATCGCTGCAGGGCGCGCTATTCCTCTGTTAATGGCATCCAGGATGCAGCATTTCCATTTCCCTCCCAAAACTTTCGTTGCCACGTAAATACCACAATCTAAATTCTCGTCTGTTTTTCTTTCGTACATAAGCAATCTGTTGCCACAAAATTACCCGATTAAACCGGCTGTTATCATACCGAATCTTTTTTCGGTTATTGTGTAAGGTTTCTGCAGGTTTGATCTTTGACCGAACTTAACAGGATCATATCATGCAAAACAGCAAGCTGTTTAAACCCGGTACAACCGACATCGTACCCATTTCGATCTGGGCTTTGGTGGTTTTTATTACATGGTCGTTTATGCACGGTGCCGATCATTTTCTAGAACTGACACCCGAAGCCCTGGGAAAATACTATACCCTTAAATGGGTTTTGATCGCACACATTACCGCGGGCGGTGGCGCGTTAATCCTCGGCATTATCCAGTTCTGGGAAAAATTAAGAAAATACAGCCGGAA
>JAZKGM010000371.1:5854-36763 GCA_040385895.1 Bacteroidota bacterium
TACACCGTATGCTCGGTATGCTCTATCTGCTGGCCATTCTTGTAAGCAGTTCCTGTGCGGTGATCCTGGCATTTACCACCGCTTACAAAGTGAACTTACCTTATGCTTTCTCACTCCAGGTCTGGGTAAGTGTTTGGATCAGCTCAACCTCTCTTGCTTATTTCTTTGCCATAAAAAAGAGGTTCAGGCTTCACCGGGAATGGATGATAAGAAGTTACATCGTAACCCTTGCATTTGTGATCTCGGGCTTGCTTTACAAAAGCACTTTCGTTCAGCGTTTGGGAAGTTTTGAAGACATTTCTCCATCCCTTTTCTGGTTAGGCTGGTCGGTTCCGTTGTACATCTATGAGATCATCCGAAGCAGTAAGCGGTCAACCTAAAACGGGATCCCGTAACCGTGTTGTACCTGCACACCAGACTGCCGCGCGCATTCTCAAATAATTACATTGTTTGCATTTTAATAAATCAACAAATAGCTTTATTGTTGCAGGAGAGTCCGGCTAATATTTGAAAAATTAACACTATTTCATCATGGCTCAACCGCTCTTCAAAATCAGGCTTTTTTACCCTTCGGGAGATCTTTAAAAGTAATTTTAAAGACGTTAGAAGATTGCGAAACCAGCGGAGGCTAAATCCTTATTTATATTTGGATTTTATCAAATACCGGACTCTTTTTTATTTTTTTGATGGCATAAGTTTTAAGCCGGGTAACTTGGCAACACCTGTTGCTTCGATATTTACCGGCTGAACAAGGAAACCACCTTCTTTCCGCCTTTCATTACTCCCACTATCATCAACCCGGCCAGGACCCCAAATACAAACTCCGTTACCACGGAAGGCAGTGCAGGAAAAATTCCGTGTAAAACAGGAATGTTATGCGCAAATATGCCACCCGATACAAGGATCAGCGCAATGGTGCCTACAAAGGCCAGGAGCTTAATAATAAGCGGCAGTGCTTTTACCAAAACCGTACCCAGGGCATTTAAAGCGCCCTTCCCTCCCGATCGCCTGATGAACCTGAAGCCCAGGTCGTCCATCCTCACAATGAGTGCAACGATACCATACACGCCTACTGTTGCCAGCAATGCAACAACCGACACGGTAAGGATCTGTATCTGCACACTGTTTTCTAAAACCGTGCTTAAGGCAATGATCACAATTTCTATCGAAAGAATAAAATCTGTAGCCACTGCCGACTTCACCTTTGCCTTTTCGGCTTCAAGGTTATCTTCCATCACTTCGGCCGCTTTTACTTCAACAGGCTTATTGCGGTGGAATATATATTCCACTGTTTTTTCCACTCCTTCGTAAGCCAGGTAAAACCCGCCCAGCACCAAAACGATCTTGATGGCCACCGGTAAAAACACGTTCAACAGCAATACAACAGGAACGATGATGAGCTTATTAATAAAGGAGCCTTTGGTAATGGCCCAAAGCACCGGGATTTCGCGCGAGGAAAGAAAGCCCGTAGATTTTTCTGCATTCACCGCAAGGTCATCGCCCAATATGCCCGCGGTTTTTTTCGTAGCCACCTTGGCCGCTATGCCTACATCATCCATTAAAGCTGCTATGTCGTCTAAAATTGCAAAAAAACCCGAGGCCATATCTTGTCTGTTTTTTAAAGGCGCGAAGATAGTTAATGCATCTTTTTACTACGGGTACTTTATTCAAAACCTTTCCGGAGTTGTTAATGTAGGCTATTATAGCTAAACACCAGATTGCCGCACTCCATCCCGAAAGCTTTCGGGATTCCGTTCGCAATGACATTTTCGTATAATTCTTATTGGTAGTATTTCATGGACTACAAAAAAGGCCCGGGCAATGCCCGGGCCTTTAAATTTTTTACAGGTTTATTGCTGCAGCTGCCACACCACCTCGTAATCGCCATTCGCTTTCTCCTGGTCTTTGATCTCCTTCAGTCCTTTGGCGAAAAGGGCCAGCAGGTCGGATCTGCGGACGATGCGGTCCAGTTCATCACTGCCGATGGTTCCGGCATGGTGATAGGTCTTGTCGCTGTTCCTTCCCTTGGTATCTCCCGTTATCCCGTTGGCCGAAGCATACTCTACGCGTAAGCCTATGTTTTCTGATGGAACACCTTTTCCCGTGAGCGTACCCGAGTAATAAACGGTTGCGGTTTCCCTTCCGTTGGCCTTGCCTGTAATTTCAAACGTGAGCTTAGGCACCAGCACGCCATAATCCCCGTCCTGCTGCACTTCCAGCGAGAGGCTGATCTTCATCAGGGCATCCACACCGGCTTCATTCATCATTTTTTCATTGATGCCGTAAGCCCCCGCACCCTGGCCAACAGGCATGGTTCTTAGCGGGCTTGCATGGTCGTAGTCTATTAAAAATTCCTTCGCGGTATTCACCTCAGCCTGCGCATATTTTGAAACAGACTGGTATGCTGCTGTTTTTTGTATCGCCTCAACCGGAACAATGGTTGCATTCAGTTCTTTCTGAACAATTGCTGCCAGCTGCGGGTAAAGCTTTGCAATCACCGCTTCCCAGGTTTCGTTTGTTTGTTGCGGGAAGGTAACCGTGGTTGTTTTGGTGGTTTGTGCTTCGCCTTTCAGGTTATCTTTCTCCTGCGTGATCACCGATGAGACGGAAACGGTTTTGCCCATGACAGAAATGGAGCTGATCCCTATTTTTTTCATCATCGGTAAAGGGCGGCTCGAAAAAGCATTGGGCTTGGAAAACTCATAGCTCATTGTTCCGTCTTTCAGGTCTTCTTTTCCTTTTGCCACCAGTCCTGTATTCAAATTCGGCTCTTTGCTTATGGTAACAAATTTGCCATCGCTGTACGAGCGGATGTACGTAAGACCGGGGAAGGCACCGCTTACGCCCACTGCAGGTTCTGTTGTTTCCACCGTTACGCTGATGAAGCTCTTTTTGTAATTGTACACCGCGCCCCCGGCAGGCTTGATATTGATGTTGCGGAACGCTGCTGCAGGAATGGTTATGCTGGCCCCGCTCCTGATGTAGCAAACGCCATACTGGCTTTTGATGCCCACCTGGTTAATGGCCAGGTCTACCCGCAGCATGGCATTCGCAGGCACATCCGTGTTTTCCAGCTCGATCACCACATCTTTTGTCAGGTCGAGCGAGATGTTGTCTTTCTGCCCGTTTACCGACAGCACCTTTACTTTGCTTTTGGCAGGCTCCATGGTAAAGCCGGCTTTCTGGCCGGTGGATGTGGTGATCTCCACCTTGCGGGCAGCTGCATTCGCACCGCTGATCAATGCATACGTTCCGGCCGTGCTGTATTCAACAGGCACCCCGTTCACCGTTACTGTGCCATCTATTTTCACAAAAGCGCTGGTGTCTTTGCGGGTGAACATGAGCCAGGCCATGTCGCCACCGGTGGTCCATCCATTAAAGAACGACTGCGAAATGGTGCCCAGCTCCACAGGGTGCAGGTTGCCGGAGAGGCCGGCCATCGGCACCACCTGGTCGAGGTTGCTTACTGTGGCGGGAGGAGGGGCCATGGCTTTGGCCAGCTTGGCCAGGGCTTTCCCCATCAGGCCTTGCGAATAAACACATGGACTTACCAGGACCATGACAAATAGTAGTTTCAATTTCATATGTGTAATTTATTAAGGGTTGACAATAGCTGTTGATGTGCTTCAGCAAAATGTTTTTTAACGAAGCGAAAGTATTTTTGCGGGCGCAGGAGCGCAATACAGCATTTGCTGTATTTAGCAAGCATGTAAAAAAAAGACCTGCATCAAGTGCAAGTCTTTTATGCATTTAAATGATACCGGTTTAGCCTTTATTGAATATCATTATGATGAATGACCAAGCGGCATTCACATACTCCTCCATCTCCAAAACTTTTCTTTAGGCGGCTGAACTTCCAGTTGGCTGCATCGTTTATATCAATGTCCAGGGATAGGGAATCACGGTGATCAATTTTACCCACGATCGAATCTGCATTGGAGTAGCAATTTTCGTATTCACGTGCCTGGTGTAAGGTCGTGGTTTCGGCTATTATCGTTTCGGAATGTTTTTTTAGGAGGAGCGCATCCTGTTTATAAGCATATGGGCCGGCTGGTGTTTTGCCCTCATAAATGTATAGCATGATGTCATGATCAGATTGATTGACAATAATTCGCTTATAATTTACGCCCGGATCGCATCCATACAACAGAAGGGCTGTGAATATTGCTGATAGGTTAAGTGCCGTAGCTGTTTTCGACCACATGTGATGTTAATTATGCTTAACAAATATAATGAATCACTCCAATATCGATACGCCAGCAAAGCTTAGCTGTATTCCAACACCCGGATGCTTGGCCGCCTGATGAACAACGAGCTGGTGTTCCGCAAATGTGGCGGACAGATCATTGTTTCGGTTATGCCTGTTACAGCAAAGCATCCCACCGAAGCACAGCAGCAGCAACGCAAGCGTTTCAGCGAAGCGGTGGCCTTTGCAAAAGCGCAAATGAACGACCCGGAGCAGAAGATGAGATACACCATGATGGCGCTGGAAAAGAACCTGTCGAGCGCATTTAAAGCGGCAATAGCCGCGTTTTTGGCAAATAATGCAGAGAACTTGAGTAAGAAGTAAAAGTGTGTGTCGCTACCACGCGACAGGATCAGCTTCACTGAACTTCGTTTCGCACGGCAGCATGGGCGGCTATTTTATTGCTGTCATTCCAGGCTGGTTTACATGAATAATATATGTTTCGCCTTTTACTTTTGTTGTATAAATGCCCCTACTCAAATTTGCACATTTGATGGTTTGTTCAAAATACCGTTTATGAAAGTATCCTTTGTTTTTTGAGTAGTGCGGTTTACGATTTGCAAGTCTATTTATGCAGTTATAATAAAATGGGTTAGCAACAGATACCTGGTACTTAAAGGATGTATCTTTTTTTAAATAATATGCGGTGTGCTTGGGTGTTACAAGTGTGTGATGGTTACCAAAATTGATGTACACATTACCTTTAAAAAGCAATTGCGCCTGTAAGATGTTTTTATAAAGATAATATTCACGCTGCCTGTATAACCTCTTCTTTATAAACTGCCAGTTAACGTAAGAATTGACTATGCGATCAAACTCCAACGAATAATCTGAATTGTTTTGGTAACCGGTGAGAAGCCTTTTTATACCAGAGATGTTGAGGGGAAAATTGTTGCTTTCAATGAATGAATCGATCTCTTGTTTTAATGATGGATTATAAACCTCCCGATCCAGAATAAGCCTGAAAAAGTTTTTAACATAAGGCTGCCAGTCATTCTCTGTTACATCAATAGCAACCAGGTTTAACTTTTCACCTGTCGGCAACTGATCGTTGATCTGTTTTAATGTAACAATATATTTTTTTGTTTCCTCAAAACTAAACGGCAGATCCGAAGTAAATAAATTTAGAAATACGGTATCACCGGTACTTAAATATTTTCGCAGTAAATAGGTTAATCCATAACCTTCCTCCCGCAATATTGTTCTGACATGATGATTGAGGGTAAGGTATTTAATATATGCTTCTTCAACAGATGTATTGGATGAATAACCGTGGAACTCGCCCGTCATAAAAAGTTCGGGTGCAGAAGAATCCCTGCTTATCATCAGCCCGTCTATTCCGAAATAATGAGTTTGCGCATGTAAAACCGGGGCTGCTGAGAAAATGCATATCATTATACTTAGCCTTTTTATCGCCAACAACAGCCATGTGCATGTAGTATTCCTCGTTTTCATTCCGTTTATGCAATTACTGGGGGAGGGTTGAAAAATAAGGTTAAAAATAAAAGATTTAATATTATTTACCAATAACCTTACGCGCAGTAGGTGTATGGTAAACTCGTTGATTTCGACTTTCCACTCCGCTACCTCTAAATGAGGTTCAGCTCAGCACTTGCAGGGCTGGTATTCCCGCGGCCTACAAAGCCATAATAGAATAAAGGTTCCGTTCTTCACTCAATCTGCCGTAAAAAAGAAAAGCCCCATCGCAATGATGAGGCTTTGTAGTCCGTAGGGGAATCGAACCCCTCATTCTTCCGTGAAAGGGAAGCGTCTTAACCGATTGACCAACGGACCAGATTGTTGTTTTCGGGAGTGCAAATGTAGGGATCATTTTTAAAAAGCAAAAAGATTTGTTAAAAATTTTCAGAAGGATACCTTTGCACCACTTATTATCTGATTATCAAAACACAAATAAAACCCAAACATGAAGATAGGTATTAATGGTTTTGGCCGCATTGGCCGCTTGGTTTTCAGGGCTGCCATCAACAACCCTAAAGTAGAAATTGTAGGCATCAACGACCTGATCGAGGTGGATTACATGGCGTATATGCTTAAATACGACTCCACCCACGGCCGTTTTAATGGCGAAGTTGCTGTAGAGAACGGCAACCTGGTGGTGAACGGTAAAAAGATCCGTGTAACAGCCGAAAAGAACCCGGAAAACCTGAAATGGGACGAAGTGGGTGCTGAATATGTGGTGGAATCGACCGGCTTGTTCCTTGAAAAAGGAAATGCTGCAGGCCATATTAAAGCAGGTGCCAAACGCGTGATCATGAGCGCCCCTGCAAAAGACGACACCCCTACTTTTGTAATGGGTGTGAACCACGACAAATATACCGCTGATATGACAGTGGTTTCCAATGCTTCTTGTACGACAAACTGCCTGGCTCCTATTGCCAAGGTATTGAACGATAATTTCGGCATCCTGGAAGGTTTAATGACCACCGTGCATGCAGTTACAGCTACCCAAAAAACAGTGGACGGCCCTTCGGCAAAAGACTGGAGAGGTGGCCGTGGCGCTTACCAGAACATCATTCCTTCATCAACCGGTGCTGCAAAAGCAGTGGGCCTGGTAATTCCTGAATTAAAAGGAAAACTAACCGGCATGAGCTTCCGTGTTCCCACTCCTGACGTTTCTGTGGTTGATTTAACTTGTCGCTTAGAAAAAGGTGCCAGCTATGAAACCATTAAGGCAGCCATGAAAAAAGCTTCTGAGAACGAAATGAAAGGCATCCTGGGTTATACAGAAGATGAAGTGGTGTCGAACGACTTCCTTGGCGATTCACGCACTTCTATTTTTGATGCAAAAGCAGGGATCTCTTTAAACGACAATTTCGTGAAAGTGGTTTCATGGTATGACAACGAGTGGGGTTACTCCAACAAAGTGGTTGACCTGATCATTCATATGGATACCGTAAAATAATCTTTATAAGATACATAAAAAGGCCTCCTGCAATAATTTGCGGGAGGCCTTTTTTGTTAGTCTGTTCACTCCAGGCTTAGCTTTCGATCTGCACACACAACCCTTGTCAGTTTGAGCGCCCCGATGAGCTATCGGGAGAAGGAATCGGGTTGGTCAATATGCTTCGACTCCACCCGGCAGTATGATAAAAACAAAAGGCGCACCGATAAAGTGCGCCTTTTGTTTTATTATTTTATTGATAAGAAGATTGCCGCGCTTACGCCCGCAACCACATCTTAAAACCGTTCGAAACCGTTGAAGAAGAATGAAGCTTCAATAGCCGCATTTTCATCGCTATCGGAACCGTGAACCGCGTTCGCATCAATTGATTTGGCATACAGGTTACGGATGGTTCCGGCTTCTGCTTTTGCAGGGTCTGTTGCGCCTATTACGTTACGGAAATCAGCAACCGCATTGTCTTTTTCAAGCACCGCAGCCACGATCGGTCCTGAGCTCATAAAACCTACCAGGTCTTTAAAGAACGGACGCTCACGGTGAATGTCGTAGAACTCCCCAGCTTTTTCTTCGCTTAAACGGGTGTATTTCATCGCCACCAGTTTATAGCCTTTTCCTATTATGTGATCAATGATCTTTCCAGTGTGCCCGTTTGCAACTGCATCCGGCTTGATCATGGTAAATGTGATTTTTCCGCTCATGTTTATTGTAATTTTTCCGGCTGCAAAAGTAAGGCAATTTACCCGATAAGCAAACGCAAGTTCAGTACAGCTCAATCAACTTTATGTTACCCAGCTGGTTTTACAGTACGGGCAGGTATCTTTTAAGGACCTCTTTTTGTGCTTCGGTGTATTCCTGTTTGTGGTAGTACGCACGGATCATGCTTGAGTTAGCGGCCTGTGCGGCCAGGTAACTGGCCAGCTCGGAAGCGGGACCGGCCAGTCTTGAATTGGTGCTCAGCATGGCATCGAACAGGTTGATCACCAGTTTTTCATTACACACATTCAGGTTCTTAAGCGAAGCAAAGGCATTGTTCCTGGTGCGGAACTCCCATTGGTTCGAAGTGTAATCAACCAGTGCATTGGTATGCATGTCGGCCTCAAACCGGTACACTGCGCTCAGCTCGTGGTACTTTATATTCACACTGTTGTTCATGCCATAAATGTCTTTTACAAGGTCGAGGTACGACTTGCGGCTTATTTCGTCCAGCGCACAGAGCTTTTCAATGGATGCCTGCACCACATCGTAGCTGCTGTCGCGCAGGGCCATGTTAAAGGAAATGAGCACAAGCGGGTTGCTGCCGGTATAACTTTTGATCAGTGAAATTTTAGGTTGCGGATCGGTGCCTTTAAACACCACCAGCAATTGCTCGATGGTGACCACATCATTGGCCAGCTGGTTGATCACCTCGCTTTTCATGGCATGAAACGTCTCATTGCGGAACACCTGCATCAGCACATCGCGCTTTTGCTCCAGGTCGATACTTTTTAACGCTACCAGCGCATCATAACGGTCGAGCAGATTTGGCGCGGAGGTAACCTGTGCTTTCAGTTCTTCATAGTCTTTTTTAAACTTCACGGTTTTCATTACCATGCTGTTTGGGTCGAACAACACAAAAGCAATGTCCTTTTTACCTTTGTTGTCCACCTTCACCATTTCAAACTGTTCGCTGATCCATTCCGTTGTTTTATCAAAGCTTCCATCGGTATAATGCACTTCAAAGCTCACCGGCATTTTAAACAGGCCCACCTGTTCGTTCCGCTCATGCGTTTGCTCCACCACTATTTCGGTGCTGCGGTTGCCTCCCTTGTCATTTTTGTCTTCGTAGCGAACGGTGTATTGCGGTTCTCCGCCACGCATCACCCATTCATCAAAGAACCAGCCCATGTCTTTGCCCAGCTTATCCTGGATGGCCTGCTGCAGGTCGTTGGTTTCCACATTGGCATAGGCATGTGTTTTCAAATAATGGTTCAGGGCCCGTTTCCACTCTTCTTCGCCCAGCACATAAGCCAGCATGCTGATGATGTTCGATCCTTTGGGATACACGCGCGCGGTGCCCGCCCCTGAATAACGCACCGGGTTCAGGTCTTTTTTACTGGCTTCGATGGCCGAGTTCTGTTCGCCCCTGCGTTGCCAGTTGTAGGCATCCTCTCCGTATAGTTTGCGGGTGAGCTGTTTGGGATAATAGGTGGCCCAGCTTTCCTGCAACCAGGTATCGCGCACATCCCTTGCGGTAATGTAATCGCCAAACCACTGGTGGGTAAGCTCGTGGCAGTTCACGCCCACATAATTCCTGTCGATAAAGCCCCTTTCGTCTACGTTGAAAAAATCGCCAAATATGGTGGCCGTTGTATTTTCCATAGCCCCGTATAAAAAGTCCTGCACCATGATCTGCGAATAACTTTCCCATGGGTAATTTACGCCTGTTTCTTTTTCGAGGAAGTCGATCATCATTTCGCTGAAGCGATAGGTTGGCTCGGCCCTGTTGGCGAATTCAGGGTAGTAATATAAATTCATCGGCACGCCCCGGCCGCTTTTTGTTTTTTTAATGCCATACTTACCAATACCCAGCATTAATAAATAACCTGCATGCGGCTTGCTCATGCTGTAATGCCAGGTGGTGGTATTGTTCTTATTGGCTGATCTTTTGATCAGTGCCCCGTTCGACAGCACCTCGTAGCCGTTCTCGAATGTGATCACCGTTTCGGTAATGAACTTGTCGTTCATGTCGTCATACATCGGGATCCAGTAACGGTTATCAACTCCCTGGCCTTGTGTCCAGATCTGTTTGCGCACCGCAAAAGGGTTCTTCACCGGGTTTTCGGGAACATTCCATCCTATAAAATAAATTCCTTTTCGCGGGGTGGCTTCGTATTCAAAAGTGATGGTGCCGGTTTCGTCCCACCGGAAAGGTTTTGCCGGCTTCACCCAAACACCTTTGGCTTCTGTTGAAAAAGCAAGCGCTTGCCCTGATAAGGATGCAGATTTTATACTGATGCCGGGCGCATCAAAAAACACCGAGTCAACCTGTCTCTGGAGCACCGTAAAGCTGTGTGTTACTTTTCCCTTCACCAGCCCCTTTTGCGGTTCAAAGCTCACTTCCACTTTCATGCGGGTAATGTCGAGGGAGTGTTCGCGGTAGCTGGTGTTGTCTTTTAAATAGCTGCGGTAGCTGTTCTGTGCAGACGCTATGCTGCTGATTAAAAGGAGTGCGCCAAATATTTTTTTCATGGTTGGATTAAGTATGCCGTGCAATATAAGAATTAACCATAAACAGCAAAGGCCGTTCATCAAAACTGCAACGGCATCGTTTGCAGGCCTCCGCATCTTTTAAAGTATGAAATGATATATATTTCGTGTACATAAATTTTGTAAGCTGATGCATTCTCTTATTTTTGCCCAATTTTTAGGTACACGTTCTTCGTGCCACTAAAGGTTGCTTTACATACTAAACAACTCAGCATCATGCCAAAAGATACCAGCATCAAGTCAGTACTTATTATCGGGAGCGGACCAATTATTATCGGGCAAGCCTGCGAATTCGATTATTCGGGAAGCCAGGCCGCACGTTCTTTAAAAGAAGAAGGCATCGAAGTTTCACTGATCAACTCGAACCCGGCAACCATTATGACCGATCCTGTTACGGCTGATCATGTGTACCTCTGGCCGCTCGAATCGGCAAGCATTGAAAAGATCCTGCAGGAGCGCCAGATTGACGCGGTGCTGCCTACCATGGGCGGGCAAACCGCATTAAACCTGGCCATTGAATGCGAAGAGCTGGGCATTTGGGAAAAATATGGGGTGAAAATGATCGGGGTGGACACCAAAGCGATCGAAACCACGGAGAACCGCGAAGCATTCCGCCAGAAAATGATCGAAATAGGCATAGGTGTTGCACCAAGCCGCACGGCCAATTCTTTTTTAGAAGGAAAAGAAATTGCACAGGAGATCGGATTCCCGCTGGTGATCCGTCCTTCGTACACGTTAGGCGGAACCGGGGGCGGCTTTGTATGGAAAAAAGAAGAACTGGACGCAGCCTTACAACGCGGGCTATCTGCTTCCCCCACCCATGAGGTGCTGGTGGAAAAAGCGGTGTTTGGCTGGAAAGAATATGAGCTGGAGCTGCTCCGTGATAAAAATGATAATGTAGCGGTAATTTGTGTGATCGAGAACTTCGACCCGATGGGGATCCATACCGGGGACTCGATAACCGTGGCACCGGCAATGACTTTAAGCGACAGCTGCTACCAGCGCATGCGCGACCATGCGATATTGATGATGCGCAGCATCGGTAATTTTAACGGGGGCTGTAACGTACAGTTTTCGGTAAACCCCGAAGACGAAAGCATCATTGCCATCGAGATCAACCCGCGCGTTTCGCGTTCATCGGCCCTGGCATCGAAAGCAACGGGTTATCCCATTGCCAAGATCGCCTCGAAACTGGCCATTGGTTATACATTGGATGAGTTGAAAAACCCGGTTACCAAAACAACCTCTGCATACTTTGAGCCTGCGCTGGATTATGTGATCGTAAAGATACCACGCTTTAACTTCGATAAATTTAAAGGGGCAGATACCACGCTTGGCCTGCAGATGAAATCGGTGGGTGAAGTAATGGGCATAGGCCGTACGTTTATCGAAGCCCTGCAGAAAGCCTGTCAGAGCCTGGAAATAAAACGCAACGGATTAGGGGCAGACGGCTACCAGGAACGAAACCTGGATGCCATTGTCGACAAGCTGAAAAACCCGAGCTGGGACCGTTTGTTCGCGGTAAAAGATGCCTTAAGCTTAGGTGTTCCTATCTCATCGGTTGAAAAGATCACAAAAATAGACCGCTGGTTCTTAACACAGATCAATGACATGGTGCGTGTGGAAAGTGATACCAGGAGGTTTAACCTGAAGAACATGCCGCGCGAGCTGATGCTGGAACTGAAGCAGAAAGGTTACAGCGATGTACAGATCGCCTGGCTGATCGGGGCCGATACCACGGAAGATGAAGTACGCGCGCTGCGTAAAGAAATGGGATTGATCCGCACCTATAAAATGGTGGATACCTGCGCGGGCGAATTTCCTTCACCGACCAACTACTTTTATTCGGCCTACGATGGCGCGAACGAAAGCGTGGTGTCCGATAAAAAGAAGATCGTTGTGCTGGGTTCAGGCCCTAACCGCATTGGCCAGGGTATTGAGTTTGATTACAGCTGTGTGCATGGTTTATTGGCCGCCAAAGAGTGCGGCTACGAAGCCATCATGCTGAACTGCAATCCCGAAACGGTTTCAACCGATTTTGATATGGCAGACAAGCTGTATTTTGAACCGGTGTTCTGGGAGCATTTATTAGACATTATCGAATACGAAAAACCGGAAGGTGTAATTGTTCAGCTTGGCGGACAAACAGCGCTTAAGCTGGCTAAAAAACTGAAAGAAAAGGGCATCAAAATTATAGGCACGGATTACGAAAGTATGGACCTTTCGGAAGACCGCGGATCGTTCTCCGACCTGTTAAAAGAACTGGATATTCCTTACCCGAACTACGGGGTGGCAGAAGATGCGGATGAAGCCATTAAGGTGGCCAAAGAAGTGGGTTACCCGGTATTGGTTCGCCCGAGCTACGTGTTAGGCGGCCAGGGAATGAAGATCGTGATCAACGATGAGGAACTGGAAAGCGCGGTGATCGGCTTATTGGGCGACCTGCCCGGAAACCGCGTATTGATCGATCACTTCTTAGACCGTGCCGAAGAAGCCGAAGTGGATGTGATCTGTGATGGCGAAGACGTTCACATTATTGGAATGATGGAACACATTGAACCTGCCGGGATCCACTCGGGAGATTCAAATGCGGTGCTTCCCCCGTTCAGCTTAAGTGAAAATGTGAAACAGCAAATGGAGGATTACTCCATTAAGCTGGCCAAAAGCATGAGCATCCTGGGCCTGCTCAACATCCAGTTTGCGATTAAGAACGAAAAGGTGTATGTGATCGAAGCCAACCCGCGTGCATCACGCACGGTGCCTTTTATTGCAAAGGCCTACCAGATCCCTTACATCAACATTGCTACAAAAGTAATGCTGGGTGCTAAAAAACTAAAAGACTTTACTTTTGAACGCAAGCTGGAAGGCTATGCCATAAAAGAACCGGTGTTTTCCTTCAATAAATTTGAAGGGGTGAACAAAGAGCTTGGACCCGAAATGAAATCGACCGGTGAAGCCATCCGTTTCATTAAAGACCTGAACGATCCGGTTTTCAGGCATTGGGTGAAGGAAAAGAGCATGTACCTGAGCAAGTAGTTACTTCTTCCATAAATATAACAGCCCGGCAATATTCATTGCCGGGCTGTTTTGTTTAACAACAGGATGTTGTAAAATAGTGTTGACGCTTTCATGCAAGAATTGAGGAAGTGGTCACAGATTAAACTAAAGAACTGCAAGACAATTTTTCCTTACATCCAATTAATGATCAGGTAAGCACTTACCAGGGCTCTGTATCTGTGAAATCTGTGGCATTTCCACTGCTCTACAACATAACCTTTAACAACTATTCTTTATGCACGTCTTTAAATTTAAGCATATCGGATAAGCGCTGTTCTTTCTCATTATCGAAACCACATGATGTTTTAAACGCTTTGGGATTTTCATACGTACCGAATAACATATCCCACCATACAATGTCACCATAGTTATTGGTATGTTTATTATACTCATGATGGATGCGGTGCATTTCCGGCCGTTGAAAAATGTAGCCCACCCACTGCGGGGTTTTAACATTGGTATGATAAAAGAACTCGCCAAGAGCCGTGCACAAGGTGTAAATGCCACCGGCTTCCACACTTAGTCCTAAAAATGAATACACCAGTAAGCTGCCTATAATCGAGTTTACAGTCATTTCCAATGGGTGCTTGTAAAACGAAGTGATCACTTCGATGCGCTGCGGGCTGTGGTGGATCTGGTGGAAATGGGTCCATAAAAAATCAACCGTGTGCCGCCACCTGTGCCACCAGTAAAAAATAAAGGTGGTGATGAAATACGCGATCATTCCCCCCAGGTAAGGGTTCACATGATCCGACAAATGAAAAAGGGAATAGGCAGACAACCATTTTTCCCAGGTGAAGCCGGCAACAGTGACCACACCCAATTGTACAAAGTTTACAGCCAAAACACGGATGGTCCATGTAGGCACATCAGGTAACTTCCATCCTGGAATTAGCCGCTCCAGTAAAAAGCAAAATCCGAATACGATAAAAATAACAGTAAGCATAATTAAATGAATTAGTTTATACCGGCAAATTTGAACCCTGCTTGTTTATGTATTGATTAACCAGGGTTAACAAATGCATTATTTCCATTGTGGATTTTCACGAATGATCTCAGCATCGAAATTTTTGTACAGTTTCCTGATGATGCGATGTTGCCCGAAGCAAAGGTTAGTGGATAATGATATGCAATGATTGCCTATAACACCACCAAACGACTGAAAGTTATTGATGTTATAACCATATGAAAACAGGAGCATTGGGGTTGCAGCAGACGCAAGCGGCAAAACAATTGCTGGCGTTAAACAAAGGTATTGGCGGCCCTCGAAAAAGTAATCTGTAAGTTCTAACCTATACATCATTGCCACATGTCCCACATACACAATTTCTGCCCCCAGCCTGACTCCAGGAACCTGGTGTTTATTGTCTGAAACATACGTTCCGGATAAATATGCAGATGCATGACCACATCCGCCTGCCGACATTTTGCTGTGCTTCGCATAACGTGCATCATTAAAGACCGACACAAGAGAGATGCCGGCTTCAATACCGGGTATTTTCTGGTACGATATGCCTACCCTCGGAAGAACAGATGCCTGATAATATTTGAAATAAATACCTGAGCTGTCGCTTTCTATTTGTGCAGAGAGGTTGATGATTGAGCTTAAGCAAAGTAAGAGTAAAGCAGCTGTTTTTACATGCGTTTTCATGCAACAAAGCTGGGTCATCATTTTTACACGATTGATTAACCTCGGTTAAGAAATGTTAGCGCGCTTTTCGCCTGATCCTGCTGAGCGACTGCGGCTGTATGCCCACGTAAGATGCGATCATGTATTGTGGAATGCGTTGGGCCAGGTCTGAGTACTGCTGAATAAAATGCCTGTAACGTGTTTCCTGGTTCTGCATGTAAATGGCCATCAGCTGACCAACCATGACATCAAAGCGGTGTTCGAGAATAACACGGCCCAGCATATCACCATGTGGGGCATGTTTGAAAATGTATTGAAGGTCGGGATAAGATATGATTAATAACTCACAATCTTCAATGGCCTGGATGTTTTGCAAAGAAGGTGTTTGTGTATTAAAGCTCTGGTAATCGCTCACAAACTCTCCTTCCTTGGTAAACTCAAATGTAGCTTCCTGATCGTTCTTGTGCACGAAGTAACGAACCAGTCCTTTTTGCAAAAACCCAACCTGTTTGCTGATGGCGTGTTCCTGTAAAAAGAAATCGCCTTTGCTAATTGTAAGCGGTTTAAAGCGTTGACAAATGATGCTTATTTCTTCCTCGTCAAGCTTTACAATCTGGTTTAACGTATGAAGCAGGGTTGAATGCATGGTGGTAAAAATAAATAAAATCAGGATGTAAGGAAGTGGTTTAATGAAGGCCGAAAAGCGGAATGACAACGTGTGAATTGCAAACGGAAAGTTTATATACCATAGTATTAACATAATGGCTGTTGGAGTATGTTATTGTGCAAGTAGGAACAAAACAACGTGATTGTAAGATGCATAAAGCCACAAGGCCTGCTTACCAATTAACAAATCCACAATTAACTTAATTATTGCCCAGATATAATAGTTTTGCGCTTTATCAGTTATACGCATTCTGAAAAGATCTAAATTATATCACTACCGCTTTGCCATTGCATGGGCCATCCTCATCCTGTTTGCGTGCGGCTCCAGCCCCGGAACCCTGGCCGAGCTGAAGCTCGAAGACCTGTTTGCTTACGATAAGCCCATCCATGCCTTTTTATTCGGCATGCAGGCCTGGCTGCTGATAAAGGCCAATGTTAAGATCGATCCCGATCATAAAAGGATCATCTGGCAATGGTGCATAGCCAGTGCATTGTTTGGTGGCCTGATAGAGCTGCTGCAGAAATGGGTATTTGTTGGGCGGAGTTATGATTACTTCGATTTGGCAGCCAATGTTTTAGGTTGTATCATTGTGCTTGTTATTACCCTGAAAAAATACACCGCCAAATAAATGTTCGATATTGTTAGTCCTGCCATACAGCAGTATTGCGAAGACCACACCCAGCCTGAAAGTGCCGTTCTGCAGAAACTGTCGCGCCATACCTTTGCCAACGTGCTTCAGCCACGCATGCTCAGCGGACATTTCCAGGGAAGGTTGCTAAGCCTGTTCAGCAACATGATCAGGCCGAAGTATATCCTTGAAATAGGAACCTATACCGGCTATTCCGCCATTTGTTTGGCCGAAGGATTACAGGAAGGCGGCATGCTTATTACGATCGATATTGACCCCGAACACGAAGAAAACATTCATGCCTTTATTGATGAGGCCGGAATGAGCGATAAGATACGGTTTATTGTTGGCGATGCGTACAACATTATCAAGACCCTGCCTTATAAGTTCGACCTGGTTTTTATTGATGCCGACAAGCCGAATTATTTAAAATATTACGAACAGGCCATTGATTGCCTGAATGATGGTGGCTATTTTATTGCCGACAACGTATTATGGAGCGGCAAGGTAGTGGATGAAAAAAGCATGGCCAGGGATAAAGATACCCGGATCCTCCATGAATTTAACGAGCGGGTTCATAACGATGATAGGGTTGAACACCTGTTATTGCCTTTGAGAGACGGGTTAATGATGGGCAAAAAAATGCCGAAAATCCGTTAATGCTAAATTAACTAACAAAATTTAAGGTAAACAGCTAATTTGCACGCGCTATGAACTCTTGCCAAAAACTTTTAGGGGTAGTTTTTGTTTTGTGCTTTCTATGCATCGGGAATAAAGTATCTTTTGCCGCATGCAGTGGCATAACTACGCTGGATTTTTCCATTCCGGCCATAACGGGGTGCGGCATTCCTAAAACCCTTGTTTTTGATAATGTTACCACAGGCGGCCAGGCCAACAATTCAGGATACATCTGGAAAGTAAATGGTGTACGGGTCGACAGCACCTTCGGAACAGCACCACATTTTACCTATACATTTCTGGGTGCCGGTACGCACGTGGTAAGGTTAATTGTATTCAGGGGCAACTGCCGCGATTCTGTGCAGAAGAACGTTACCATCACTTCTGGCGCACCACAGGTATACGGAGGAAATGGTTTACCCTCCTATACCCCTACATTCAATAATTGTATTTTAAACCCCATACAACCGGCAAACTATATTGTAACGCTTTCCTCCCCTGCTCTTCTGAATAATTATAAAGTGATCTGGGGTGACGGGGCAGATGTAAGTGGCGCTTCACTGGCAATAGGGGCAACGTTAACGCATACCTATACCACCTTAGGATTATTCAACCTCCAGATCATCACACAAAATGCCGGCTGTTTCGATACACTGAACGGGTCGGTGGTGAACATGAGGCCGGTGAGCACTTCCATAAAACCATTACCGGCAGGGCAGCTAGCCGGTTGTGCCCCGCATACCATCACCTTCCAGGATACCACGGAATTTGCTTTACCGGGAACCACCCTGACCTGGACATTCGGAGATGGAACGGTAGTAATCCGCGACTGGACACAGGCCAATAAACCCATTTCACACACCTACCAGAAAGAGGCCAGCCAGCAATGTATTTTTACGGTAACGCTCAAGGCATTCAATCCCAATTGTAATACCGGGGTTAATAACGCATCCACCTATTCCATTTCACCTATTCTTATTTTTGACGAAGACATCGCGCGCATTAATCCGCCTACCAATCTTTGCGAACCCAGCTTAACGTATACATTCGGAAACTCTTCAACCGATAATTGCATTACAGGCACACGTTTCTATTACTGGGATTTTGGTGACGGCACCAACTCCGGATGGATCAACACAAAAAACCCGCAAACCCATACCTACCCGCGCATCGATACGTTTACTGTAATGCTTATCGACAGCAATGGCTGCGGTAGCGATACCACATTTGCAACCGTTATTTTTAATAAACCGCCTATTGTGGGGTATACCATTGCACCAAAATTTGGCTGTGCGCCCCTTAATGTAACTTTCAAAGACACCTCATTAGGCATAGGCAACTCCACGCTTTGGACCTTTAACGGAACAACACCGGGTACATCAACAGCCTTAACCACAAACCGCACGTTCAATACCCCCGGAACCTACCCCGTACGATTGCGGGTAAGTAATGTCTGCGCAACCAATATTGATAAGTTTGACACGATACGGGTCTATGCACGGCCCAACGTCCAGATCGGAAATGTGCGATCCGGTTGCGTTCCCCATTCCGTCCAGCTCCAGAACAATACAGTGAACCAAAGCCCCAATGCTACTTATTTCTGGGATTTCGGGAACGGGGTAACTTCCACACAGCGGAACCCGCCTGTGGCAAACTATATCACTACAGGTACTTTTTCGGTAAAGCTTGTGGTGACCGATACCTGCGGTAAAGACTCGCAACTGGTGAGCATTGCGGTGAGCACGTTGCCTGTGGTTTCATTCACTGCAAGCAATGTGTGTAAGGGAAATGCCACTACGTTCACCAATACTTCGGTCCTTGCCGCAGGAGATACGGTGGCTGTTTATAAATGGTATTACGGCAACGGAGACAGTTCCGCAGCCGGAACATCGCCACAATCATACACCTATGCCAATGACGGGAATTACAATGTGATCCTCCAGGTGACAACCGATAAAACCTGCGTGGCAAGAGATACGATGGCCGTTAATGTAAAAGCCGCGCCTGTACCTTCCATTGCTAATTCACCAACCAATATCTGTGATAAGAACATAGTGAGCTTTAACGGAACGGTAACAACCACTGCTCCGTCTATCATAAGCACTTATCGCTGGAGCTTCGGCACAGCAGATACTGCAAGGGTTGAAGATACTGTTTACCGGTTCCCTTCACCGGGACCGTATACCATTATTTATTCGGCTACCAATTCGGTGGGCTGTTCTGCATCCACAACCAAAAACATAACCGTTCATCCAAACCCTGATTCAAGGCCCTTTAAAATGCCGATCATCTGCCGGGCACAACGCGCGCAGTTTTCCGATAGTTCTACCGTAGGTTTCGGCAATACGATCACCAAATGGGCCTGGGACTTTGATAACAACGGAACCATTGACGATACCACACAGCACCCCGGTTATATTTATGGTACAACCGGAAGTGGCATAAAAGTAAAGCTAACGGTTACCACGAATAACAATTGCAGCAATACCGATTCTATTATAAATGTTACGGTAAACAACAAGCCAAACCCTTCGATCAGCAGCAACGGACCGGCTTTGTGCAAGGGCGATACGTTTAAGTTTTCGAACAGTACCTTATTTGCCTTTGCTTACCAGTGGACCTTCGGTGATACGGCACAGCCTTTATTTGTAACATCAACCGCGCAGCTTCCGCACGTGTATACCGACACCGGTTCGTTCACTGTTAAAATGCTGGCCATCTCTGCACAAGGCTGCCGCGATTCAATTACCACAAACGTTACGTCAAGGCCTTTACCCGATGCCCGGTTCACCATGCCGGATACCATTGGCTGCGCCCCCAAAACATTTACATTTAACAATACTTCCATCCTGGCAAACGGGTACAAATGGCTGGTTGGAAATACACCAACCACCACCGCATTTAACCGGCCCGATACGTTAATTTTGCTGAGCGGACAAGTGGTGCAAATAAAGCTGGTGGCAACCAACCAGTTTAACTGCAAGCCCGATACCGCTGTGAAAACCTTGTATACATTCGGTAATCCAACGCCCAATTTCACCATAAGCAAAGACAGCGGTTGCGGGCCAATGCCGGTTACGTTTACCAACACCACGCCAAACGGGATTAACTACACCTGGAAGCTTGGCAACGGACAAACAGCCGCTTCAACCCATGCTGCCTCCACCTATCTTTCATCATTAAACAACGACAGTGTTTACAGCATTAAGCTGATCGCCAGCAACGGTCCCGGTTGCAGCGATAGCATTACAAAAACAATCCGTGTTTATCCGCAACCCCTTAGCGCATTTACCCACGCTATTAACAACGGATGCGGGCCTTTGCCCGTTGCATTTACAAATACTTCCAACCATAAGTTCGGGGGAACCATCAGCAACATGACCTTTGCCTGGAGCTTTGGAAACAACACCACTTCGGTACAGCAATCGCCAACAGCAACATTTACCGCATCCAATATACAGGATACCAATTATGCAGTAAGGCTTATTGCTTTCAGCCGCTTCGGTTGCAGCGATACCTCTGCATCAACAGTAAAGGTGTTTCCAAATCCAAGATCCGCTTTTGCACCGGTGCAGGCGGCAGGCTGCGGACCGCATAACACGGCATTTGCAAACAGCTCTGTTCCCAACGATACGGGTTCAATAAACATCATGAGCTTTGCCTGGCGTTTTGGCAATGGCAATACATCCACCCAACAAAACCCGAATGCCATATTCACCGCTTCCAAGACCATAGACAGCTTATACAATGTGCGGTTGATCGCCTTTAGTGAACATGGCTGCCGCGACACTTCTTATCAAACCGTAAGGGTTTATCCGAATCCCAAAGCCCTTTTTACATCGAATATAAGCAGCGGCTGCGGACCGCTCCCTGTTTCATTCACCAATCAATCTGTTCCAAACGATACGGGCTCCATAAACATCATGAGCTTTGTTTGGGATTTTGCCAACGGCTTTGGTTCGATCGCCCGGAACCCATCCTCGCAATACGTGGCCAATTATTTAACAGACACCACCTACAACATTAAGCTAAGGGCAATAAGCGAGCATGGCTGTGTGGACAGCTTAACCAAACAGGTTGTTGTGCATCCGAAACCAATAACCGCGTTCACACAAAATAAAAATGCCGGGTGCGGACCTTTGCCCGTTCAGTTCACCAGTACTTCGCAACTTGCAACCAGGCATTACTGGAATTTTGGCAATGGCGATACAGCCATGAGCGCAAACCCGCTCCATACGTTTCTATCCTATGCTGTTTTTGATTCTATCTATGAAATAAGCCTGAGCACGCAATCTGCATTCGGATGTTTGGGTGATACGGTAAAAACAAATGTAATTGCCCGGTACCAGCCGGTGGCCTCTTTCTTTACGTCAAACGACTCGGTATGCGGTGGCGGAAGCATTGCCTTTTATAATGCATCGCTTGGCGGGGCCTCCAACAGCTGGAACTTCGGCAACGGACAATCAGCCAGCGGAATTAACCCGGCCATGAACTTCACCGGATTACCTGGCAAGGATACCACCTACAAGGTACGCTTAATTGTGACCTCTCCATACGGTTGTAAAGACACTACATTTAACCCCATAAAAGTAAACGCATTACCTGAAGCCATCTTTACCAACGTTGCCCCGGGATGCACACCGCGTAACGTTAAATTTACCAATACCTCATTGCGCGGTGCTAAATACGAATGGGACTTCGGAGATGCCACCTCATCCGACTCTGTAGCACCAACTAAGTTATTCACGAATAACATTGCGTTGGTTAACCGCACCTACCCGGTTACATTAAAGGCCATTTCGCCAGGCGGCTGTATAGATACGATGAAACAGAACATTGTGATCTATCCGTTGCCCCTGGCCGATTTCACTTCACAAAAAACAGCCCGCTGCGATACCACCCAATATGCTTTTAATAACTCCAGCCAGGGTGCTGTAACTTACAACTGGCATTTTGGAGATGGTACAAGCCAGGCCATAGAAAACCCGGTCCACTTTTACCGCGCAAGCTTCACACAGGATACCAGCTATACCGTAAAAATGATCGCTACCACCAACCAGGGTTGCAAAGATTCTGTACAAAAAAGTGTATTGGCTCATCCCCTGGTGCATGCAAAATTTACTGCTGCCACTACATCTGGTTGCGGGCTTTTAAATGCACAGTTCATTAACCAGTCCGTTAATGCAGTCAACTATTTTTGGGAGTTTGGAGATGGTGCCGGTTCTAATAAAATTATACCCACCTACCTCTACAACAGCACCGGAACATATAATGTAAGGCTTATAGCCTATAACCAGTTTGGCTGCAGCGATACCACAGAAAAACTAAATTTCGTTTCAATATACGAGGTGCCCAAAGCGGTGTTTTACTATTCCCCTTTGCAAGCCCGGTTGCCAAATACCACCATCAACTTTTACGATTCGTCATTACTAAGCACAGGCACCTTAACGCACCAATGGGCGTTCGGGGATCCGCTGCATGGAAGCAATGCCTCCATCCTTAAAAACCCCTCGCATAACTATTCCGATTCGGGCGAGTTTAAGACCGTATTGGTTGTTACCAGCGATAAAGGATGTAAAGACACCACGGCAAAAACCCTTCGCATATTGCCTTATTTACCTGTTCCGAATTTTACATACAATCCGGCAAAAGGGTGCCAGCCCCATAAAGTATCTTTCACCAATACCAGCCAGTATGCAGATGCATATGAATGGGATTTTGGAGATGGCAGCAAGTCGGTAGATACACACCCGCAACATACATACAATAACGAAGGAAGATACACCGTATCGCTTGTGGCAAAAGGCCCGGGAGGAAGAATAGAAATTAAAAAAGACACCATTATTACGGTTTATCCTTTACCCAAAGCGGCCTTTACCGCAACCAAAACCAAACGTTGCGATACCACTGAATATGCCTTTTTAAACTCATCGCAGGGCGCAGCAACCTACCAATGGACTTTTGGCGATAACAGCGCTTCTTCCGCACCATCGCCAATGCATTATTACCGCACGCAAGCTGCTGCAGATGTTGGTTATACCATTAAGCTCCTGGTATCAACGGCATTTGGCTGCAAAGATTCTGTTGAAAAATCAATTATCGTACATCCCTTGGTGAAAGCAAAGTTTGCATCATTAACCACCACCAGTTGCCAGGATATTGATGTGGAATTTCAGAATAATTCCGTCAACAGCAATAACCACTTCTGGGAGTTTGGCGATGGACAGGGTTCTTCATTATACACCCCTAAGCACAAATATACCAATACCGGTTCTTACAATGTAATGCTTATTGCATACGATCAATACGGCTGTTCAGATACCGCAAACCGCACGAGTTTTGTCAATGTATTCGAGATCCCTAAAGCTGCTTTTAGCCACGATCCTTTTGAACCGAGGCAGCCGAATACATTGGTTAATTTTACCGACCTGTCGTTTGTAGGGGTTGGCGCACTTACCCACGATTGGGAATTTGGCGACCCGGCAAGCGCAGGCAATACATCAACCCAGCAAAATCCTTCGCATATTTACAGCGATTCGGGAAGCTTTTCTGCAAAACTAACGGTGACAAGCAATAACGGGTGCAAACATTCCACCACACGCATGGTAAAGATCTTTCCGCAACCGCCTATTCCCAAATTTACATACGATCCGGCAAAGGGTTGCCGCCCGTTAACGGTTACCTTCAACTCCGACCAAACCACTTATGCCTACGACTTTTTATGGGAGTTTGGCGATGGGGGCAGGTCGACAGAAAAGAACCCGGTGCATGTGTATAAGAACTCAAGCAGTGAGCCGTATACCGTGACACTTTTTGCTACAGGGCCTGGCGGCCGGGTTGAGCTTACCAAAGACACCATCATAACCGTATACGACCTGCCTAAGGCTAATTTTGTGGCCAACCCGCTTAACCTGTTCCTGCCCGATGCAGAGTCGGTTTTCACCAATATTTCTTTTGGTGCTACAAAAGCAAAATGGTATGTGTATGATGAAGACCTTAACCCCGTTTGGACAGATACCAGCTTTAGCAGCCGGTACACCTTTGCAAACAAAGGAAAATACCGGGTAATGATGGTGGTTGAAAACGAATTCGGGTGTATTGATACCATGCTTGGGAAAAACATCGTGATGGTGGATGATGGTGGTAAAATTCATGTGCCAACTGCATTCACGCCCAATGGCGACAACAGCAACGAAACTTTTATTCCTGTGGTCGTGGGCGTGCGTAAAGAAGATTATGAGCTGCGCATATACGACCGCTGGGGCAGGCTGGTGTTTGAAACCAACGACCCGGATAAAGGATGGGATGGAAAGATAAGCGGGTCGGCAGCTGTAACAGATGTGTACGTATGGATCGTGGAAGGAACATTTGTTACAGACGAGCGCTTTGTTAAAAAAGGCTCCATGACGCTGTTGCGTTAAACGACCCTCACCTGGCGTTTAACCCGTTCGATCCAAAACGCCACCCCACAAAAAACAAACAGCAACAATGCATTCATGCTGTTAACAATAATGGCATTATTGATCTGCAGGGTTAAAAAGCGGCTTCCGAAAAACAGGATGAGCGCAAAAACAATGTACCCTAAGATCTTCCCGGTATTGTAAGGGATCGGGTAATATTTCATGCCCATTACGTAGCAGATAACCACCATGCTCATGTAACAGAACAACGTGGCCCAGGCCGAACCGGTATAACCTAAAACAGGTATTAAAGCAATGTTTCCCGCAACAGTAATGGCTGCGCCAATCAATGAAATTACAGCCCCTTTGCTGGTTTGATCGCTTAACTTATACCAGATGGTGAGGTTATAATAGATACCCAGGAACATATTGGCCAGGAGCAGGATCGGCACTACGTTCAACCCTTCCCAATAGCGCGGATCAATAAAGTATTTGAACACATCAATGTACAACATAACCGTTAAGAACAGCACCAGGCAAACCAGCACAAAATAGTTCATCACTGTTGCATAGATCGTTCGCTTATCATCTGTTTTAGCATGGTTGAAAAAAAACGGCTCTGCAGCATACCGGAATGCCTGGATAAACAGGCTCATTAATATAGACAGCTTATAGTTTGCCCCGTAAATCCCTGTTGCAAAAAGGCCCTGTTCGGTTGTTGGGTATAGTTTTGAAATAATAATGCGGTCGAGCGCTTCATTGATCATGCCGGCAAAACCAACCACCATTAACGGCAAGCCGTACACCAGCATTTCGCGCCACAGTGTTTTATTAAAAGACGCATTTTTTATCTCCAGGATCTCTTTTCCCAAAAGCGGCAATGTGATGATGCTCGCGATCATGTTGGAGATAAAGATATAGCCCACCTGTGCTGTGCCGTTATAAAGGGGCAACTGTACGCGATATGTACTTTCAACATACGGGCACAAAAGGAAAAAATACAGGTTTAAAACAATGTTGGTGAAGATGTTGATGTTCTTGATCAGTGCAAAGCGCAAGGCTTTGTTCTGTTGCCTGAGGTAAGCAAAGGGCACCGCAGAAATGGCATCCAGCGGAATAATAATTGAAAAATAAATAACGTATTCCGGGTGATCCGGGATGCCTATCAACCCGGCAATCGGCTGGCTTAACATGCTTATTAATGCCATAAACACCAGCGAGCTCGAAACCAGCGATGTTAATGCCGTACTGTAAACCTGTGCCGCGTTCTCTTTTTTTTGTGAGAACCTGAAAAAGGCGGTTTCCATTCCATACGTAAGGAATACGTTAAAAAAAGTAACATAACCATACATTAAATTATTTACCCCATACAGAACCGGTTCGAGCAATTTGGTATGTAATGGGGTGAGCAAATAGTTCACAAACCGGCCAAGGATCTGGCTAAGGCCATAAACCGCTGTTTGTGAAGCCAGTTTTTTTAAGGTGCTCAATGCTGAATAATAATGTGATGAGGGCTCAAATTAATGTAAAATATCTGCGCAAATTTTCGTTGATTATAAACAAACCAGCGGCTTTGTCTATTTTCGTACAAACATGATTAAACGGATCTTCTTTCTTTTTCTTATCAGCACAAGCGTTGTTTATGCGCAAAATGCAGATGAACAGCTGGCATCGCAGTACCTGGGCAATAACGAGTTCGATAAAGCAGCCGAACTGTACGAGCGGCTGTATAACAAGAACAATAAATCAACCTACTTTTACGAGAACCTGCTTACCTGCTACTTTAAACTGAAGCGTTTTGACGAGGCCGAAAAGCTGGTGAAAAAGCAGCAGAAAAAAAATGAAGGAAGTGCTTATTTCCAGGTCGACCTTGGCTATGTGTACGAGCAAAACAACCAGCCTGAAAAGGCCAAAAAAGTATACGATGGCATTATTCAAAAGCTGTTGCCCTATAACGAACTGGTTACCGAAACAGCCAACGCATTTCGCAAACGTGGAAAGATCAACGAGGCGTTGAGCGTGTACCTGAAAGCCCGTAACCTCAATAAAAACGAAAGCATTTACAGCCTTGAGCTGGCGCAGCTTTATGCCGACAAAGGAGAAACGGGCCTGATGATGAATGAATACCTCAACACGCTTCAGCAAAACCCGGAAGCCATTGACGATATCCAGGGTTTTTTGCAGCTTTACCTCGATAAAGATTCGGATTTCGACCTGCTCAAAACCAGCTTACAAAAAAATCTGAAAGAAAACCCTGCTAACGAACTTTACAGCGAAATGATGATCTGGCTGTATGTTCAGCGCAAAGACTTTGAAAATGCCCTGGTACAAACGCGTGCATTGGATAAGCGTTTTAAAGAGAACGGGAGAAGGATCGTTCAGCTGGCCGACCTGGCCATTGCCAACCAGAAATATGATGCCGCCACCAGGGCCTACCAGGAAGTAGTGCTGTTCGGCTCAGAAAAGCCTTTTTACACCAATGCAAAGCTGGGCATTCTGCGCGCCCGCAACCTTAAAATATTTTACACCGGGAATTATTCAACGGCCGACCTCAACACGCTTGAACAGGAATATTACACATTTTTAAAAGAGTTTGGCCGCTACCCGTTCACCGCTTCAAGCATCAGGGAGCTGGCCCATTTAAAGGCGTATTACATGTATAAATACGACTCGGCCATTGTGAATTACCAGGAGCTGATCAACATGCCGCGCCTTGATAACCGCTTTAAGTCAGAATGCAAATTAGACCTGGGCGATATTTATATCCTGAAAGGCGAGGTGTGGGAAGCCATGCTGCTTTACGGGCAGGTTGATAAAGAGTTCCTGGAAGACCCGCTCGGGCAGGAGGCCAAATTCCGCAACGCAAAACTTTCGTATTACCTGGGCGAGTTTGAGTGGGCACGCGCGCAGCTCGATGTATTGAAAACAGCCACCACGCAGCTTATTGCGAATAATGCCATTGAGCTTTCGTTACAGATCCAGGATAATACGATCGACAGCAACGAAGAGCCCATGAAGCTGTTTGCCCGGGCCGATCTGTATTATTTTCAGAACCAGCTTGCCCGTGCATCCGGTTTGCTCGATAGCATCTCGTTGCTTTACCCCAAGCACGAATTAACAGACGATATTGTGTTTAAACGTGCAGAGATCGCCATGAAACAAAAGAACTACGCAGAAGGAGCCCGTTTGTTCGAACAGCTTTACAAAGAACATGGCAGCGGCATCCTGGGCGATAATGCGTTGTTCTACCTGGCCGATACCTATGAAAGCAAGCTTAATAACAAAGAGCTGGCAAAAAAATACTATGAAGAGTTTATTGAAAAATACTCTGGTAGCTTCTTTTTAACAGAAGTACGCAAAAGATACCGCGCCTTAAGGGGTGATGTGGGTTAACGATAAGTTTTACTTAAACCCCGATTATCCGTGTGCTATTGTACACTGGGTTATTATCCGTAAATTTGTACCTTCAAATCATCTTACATATGATCACTGTAACAGAAAAAGCAACAAAAAGAATAGCCGACCTGAGGGCAGAACAGGGACACACACCGGAGCATTTTTTACGTGTGGGCGTTAACAGCGGAGGCTGTTCCGGCTTGTCGTACGAACTCGACTTTGATAACCAGCCAAAAGAAGGCGACCAGGTATTTGAACACAATGGGGTTAAGGTGGTTTGCGATGTGCGCAGCATGCTTTACCTGTTTGGTACCGAGCTCGATTTTTCTGACGGGTTGAACGGAAAAGGATTCACTTTCAACAACCCCAATGCTACGCGTACGTGCAGCTGTGGTGAAAGCTTTGCTGTTTGAGGATAATTTTTTTTGAAAAATTTGATTTTTAAAATATTGCCTTATATTTGCAGTCCTTTTTTAAGAAAAATATACCGAGATGGCTAATCATAAATCAGCGCAAAAAAGAATCAGAGCAAATGCTACTAAGCGTTTAAAAAACAGGTATCAGGCTAAAACTACGCGTACGTTAATTAAAACAGTACGTAACAGCACTGATAAAAAAGAAGCTTCAGAATTGTTTAACAAAGTAGCTTCTATGCTTGATAAGCTGGCTAAAAAGAATGTTATTCATAAAAATAAAGCTGCTAACCAAAAAAGTAAATTAGCTAAAGCTATTGCCAAAATTGGTACGGTTAAAGTTGAAGCAAAGAAAAGCGGAGCCAAAAAAACCGTAGCTAAAAAAGCAACAGCTAAAAAGAAATAATCCTATCCGTTGATAGTATAAATAAAAAGGCTTTCCGCAAGGAAGGCCTTTTTTGTTTGTGTAATTTAAAGCGGTTACGTAAGTTTACCACCTAAGTTTAAACCCTATTGGAAAATTTCTGGGATCTTTTTAAGCCTAAAGCGTTGGTTGAATTTGGCGGGCTTGCTGCTGTGCTTATCGTTATCTTTTTAGAAAACGGTATTTTCTTTGGTTTTTTTCTTCCCGGAGACTCGCTGCTGTTTACCGTAGGCTTGCTTTGTTACCTCGACATCCTGGACGTTGAACTTGCTACCCTTATTGGCTCTATTGCCTTGGCAGCAACGGCCGGATACTATGCCGGATACTATTTTGGGTATAAAACCGGGCAAGCCTTATATAACCGCAAAGACACCTTGTTCTTTAAACAAAAGTACATTCATACCGCTAACGATTTTTATAAGAAATATGGCGGCATTGCACTGATCCTCGGGCGTTTTTTACCGATTGTCAGGACCTTTGCCCCTATTCTTGCCGGTGTGGTGCGTGTGAGCCCGCGTACATTCCTTTTGTATAACATTGCCGGTGCCGTACTTTGGCCGGCCACCATTGTTTCGGCCGGGTATTTTGTCGGATCGGTTTTCCCTAATGCATTAAACTACCTCGATTATATCGTGATCGGGTTTATTGTTGTAACCACCATTCCCCTCATCAATAACCTGAGAAAAAAGAAAAAGCAAGAACCAGGGGGATCAGCTTAAAATAATGCCTTTTGCTTTACTGGCCGGGTAAATGGTGGTGAGGAAACCAAGTACCATAACTGTTGTAAAAACCAGCAGCACATCACTCCCTATCACTTTTACAGGGTAGGCGCTGAATAATACATTTGCAGCACTTTGTAAAGCAACAAATCCGTATTCGCCCTGCAGGTAACACAATAAAAGTCCGAGTAAGATCCCCGAGGTTCCGCCAACAAAGGCAATGATGAGCCCCTGCCAGGTAAACACGGCCGCGGCTTGCCGGTCGCTTATTCCCATGCTTTTTAAGATGTGCAGGTCGCGCTTTTTCTCCATCACCAATATGTAGAGAGAGCTGATGGTGTTTGATGCCGCTATAAGCAAAATAAACAGCAGGATGATATAGCTAATGGCCTTTTCGGAGCGCATTACTTTAAAGAACGATTCATGTTGTTCAAAACGGTTCTTAATCACATAACCCTCACCCAAAACCTCTTGCAGCTTCTCTTTAACATCATCCATCCGGTATCCGGGTAACAGCTTAACCTCAATGGCCGATATTTCGTTATTCCTTTCCAACAGTTCCAGGGCAAAATTCAGCGGGCAGATCACAAATTTATCGTCTACTTCTTCCTGCACCGAAAACACGCCTCCCGGAACGATCAATACCTTGTTAAACGCTTCGTCCGGCCGCATAAAATTTTGTACGTTTCGTTTAGGTACATAGATGGAGAGTGCCTTAAACACATTTTCCGGATCAATAGAAAGCCGGTAAGCAATGCCCTGCCCCACAATGGCAAAGCTGCTGTCGTGCCTCACATCTGCATAACCCGCAATAATGGTGCTGTCGAACTGCGTAACGTTGACGTAGTTCTTATCCACCCCTTTTAGTGTAGCAATGGTTTGTTGGTTGTTATACCGGAGCAATACATTTTCCTCCACCACTTTACTGAAAGTAAAAATCCCTTCCGTGTTTTTTAACTCCTTCCATTTAAAGGCGGTTTCCTTAATTGTTTTTCCCTTAGCCGACACGATCTTCAGGTCGCTGTCAAAATTGCTGTACATGGACGTAAAAAGCATTTCAAAGCCATTAAAAACACTAAGCACGATAATGAGCGCAGCCGTGCCAACAATATAACCTAAAAGAGAAATGCCTGAAATAAGGGAAATAAGATTGAAGCCCCCGCCTGTTTTACGCGAAAAAAAATATCGCTTTGCTATGTAAAACGGCAGCTTCAAATTATATGTAAGTTTTAATTATTTAGTCTTTCCAGGCTTTAACAATAAGCCCGGTTCCGGTTTGGTGTTTGTTGTTGGTGTCTACCCAGTTTAAAATGTAGGAAAACGGGTAGGTGATCACATAATAGAAAGGCAATACCACAAAAAACAGCTTGCTCGCATTTAAAATGCTCATTGGGTATTTCATGCTCAGTTTCCAGGCAATTTTACCTGGTGCTCCATATGAATAAAGGATCTCCGATTTGTTAAATCCTGCTTGTTTCAGCTTAT
>JAZKGM010000372.1:0-5427 GCA_040385895.1 Bacteroidota bacterium
GGTCCTGCATTTCGGTTGCCGATTTTTCCAGTAAAAAGAAACCCGTGGAAAGGATAAGCAACAACGGAATTTCAAAATAGCTTTTAATATCAAGCAAAGAAATAGACAGTGTGATCACAAACAGGTAAATAATAAGATGCAGAAAGATGCGGTACGTGATCGGAAACACCGTGGTCTTTATCCTTTCGGCCATACCCATCGAATTGGTCAGGTTTACGAGCGTGGTATTGATCTGGACCAGCGTAAATACTTCGGTTTGCTGTTTTTCTTTAAGGTCGGCAACGTCTTTTGCCTGCATTTGCAACATAGCAAGCGGCTTATTGGAATGAGACTGGATGCTTGTGAAGTCCTCATCAGATAAAAACTCAATGATATTATCAGTAGCGTTCCGGTCGCGTAAAGATTGACCAAGGCTGTAACACCATGCGATCTGCCGCAATGCGATCTTATTCACCACCTCATCATTGCCTTTTGCCACCAGGGTTTGCAGTTGCAGCACAAGGTTGCGCGAATCATTTACGATGGCTCCCCAGATCTTACGGGCTTCCCACCAACGTTCGTACGACTGGTTCAGTTTAAATGAAAGCAATACAGAAATGGCAGTACCCAGGAATAAGGGAATGGCCAGCGGCATTTCAGGGATAAATTCCCTGAACGTATGTGTAAGATAATGTGCGGTAAAACCAATGGCAAAAACATAAAGCCATTCAATCTTGATCATTTCAAACAGGTATCTTACGGGTATATTTCTTCTTAACAGCATAAATGAATTTTACAGCGAAAATAACAAGTTACAACAAGGGTTTAAGGGATTTTTATATTATTTAAATATCCTGTTACAACGCATGATCTTTTTTAAAGTTTTAAGATCAATTTGCGTGATGCTTATCTGTATTACAACCAGAACGTTCAGGATGCCTTTTCTTGTATAATGGACCGGGCGGGTCCAAGGCCGTTTTATCAACATGTTTTTTTACATACCCGCTAAAAGCTAATATTTGCGCCTGATCATGAAAACTGTTATTGCGCTTTTACTTATTGTATTTCCCTTTGTTTCGCAAAACCGGCCGGCACAGGTTCACTTACCTTTAAACCAAAGGCCTACCGTGAGCTTTACGTTTGATGACGGGAAAACAACAGCACTTGGCGGATATGAGCTAAAGGTTTGGAACGGGTTGATATTGGCTGCACTTAAAGAAAATAACATCAAAGCCATTTTGTTTGTGGCCGGGCATAATAAAAAAACGCTCAATGGCAGGTACGTTCTTGAATCGTGGAATAATGCAGGGCACCGTTTAGCCAACCACTCGTTAAATCACCCTAATTTTAACAATGATGATGTTACCCTCGAGCAGTTTAAAAATGAATTGCTGGCCAATGATGCCCTCATAAAAGGCTATTCCAATTATTTCAGGTATTTCAGGTTTCCTTACCTTAAAGAAGGAAACACCCCTGAAAAAGTTGCCGGTTTCAGGGAGTTTATGAAGCAGAACAATTACAGGCATGGCCATGTTACCATCGATGCGTCTGATTGGTATGTTGATTCCCGGCTGCGTAATTATTTAGCAGCAAATCCAGGTGCTGATGTGGGGGCGTATAAAACCTTTTATATTCAGCATATTTACGACCGCGCTGTGTTCTATGATTCGCTGGCGTATTCACTCACCGGCAAACACATCAACCATTCCCTTTTATTGCATCACAACCTGGTCTCAGCCCTGTTCCTCAAAGACCTCATCCGGCATTTTAAAGCCAAAGGCTGGAATGTGATGGATGCTGATAAAGCCTATACAGACGAAGTGTACAAAACAGTAACACAAACCACACCTGCTGGCGAAAGCCTCATCTGGTCGATGGCCAAACAGTCGGGAAAATTTGAACAGGTGTTGCGTTACCCGGCAGAAGGCGGGGAATATGAAAAAGCCAGGATGGATTCACTGGGGCTGTGAGGGAGATGAGTGATTTATGGCATTGGGGAGAACCACAAAGTACACAAAGGAAACACAGCCTGTCCCGCATTAGCGGGAAAGGTCACAGCGGAATACCCGTAAACTTCCTGGATATTAACCATGATCTATGAACTTCCCTCACTTCCCACTTTTGTCACTTCGCACTCCCCCCTTCTGTTTTCAATGATCCATCAACTATGAACTTCCCCCTTAATTATGCATATTTGTTGAAGCATTCATTGTGATAGTCAAACCAAAACAAATAGCAGTATTCATTACCGTTTTCAGCCTTGCGCTGGTTTCTTTTTTTAACCTGTTTTGTGGCGATAAGAATGCGAAGCCCACAACGCCTGAACATGTGGCCGGTGAATATTACAACCATAACGATACGGTGAAATATGTGGGCATGGACCAGTGTCGCGCATGCCACAATGGTATTTACGAAACATTTATCGAAACCGGTATGGGGCAATCGTTTAATGCAGCCAGCAAACAAAAAACGGCTGCTAAGTTCGGTAAGCATTATGTGGTGAAGGACCGCTTCAGTAATTTAAGTTATTATTCGTACTGGCAGGGCGACAGCATGTACATCATGGAGTTCAGGCTGGAAGGAAAAGACACTGTCCATAAACGCATTGAGAAGGTAGACTACATTATAGGCAGCGGGCAGCACACCAATTCGCATATGATGAATGTGAACGGATTTGTTTACCAGCTGCCCATGACCTGGTATGCACAGAAAGAAAAATGGGACCTTCCCCCGGGCTATGAAGACGGCCATAATGTACGCTTTAACCGCACCATTGGCTTGGAATGCATGAGCTGCCACAATGCGATGCCCGGATTTGAAAAGAACAGCATGAACAAGTTTGTGAGCATTCCGAAAGGCATTGATTGCGAACGTTGCCACGGGCCGGGCGAATTGCATGTTCGTGAAAAGGTGGCCGGTAATCTTGTGGACACCTCCACCCAGGTTGATTACACCATCGTTAATCCTAAAAAGCTCCCTTACGAACTGCAGATCGATGTTTGCCAGCGCTGCCACCTGCAGGGCAATGCTGTACTGAAGAACGGGAAGGATTTCACCGATTTCAGGCCCGGCAAAAAGCTCAGCGATTTTATAGATATTTATATGCCTAAGTATGTTGGTGCCGAAGATGAATTCATTATGGCATCGCATGCACAACGCTTGCAAATGAGCAAGTGTTTCGTGGAAAGCTCAACATCGGGAGATCAGCATGCGCTTACCTGCATCAGCTGTCATAACCCCCACATCAGCGTTAAGGTAACAGGCAAACAGGTGTTTAATAACAGCTGTAATAAATGCCACAGTGCAGTGCAGAAAAATTATTGCACCGAAACACCAGCAAAGCTTAAAGCGGTGGAATATAATTGTGTAAAATGCCACATGCCAAGGTCGGGTACAATAGATATCCCGCATGTAACGGTTACCGACCACTGGATCCGTGTTCCGGCCACACCATCGGCTAAAAATAAGGTGAAACAGTTTGCCGGCATTTATTGCATCAACAATTCCAAAAGCGATAACGAAACAAAAGGCCGGGCATACATCGGGAATTTTGAAAAATTCAGCGGGGAGAAAAGCTCTCTTGACAGTGCACTGAAATACCTGCAGGCTGCGCAAATCCAGGTTAAAAACACCGATGCCTTCATTCACTTGTGGTATGTGAAAGGAGATTATGCAAGCATTATAAAAAGCGCAGCAGCTATAGATATTGCCGCGCAAACCAATCCATGGCTTTGCTACCGGGTAGGGCGGGCATATTTTAACAACAGGAATTTTAACCTGGCCGAAGGCTGGTATAAAAAAGCAGTTGCACTGGCTCCCGAAAACCTTGACTTTATCAATGCATTGGGAACGTTGTATGCAAACCTGGAGCAAACAGAAAAGGCCATCCGGGTTTTAAACAGCAGCCTCGCAAAAAATCCCAAACAAAGCGAACCGCTTACCAACCTTGGTTTTTTATGTGCCAAACAACAGCAATATGAAAGAGCCCTGGCTTATTATGATCAGGCGCTTGCACTCGATCCCGATATGGAGCAAACCCTGCTTAATAAAGCAGCGGTGTTGAACATACTCGGGAAAAATGTCGAATCAAAAAAGCTGCTTCAAAGGCTGTTAAAGCGAAATCCCGCAAATAACATGGTGAAAGAGCTGTTGAAATCAATGGGCTGATATTATTCCTTCACAAACTTACCTGCATACTCACCATTCAGGTTATAAATATACATTCCAAAACGTAACGCTGTTGTGTTGTATGTATAATCGCCAGTTATCTTCAGCTCATCGATCAATTGCCCGTTCATGGAGTAAATACTCAATACGCTTTGTGTTCCCTGGTTTGGAATAACAATATAGCTCATTGATGGGTTGGGATAGCCATTCCTTTTGGCACCTTTCAGGTCAGCTTCTTTTTTACCCAGCACCAGGTCGCCTTCCAGGTCGTATATTTTGTAAGAATAGGCAGTGGTTTTGCTCGCAGTATCATAATCCTTGTGCCCGATCATCAGTTTGGTGCCCAGATCGGTACTCAACATCTGGTAGTAAAGGGTGCTTTTATTATTGGGAACCCCTTCCTGGAACTTCACCGATCCGTCTTCATTAATAATATACAGGGCACGTGCATAGCCTACTATGAATTCAATGCTGTCGTTATTGTTAAACAGTTTCCTGGAAACATCGGATGCTACAGAAAAGGTATCGGGAATAGCGGCAACAATTGTTTTAATAAGTGCATGTGCGGTATTATATACGGATAACGTTTTTGCTTTGGCATTCCAGTGTGCGTAGGCCGTTTCGGTGCTCGACAGGCGGTGATTGGTTAAGGTACTTTCGTCTGCCGATAAGCTGTAAGTGTTTTCAAGCGTTTGGGCTATTGCACCCGAAGCTGTTAGCAGGAATAATAAAAAGAGTAATTTGTTTTTCATAATGGTTGATTGTTATTTGGTTACGCTAATATAGAAATCTATTTCAATACTGCTCACAATTAAAAATCGACTTGTATAAAACTGACTATTTTTTATATGTTCGTAAACCGTCATGTCAACCAAAAAAAGAACAGCAAAGCCCCGTACTACTTTATATATTATTCTTTCATTGGTGAGTATACTGCTCCTTGCTGCAGGTATAAAAATATATGAAGATGTATTTGCAGGGAACGTTAACCTGGAAGATGGAAAGAAGGGGTACGTATATGTATATAGCAATAAGTCGTTTGGCGAGAATATTGATGCCATAACACAGGCAGGGATACTGAATAATGCACATGCTTTTTCGCGCCTGGCCAATTTAACCGGTTATGATAAACTGATAAAACCGGGAAGATATGAAGTGAAAAAAGGCGTAAGCAACCTTCAGTTGATCCGCATGATGGTAAGCGGACGGCAGGCACCGGTTGATGTGGTCTTTAAATATGCCCAGCGCAAAGAAGACCTGGTGCGTTTTTTCTGTACACAG
>JAZKGM010000373.1:0-10528 GCA_040385895.1 Bacteroidota bacterium
GTGTGGTAAACTGATTGTTGAATATAATTCATTCTTAGGCATCGTTGTAAAGTCAATTCAAACCTTGAAACAAAATAATTCTGATAAGAAATAATGTTAACAAGCATATATACAGCAACGCAAATACCATCTCAGTTATCGGTCCATTTTGTACCCCCGACTTCGTACTACCGACTTCGTACTTCTTACTTTCGAATTCTCTAAGTATGTCTGAACAGTCCTATAATTCTCAATTAGCGGGTCGTGCTGTTATCTTTTGCGCCCCCTCAGGCTCGGGAAAAACCACGGTGGTTAAACATTTGCTTTCTATTGATAAACGGCTTGAGTTCTCGGTAAGTGCCTGCACACGTAAACAGCGGGCGAATGAGGTGGAAGGAAAAGATTATTATTTCTTAACCACAGAAGATTTTAAAGCCCGTATTGCCAATAACGAATTCCTGGAGTATGAGGAGGTATATGGCGGAAATTTTTATGGCACACTTAAATCAGAAATGGACCGCATCTGGGCCAATGGCAAAACGGTTATTTTTGATGTTGACGTGGAAGGCGGGCTGAACATAAAAAAATATTTTGGCGATAAGGCGCTTGCCGTTTTTGTAAAACCGCCAAGCATTGAAGTGCTTGAGCAAAGGCTTCGTTACCGGTCGACAGAAACGGAAGAAACCTTGCGGATACGGGTTGATAAGGCCATACACGAACTTGCTTACGAAAACAGGTTTGAATGCGTATTGGTGAACGAAAACCTGGAAGAAGCTTTACAGGAAGCCGAACAGTTGATCAATGATTTTTTAAAAAAGGAATTCAATTGACATGAAAGTCGGGTTGTTTTTTGGCTCATTTAATCCTGTTCATACCGGTCATTTATTAATTGCCAACTACTTTATACAGTTTGGCGGCTTCGATAAGATCTGGTTTATGGTATCGCCACAAAACCCGTTTAAAACCAACGACAACCTGCTTGATGAAAACATCCGGCTGCATTTGTTAAGGCTGGCCATTAATGGCGATGAACGTTTTGGCGCAAGCGATTTTGAGTTCAGGCTTCCACGCCCCTCCTACACTGTAAATACCCTTTCCGAGCTCAGGGCACAATATCCCGGTGATGTTTTTATTCCTATTATTGGTGGCGATAATTTGCAGTCGTTTCATTTATGGAAAGAATACCAGGTCATCCTCGATCAGCATGAGGTGTATGTATACCGCAGGGCCGGGTATCATGAAAACCCTTTATTGGCCAATCACCCTAAAATAAAAATATTTGAAGTACCGTTACTTAATATTTCGTCCACTTATATCCGTGAAATGTTGCAGGCAGGTAAATCCATTAAATATTTAGTGCCCGAAAAAGTGGATCAGTACATTCACGAGAAGGGGTTATACCAGTAGGGTTCATAGTTGATAGATCATAGTTAATAGAAGTTGGAGGATAGAAGAGGGAAGAGGGGGAATTTAGCAGCAGGCAAAGGAGAAAAGTAGGCAATGTGATGGCAGATGGAGAGGAATGTTGAATGTTAAAACGAAAGTTCAGCGGAGCTAATTAAGGTTTACGGGGATCCCGTTGTGCTCTTTGTGTCCGTTGCGGTTAAATGTATACTTACAGGAAACCTCTTATCAACCTGACCTCATTACAAAGCCTAAAACCATAGCCACTAATTAATGAATCAACGCTATTCACACTTCCCCAACCAATCCCCAACTACTCCGTCCTGGTATTAAAATAATCAAGCGTATCGTTCACGATCTTATCGCCCAGTCCGGCTTTTCTGATCGCTGCTTCCGGTACATCAAAGTAATAAGCCTTTCCCATGGGAACACTTAGCGATGGTTTACGGAGCCATGGGTTAGCCGTTTTTAGCACCTTGTAGCTCATGCCATTTTTAAGGCTGTACCGCGCCAGGTCAGTAATGCTTTGGGCCACGCGCAGTTTAAAGGTTGGCTCTAAGCGGTATTTGTGCGAAGGCAGTACGGTAAACCCGAACTTTTCAGGGCGTTCAATGATCTCTTTTATGGCAATGATGCGAAATACGTAGCGGGAGGTTTCCATATTGAGCAACAGGTCGTAGTAGTTTGTTACCCCTTGTTGCTGCATTTGTTTTCTCAGGCCTTCAATTCCCATGTTATAGGAGGCCGCTACCATGGGCCAGCTGTTGAACGCGGCATACGCTTCTTTAAAATACCTGCAAGCGGCTTCCGTTGCTTTTTCTATGTGGTAGCGTTCGTCTACTTCTGTGGTTATTTCAAGCCCGTACATTTTTCCGGTAGCTTCCATAAACTGCCAATAACCCGATGCACCAGCCGGTGAAACCACATTTTGCAAGCCGCTTTCGGCCAGGGCCACATACTTCATGTCATCGGGGATGTTGTTTTTAGCAAGGATCTTTTCAATTACAGGGAAAAATTTGTTGGCACGCTTGATCATTAAAATGGTTTGCGATTGCCAATACGTGTTGGTAAGGATTTCGCGGTCGTAACGCTCCAGCACTTCCATATCATTTAGCGGAACGGCTTCACCTGCAAACACCAGTTTAGAAGGAGCGGGTAATGAATATATTTTATAGCTGGCTTCGAAATCCTGTTGTTGTTTGGTATCGTCTGTTAACGTGGCATGGATAAAAAAACCGCAAAGGGCGGAGAGCAGGGTGATGAGCAATAATTTTCCGTACGTATTCATATTCAAAAATACAAAGGAATGGATGTATTAACGAATCCCTTACATATATTTCCGTAAACGCAGCAAAATCCTGTACAGGATAAAGCAAGTAACTTATTAAGGATAAAGGGTGTTCAGAAATATCGGCATAATTGTTTTACTTTGGTTCTACTAAACCAGAAAATATATGAAAACACTTAAACGCATCGGCCTTGCATTACTCATTTTAATTGCGCTATTGGCCATTATCGGATTTTTTCTTCCCAAAAAAGTGCATGTGGAAAGAAGCATTGTAATTAATGCGCCCGTGCAGGTTCCGTTTGCTTTGGTTAACGATTTAACGGAATGGAAAAAATGGAGCGCATGGCACAAAATGGATGAAGCAACAAAGTATGAATTCAGCACCCCGCCATCGGGTACAAATGCATGGTTTACCTGGAACAGCGAGGTTACCGGCAAAGGAAAAATGACCCTGACAGATGTAAAAGAGTTTGAATACATAAAAGCCAGGCTGGAGTTTGACGGGTATGATGCTTCCGGTGCGGATTTCTTTTTTAAAGCTGACAATGGTTCGGTAAATGTTACCTGGACCATGGATAGTGATATGGGGAATAATCCTTTTGGCCGGTGGATGGGTTTATGTATGGATAAGATGATAGGCCCTGATTATGAAAAAGGCTTAGCTGCATTAAAAGAAATAAGTGAGAAAACACCGGTTGGAGATCAGGTTGCAGGCTTTAATGTAGAGCTCCGTGAAATACCGGCCCAGAAATACCTTTCGGTTGAGAACAAAAATGTGAAACCGGAAGAAATAGCAATAAAAATAGGCGAAAATTTCATGAAGCTGGATGCTTTTATCAAGCAGCATAAATATAAAGTATTAGGTCCTCCGTTTACCATCTGGAAAGACATGGCCAATTTTTCATCAGCGTTTCCTATAGCAGAAGATGCACCCTCAACCAAAGAATTTAAGTTTACGGCAGATGCCGGTTTTAGTGCTTACGTAGTAACGTATTATGGAGCATACGATAAGAACGAACATGTATATAAAGCAATGGACCAGTTTATCAAAGACAAAAACGCAAAACCGGCCGGCCCACCGCGCGAGATCTATATCAACGACCCGATGATGGAAAAGGATACTGCCAAGTGGCAAACGGATCTTGTTTTCCCTGTTAGTAAATAGATAGAATGTTATAAAAAGTAGCGTTAATGCATTTAACGCAAGAATTAAACGACCAGCCACAGATCACACAGGTTATAGCGTTGCAAAGCAACTCTTCCTTTCATCAATTTACGAAACTTTGTTATCTGTGCAATCTGTGGCTTTTCATACCAATACGTTTTACAAAATTCGGGGGCGCCTGAGCTGAACATTTTCGGTTTTTAAGGGTATTACCCGATACCACATAGATCCATATTCATATGAAAAACCTGTTTGCCTTTTCCATGCTGCTTCCCAGCCTGTTATTTGCCAAAAGGCCGGGAGCCTTTAATGATGAGCTCATGTATATTTACACAGGGCTTATCCTGTGCTTCGGCTTATACTTTTTATTGACAAAGCTGTTGAAGAAGAAGGGAGTCAGCGAAACAGATCAATAACAAATCTGCTAATCGAGTTCGCCCCTGAGTTCGTTTACCTTATTGGAGTCGAGCCGGATAAAAATAAACAGCAAGATGGTGAAACTTAATAAAGAAGAGCCGCCATAGCTGATAAAAGGGAGCGGGATCCCGATCACGGGCATCAGGCCCAGCGTCATACCAATGTTAATGAGAAAATGAAAGAAGAGGATGGATGCTACACTATAGCCATAAATGCGGTTGAATTTATAACGTTGCCTTTCGGCCAGGTAAACAATGCGCCACAACAGCAGGATGTAGAGGGCGATAAAAATACTTGACCCTAAAAATCCATATTCTTCGCCAATCGTACAAAAGATAAAATCGGTACTTTGTTCGGGCACAAACCTGAACTTATTTTGGGTGCCTTCCAAAAAGCCTTTGCCTATAAAGCCACCACTGCCGATAGCGATCTTGCTTTGCATCACATTATATCCCGCACCTTTCAGGTCCACTTCTTTACCAAGCAATACATTGATCCGCGATTTCTGGTGGGCCTGCAATACGTTTTCAAACACATAATCAACGCTGCTTACATACGCCATCATTAAAACACTTACCGCTGCAACAACAAGTACGTTTTGCCGGTTTCGCCTGATCAGCAATAAGAAGATCAACGCCAGTACCGCAATGGCAATAACTAAATACAAAGGCGGTACAAGCAATGCCAGCACGCTTAACACAATTACCATGAAACCTACGAACAGGAAGTACCCGGGCAGTCCTTCGCGGTACAGCACAAAGATGAATGAACCAAACACCAGCGCACTTCCGGTTTCATTCTGAAACAGGATAATGAACAGGGGTAAAAAGCTGATGGTAAAAGCAATGACCTGTGTTTTGCGGTCTTTAAACTTTACGTTGAATCCGCTTAGGTATTTGGCCAGTGCCAGTGCCGCACCAAATTTTGCAAACTCTGCAGGCTGCATGCGGAAGCCGCCAATTTCGATCCATGAGCTTGACCCTTTAACAGTGGTACCTGCCAGCAAAACGGCCACCAGCAAAAAGAGCGTGATCCCATAAATGGGATAAGCGAAGGCATAAAAGAACTTTTCGTCAACAAACAGGATGAGAATACCAATGAACAGCGACAGGCCGATCCAGATCACCTGCTTGCCATAGTTCATGTGTGTATCCCATATCATCGGATATTCCTCTCTGTAAACGGAAGCGTATACACATAGCAATCCCCCGAATACAAATATGAAGTACAGGATCAGCGTGATCCAATCAATGTTTGACGGTTTTGGCTGTTGTTGCTGAATCATTTTTATGGGTTAAATTTCCTTTGAGCATGCGCTCAAGTACATATTTACGTGTATCGTGCTTTCCGGTCAGGTATTGCTCTATCATTAAGCTTGCAATAGGAGCGGCCCATGTGGCCCCGAAGCCGGCATTTTCAACAAATACGGCAATGGCAATTTTAGGATTGTCTTTTGGTGCAAAGGCAAAAAATACCGAGTGATCTTTGCCATGGGGGTTTTGCGCAGTACCAGTTTTACCGCACATAATAATGCCCGGGATCCTGGCAATGCGGCCTGTCCCGCGTTCGATCACATCCTCCATCCCGTCAATAACAATATTATAAAAAGGAGTGTCAACACTGGCCCAGTGTTTTTGGCTGTATTCGGGATTCGGGTTCTTTTTACCGTTCACCGTTTTCACCACGTGGGGCGTGATGTAATAGCCGCGGTTGGCCACGCATGCTGTTGCGTTTGCCATTTGCAGCGGGGTAATGCCCAGCTCACCCTGGCCAATGGCCAACGAGATGGTGGTGGATGATTTCCAGTGGAACCGCCCGTAAACTTTATCGTAGTATGTAGACGGGGGTAAAAAGCCGGAACCTTCGCCAAAAAGGTCAACACCAAGCCTATGGCCGATGCCGAAACTTGAAATGTGTTCGTACCACTTTTTATAAGCGGCTTCGGAGTTCGGGTACATCAGGTTATCAATAACGCTGCGGTATACCTGGCAGAAATAAGCGTTGCACGAAACAGCAACTGCACCGCGCAGGTTTAGGGGTGAGCCATGCGGATGGCATCCTACTGTTAACCCCCCCATGTGGTATCCGCCATGGCAACCATACATGGTATTCGGGGTAAGTACGCCTTCCTGCTGCCCAACCAGACTCATTAATACTTTAAAAATAGAACCGGGAGGGTATGGCGCTGCAATAGGCCTGTTAAATAAAGGCTTGGCTTTATCCTGTAGCAGGGCCATGTAATTATTGCCGCGTTGCCTGCCCACAAATAGATTAGGATCGTAAGTAGGCATGCTCACCATGGCCAGGATCTCCCCGGTTGCAGGCTCAATGGCCACCACGCTTCCCAGCTTGTTATTCATCAACGCTTCGCCCAGCTCCTGTAGCTTCTGGTCAATGCCTAAGGTAATGTTCTGCCCGGCCACAGCAGGTGTATCAAAAACGCCCTCTTTGTAGCGGCCCTGTGTCCTGTTCTTGCTGTCAACCAATACATATTTAATTCCCTTACGCCCGCGCAGCGCATCTTCGTAACTGTATTCAATGCCGCTTCTTCCTTTAAAGTCGCCCATGCGGTAATAGCCGTCCGATTTTTCAATATCACGGTCGGTCACCTCGCCAATGTAGCCCATAATATGCGCAGCATTGCTGTGCTGGTATTTGCGGTCGGTGCGCACTTCAACCTGGAACCCGGGAAAATCAAACAGTTTTTCCTGGAAGGCGGCATACGTAGGTATGGTTAATTGTTTCTCAAAAATGGCAGGGCGATAAGCCGCATAGCCCACACCCCGTTTTATTTTTTCGAAACGTTTTATAAAATCTTCTTTGGTAATGCCAAGCACCTTGCAAAATTCGTTTGTATCCAGGCCTTTTACCTGTTCGGGTGTAACGATCAGGTCATAGATGGCATCGTTGTAAACCAGCAACTCGCCTGTGCGGTCGTATACCAGGCCCCGTGCGGGGTATATGGTTTGCTCCTGCAGCACATTTTCCTGTGCCGAACGCAGGTAACTGTCGTCAAACAATTGCATAACAGCCAGGCGGGCTATATATACTAATGCTACACTGACGAAAATAATGATTAAAACGGTTCTTTTTGATGTGCTATTCATTAGCAGATTTGGTGTTGTAAAATAACAATTGTCCTACAACTATCATTAACACAGTTACCAACGTACTGAGTATAATCCGGAGCATGGTGCTGAAAAATTCCTGGAAACCGTAGATCTCTAAAAAGAACAAAAAAGTATGGTGAAGAAGGGTAAGTGTAAAGCAATAAAATACAAACCACACAATGCCTTTTTTACTCATGCTTGGCCGGATACGTCCTTCAATGTCTTCTTTGGTGGTAGAAAAGCGCAGGTAATGAATGCGGATGTACGCCAACAGAACAGTAGCTGCAATATGCAAACCGGGGGTGCTGCTGAAAGTATCCATAACGCCACCTGTAATAAAAGCCAATGCCAGTGCAAACCAGGGTTTGGTGGTTACAGGAAGCAGCAATATAAAGCTGATGTAAATATACGGATTGATATAGGCAGACAGCTCGATGTTGTTAACCACGAGGATCTGCAGCAACATGATGCCGGTGAATTTTAGCAGGTATGTAAAAAAATCAAGTATCACTTTTTATCGTTTCCGGGTAGTTTTTCTTCTAATGTTTGTTGTTCGTACTTAAGCAGGTTCCTGATCACATATACGGTGGATACGGTACTGAAGTCTGTAAAAAGATCGAGCTTGATGGTATGGAAGTTATCTCCTGCATCCAGCGAGTGTTCCCTGATCTTGCCAATCGGCAGTCCTTCGGGAAAGATCGTGGAGAAGTTACTTGTAACCACCATGTCGTTCACCTTGATGGGAACATGTTTGTTCACATCAAGCAGCTTGGCCACCCTGGGGTCTCCGCCATCCCACCTCACGGCTCCGAATGCGCCATTTTTCTGTAGCTTGGCACTGATGTTGCAATTGCTGTTCAGTAAAGACAGAACAGTGCAGTAATGGTTGCTCACGCTCATTACAATGCCAACTACCCCGCTTTCGCTTATTACGCCCATTTCGCGCTCAATACCATGCAGCCGGCCGCGGTTAAGCGTAATGTAATTATTGCGTTTTATCACCGAATTGTTCACCACCTGTGCAGCTATGTATTGATACTGCTGCTTATAGGTGGTATCGTTAATGGTGTTAATGCTTACATTGTTCTGGTAATACGAAGTGAGCTGCTGTGTACGAAGCCTGGCGTTTTCGAGCTGCAGGCTATCGTTAACACGCCTCAGGTTGAAATACTCCTGCGTATTATTTACGCCATTGTAAAAGTTGCTGGCAACTGTGGTGGTATAGTTTAAAAAGCTGGCTTTCTGGTAATTATTAAAACGGTAGATGATAACGAACGCAACTATTTCCAATATAAAAAACAGGAAAAACACATGGTATTTATAGATGAAAAATATGAGGTTACGCATCCCTGTTTAAATTCGAATAGTTAATGTCGAAATTCGAAAAATAAAATTTCCTTTTCGGATTTTGAGATTCGGATTTCGTGCTTCTTAGGTCATTAAGAATTTAAAGTTCTTAAGGTTCTTCAGCGCCATGCCTGTTCCGCGAACTACCGCACGAAGCGGGTCTTCCGCAACATGAACCGGCAATTTCGTTTTGGCCGCGATCCGTTTATCCAGGCCGCGAAGCAAGGCTCCCCCCCCGGTTAAGTATAAACCGGTCGAGTAAATATCTGCCGACAACTCAGGTGGCGTTAATTCCAACGCACGCAATACGGCTTCTTCAATTTTTGAAATGGATTTATCCAGGGCAGCTGCAATTTCGCTGTACGAAACGGTGATCTGCTTAGGAATACCGGTCATTAGATCCCGTCCGTTCACAGCAAAATCCAGTGGCGGGTTATCGAGTTCGGTTAAAGCGGCACCTACTTCTATCTTGATCCGTTCGGCAGTTCTTTCACCCACTAAAAGATTATGCTGCCTGCGCATGTAATCTAAAATATCTTCGGTGAACTCATCGCCCGCAACGCGGATCGACTGGTCGCAAACGATACCGGCCAGGGCGATAACTGCAATTTCCGTGGTTCCGCCACCAATATCAATGATCATGTTTCCCATTGGTTCGAACACATCGATACCAATACCTATTGCTGCTGCCATAGGCTCATGGATGAGGTAAACCTCTTTCGCACCTGCGCGCTCGGCACTATCACGCACCGCCCGTTTTTCCACTTCGGTAATGCCCGAAGGGATGCAGATCACCATGCGTTGTTGTGGTTTAATGAGCTTGCTGGTTTGCGGGATCATCTGGATCATGCCACGGATCATGTGTTCGGCCGCGTTAAAATCAGCGATCACACCATCCTTTAACGGGCGTATCGTTTTGATATCCTCGTGCGCTTTTCCATGCATTTGCTGTGCCTGGCTTCCAACTGCGATCACATTCCCTGTTTTGCGGTTGATCGCGATAATAGATGGTTCGTCAACCACCACCTGGTCTTTATGTATAATCAGCGTATTCGCTGTTCCCAAATCTATTGCGAGATCCTGTGTTAAGAAGCTGAAAACCCCCATATAAAAGCTTTTCCTGTTAGTTTTGTGTAAGAGGCTGCAATATAAAAATATATTCGGCAATAATGCTGCGCTGTTTATCCACTATTTATGAAGTGATTTAAGGTGATTGTTTTGTGAGTTTGGAAAGAACCACAAAGGACAAAAAGATAGCACAATGGGCACATCCCTATCGCCTATGATCTTCTCCCGTAAATCGTCATGCGTAATTAGCTCCGCTCAACTTCGTTTTGTAAAAGAGATTGCCGCGTTTCGCTCGCAATAACACATTCCGACTTCTCACTTCTATCCTCTATTAACCATGACCTTCCCTAGCTAGTGCTTAAAATGCCTTACTCCCGTAAAGTACATGGCTATGTTATTGTCGTTGCAATAGGCAATGCTCAGTTCATCTTTAATAGAACCACCAGGTTGGGTTACAGCATCAATGCCTTCATTCCCGGCAATTTCCACGCAATCGGGAAAAGGGAAAAAGGCATCGCTGGCCATTGCTGCACCTTGCAGGTCAAATCCATATTCATGCGCTTTTGCAATAGCACCTTTTAAGGCGTCAATGCGGGAGGTCTGACCGCAGCCAATACCGATCAGCTGCTTGTTTTTAGCCAGTACGATGGTATTGCTTTTGGTATGTTTTACAATGATGTCTGCAAAAATAAGGTCGCTGATCTGTGCATCCGTTGCAGCCTTGGTGGTAACCAGTTTCAGGTTGCCAGG
>JAZKGM010000374.1:0-3695 GCA_040385895.1 Bacteroidota bacterium
CCATTTTCGCCTTTTTGAGCCTGTGTGCCAGCGCTCAAAGAGATAAAAAGAACATCCTTAAAGCAAACATCCTAAGCCCCATATTCAACACATTGAACCTGAGCTATGAGCGCGTTCTTAAAGGGTCAAATTCACTCACTATCGGTGCAAGCTATATGGATTTTGATGATTTCGGTAACTCCGATTATCGTTATCCAAAACCAAACCGGGTAAATGGCGGAAGCTTAACTGCCGAATACCGCATTTACTTTGAAGACAAAGTGCTGCATGGTTCCTACTTTGCACCGTTTATCCGTTACATGTATTACGAAAGAAACCTGCAATACAATGTTACCTATTCATACTACGATCCCGTTATTGGCTATACGTATGGATACGAAGGCGGTGAAAAGGATAAATACCAGGGTGCTGGAATAGGCTTTATTGCGGGATACCAGTTTATTATTAAAAATGTATTTTCGATCGACCTGTTTGGCGGACCGGTTTACCAGCTGCTTTTACAGAAAGACAGGAAACTGGTTAACACATCGAACAACCCGAATGGAAAGCTCAGGGATGAGTACCTGTCGGAAAATATCCCAAACAGGTATTTGTATGGCTATGGGTTCAGGGCCGGCATTACATTAGGCATGTTATTTTAACCAGTAAACCATTCAACCCAATTGGCATGAAAAAATTTCTTTACGTACTTACCGCACTTTTGTTCTGCGCTGCTTTACCCGCACAGGAAACAGGATTCCCTTCCCTGAAACGCAATGCCATTAAAGTAAACCTGCTTAGTCCCATCTTTAATGCATTTAATGTATCGTATCAACGCGTCCTCACCCCGGAAAGATCAATACAACTGGGCATAAGTTACATGGACTTTGACGACTTCGAAAATATTGATGATAACGTGAACTACTACGGAGACAACCTGACGAACAACGTAAAAGGGGTCAACCTGACTGTTGATTATAAAGTGAATTTCAGCGGATATGGTTTAAATGGTTTTTATGCCGGGCCGTTTATGCGCTATATGATCTACGAAAGAAACTTTGAACGCTACGATAACGCAACCCTTACGTTTAGTGAAAAAGCCAGTTTTCAGAGTGCAGGAATAGGCTTTTTATTTGGTAAACAATTCCTGTTTAAGAACACCATTACACTCGACCTGTTTGCCGGGCCGGTTTACCAGGTGCTTGTTGCTGAAAAAAGAACGAACAACATGCGCAGCGGATCATATACCGGAAATATCCCCTCCAGCCCTGATAATTTCCTCGGCAACAGCATTTCCGATCTTTATATTAAAGGGTATAGCCTGCGTGCCGGCTTTAATATCGGGTTTGCGTTTTAGCTGAAACCTGCACCCTGTGATCTTAGGCTCTGATCACCATTTATGGCAGGTCTTGTCCCGTAAAAGCCACAGATTAAAAAGATTAAGGATCATTTGCAAAAATCTCATGTTATCAATTTGTGTACATGAAGAAGAGTTGCTTTGTACGCTTCAGTCTGTGGGATCTGTGGCTGGCCGTTCAATTCCTTTAGGCTTGTAGAGCAGTGTAGATAAGAAACGCCATTACTTGTTCCGCCAAGGCGGAAGATTTCACAGATACATCGTCATGATAAGCGTTTACCTGATTATTAATTGGATGCAAGGAAAAATTGTCTTGCAATTCTTTAGCTTAATCTGTGTAATCTGTGTAATCTGTGGCACTTTCTCAATTCTTGCATAAAGCGTCAACACTATTTACAACATCCGTTCCTTTATTATTCCGGTTTATTTCACCATGGTCATTTCATTCACCACGTGGTTGGCTTTCGCCACTTTTTGCAATACCCACAATACATACCGGATATCTACACCCACACTCCGACTGTACGTTTCATTCCAGGCATAATCGTTGATGGTTGCCGTAAAGGCACGGTCGAAATTAATGGCGATCAGTTCGCCTTTTGCATTCATCACCGGGCTTCCGCTGTTTCCACCTGTTGTATCTAAATTGTATAAAATATTTACCGGCAGATCGCCCAGCACAGGCGAGCCATAATCTCCAAGATCATGTGCTGCATACAGGTCGCGGATCGCATCAAGCAGCTGGTATTCCAACGTATCCGATTTTTCGATCACTCCTTTTAAAGTCGTAAAAGGCTTGGCATACACCCCGTCATTTGGCGAGTACCCTTTTACATAACCATATGTGAAACGAAGGGTTGAGTTGGCATCAGGAATAAAGCTGCGTTTTTGCCACTGTTGCTTCACCTCCACCAGGCTTGCCATCAGCTGGTTCAGCTCGCTGTCGCGTTTCTGATCTTCTTCGTCATAAGCTGTCAGCTCCATGTTCAGTTCACCGGCAAAATTGGTGAGGTCGTCCATGTATGTTAACAGCTTATCAATGTCACCCTCCAACCACTCATTCACCTGTTTGGCATCTTTCAATTTCGATTTTGCATACACCTCATCCACCAAAGCCTGGATCTCGGCCAATGAGGTACGTCCCCTTAAAAATTTCTTCACAGAAGGCAATTCATTATCGCCTTTAAATGCAGCGGCATCGCTCAGCATTTTTACCAGGGCAGCTTTATCGAGGTTGGCATCGTAAGAGCCCAACGGCCTCGCCAGGGCTTTACGGATGTTTGCGCGCTGTGCTTCAATGAATGTTTTTTTCTCTGCTTCTGTTTTTAACATGGAATACGTTACGCTGTAATTTGCAGTAACGGCCGAAGCATAAATTAAAGGTGAAACAGCATACACCTGGTCTAACCACATGTTGCGCGGTGCGGTTTTCATTAAACCGGAATACAATTCATTGATGCGTGGGATCACGTTGCCGTATTTCGATCTCATTGCTGCATTGGCATCAATGAATTGCTGAAGCTGCTTTTCTTCATCGCGCTTTTTGGCGCTCAGGTTGGCACGTTTAAACCCCTGTAGTTTTCCTTTAAAATTTTTGGTGGTGTTTGCCAGGCTTTTGATCTTGGCCGCATATTTAATGTTCAGTGCATAATCCTGTTTGCCCAATTGCTCTGCCAGTCGAATAGGTTACTGATGTAACTTAAGAAATACGTTTCGTGGTACTCATAAAAGCCGGCAGGCTGGTGTCGGTATGTACGGCCGGGGTAACCCAGTACAAAAAGAAAATCGTTTTCATTGGCGCCCTTCGGGTTCACTTTTAAATATTTTACAGGCTTATACGGAACATTTTTTTCGTTGTATTCTGCCACACCACCATCGGGTGCAACATAAGCGCGCAGAAATGCAAAATCGCCACTGTGGCGCGGCCACACCCAGTTATCCAGCTCCCCTCCGTAGCTACCGATGCTTACAGGCGGAACGTATACCAAACGTACATCCTTTAATAATTTATAGCGGAACAACACATAGGTTTTACCCGTAAACATTTCGGAGATCTCGCATTGCAGGTCTTTATTGGCCTTGTTCTCATCGGCTGTAATTTTTTTAATGTTCTCTGCGATCATTTTGAGGCGGTTCACCGCATCCAGGTTTTGTGTTCCTGCCAGCACATCGGCCGAAACATCCTTGTATGAAGCGGTGATCTTGCACACCAGGCCTTTGGCCGGAACTTCCTGTTCACGCCCGTTTGCCAGGAAACCATATTTGATGTAATCGTTTTTGGTATCGCTGATGGCCTGCACAAAGCTGAAAGCACAATGGTGGTTGGTTACGATCAACCCGTCATTGCTCAGGAAAGAAC
>JAZKGM010000375.1:0-10261 GCA_040385895.1 Bacteroidota bacterium
GGTGATCGTTATAATCCACATCCATCAGCTTTTGCAAGTGTTCTTTGGCCACAGGCCTGTTTTTATCTTTATACGCAGCGTCTGCAATAGCCAGGTGAACATTTTTATCGCTCAAGTTGTTCTTTTTCAGCTGGCCGTCTTTGTCCCATTTCATGTTTTCCAATACGTACGAATAGTACTTAATGGCATTGTTGTATTCCTGTTTCTGGGCATATTCTATGGCTTTGTTATACGCATCGAACGAGGCATTGATCACGGCATACCCGCAATAGTATTCATACTTTTTCTTGGTATCGCTTTGCAAACAACCCTGTGTGGCCAATATAAACTGCTCAACCGTGCTGTTATCGATCAGCGCATTGTAATCCTTTCCGTGCACAATGGTATCGTAAATGGCGGTGCGGTAAAACCACATTTTAGGATCGTTCTTTGTTTCTTCATGTGCAGCAGCCTGGTCAATGGTTTGTTTCGCATCTTTCATTTCCGAATTTCTCAGGTAAATAGCTGCGCTTTCTACATTACTTCTCTGCGCAAATGCAGCACTTAAACATGCAGCTGCCGAAAGTGTCAATACTAATTTCTTCATACAATAATTTTATGTTTTATATGCAACAAAATCGCCCTGCAAACTAAACTTTTATTTAAGCAAAACGAAACAGGCACTGTAAAATAGTTCCAATGTTAAGTCATTGTTAAATCGGGTAAAGTTGTATAGTAAAACTAGTTTACACACAATTATGGTGTGAAATTGCAAAACTTTAAACCTGCCTTAAAGGTTACATTTGTTACACTTGCTATGATTAAAGACCACAAAGGTTATTTATATAAAGACCGTGAAATAAGCTGGATGTTGTTTAATGAACGGGTGCTCCAGGAAGCAGAAAACGACCATACCCCCCTGCTTGAGCGCCTGAAGTTCCTGGCTATATTCTCGTCCAACAATGACGAGTTCTTCAGGGTGCGGGTGGCTATTTTGCTGCGCCACCAGAAACTCAATAAAAAATCATCCATACAATTTCCCCCGCAGGTTATCCTGTCGGAAGTGCAAAGGCTTGCCGTGATCCAGAGCGACCGGTTTAATAAAGCATACGAAAAGATCATCCGTAAGCTGAACCACAATAATATTTTTATACGCAACGAAAATGAACTGAGCGAAGAGCAAAAGCTGATGGTGGTTGACTACGCCAAGCGCGAAGTGATGCCCTACCTGTTCCCTGTTATTATTAATGATCTGAAACATGTGCCGCATTTGCGCGACAGGAGCATTTACCTCGCAGTAAGAATGAGCGACTCCAAAAATGAGCTCAAGCCCAAGCACGCCATTATTGAAATCCCGCAAAGTCCTTTAAAACGGTTCTATTCCCTCCCAAAAACAGGCGATGAAACGAATATTATGTTCCTTGATGATGTGATCAGGACCTCGCTTAAACGGATCTTTAACATATTTGATTACGATGAATTTTCTGCTTACACCATCAAGCTGACCCGCGATGCCGAGTTTACCCTGGGAGACGATGAGGGGGACGATGAATATAAAAAAGGGATCCTTGAAAAACTTCAGAGCAGCCTTAAACAGCGATCGAAAGGCAGTCCTACCCGCTTTGTGTATGATGCAGATATGCCAAGGCAAATGCTTGATATTTTAGTGGATAAGCTGCAGATCAGGAACGTGAACCTGATTGCCGGTGGCCGGTACCATAACTTTAAGGATTTTATGGATTTTCCGGAGGTGGGTGCAGAAAACGATTACTTTGAACCCTTGCCCCCCTTGGCGATTCCTGCATTGGATAACAGCCGCACCATTTTTGAAGCGGTTACCGGAAAGGATTATTTTTTAAACCACCCTTACCAGAGCTTTGATTACCTGATCCGCATGCTGCGCGAAGCGGCTATCGACCCCAAAGTGCAAACCATCCGGATCACTTTATACCGCGTGGCCAAGCACAGCAACGTGGTGAACGCCCTGATCAATGCGGTGAAGAACGGCAAAAAAGTGATCGTGTTAATGGAGCTGCAGGCGAGGTTTGATGAGGAACATAATATATACTGGACCAATAAGCTGCAGGAAGCAGGTGCACGGGTGTATTTTGGGAAACCCGGCCAGAAAGTGCATACGAAGATCTGCCTGATAACCCGCGAAGAGCATGGCAAGCAGGTTAAATACGCGCATTTGTCTACCGGTAATTATAACGGGGTAACGGCACGCATTTATTGCGATCATGGTTTACTGACCAAAGACCTCCGCTATACGGGCGACATCGAAAAACTGATGGATGCCTTGTTTCAAACCCCGCGCAAAGTGAAGTATGAGCATTTGCTGGTGGCGCCCGACAATATGTTTAAACGCTTTGAAGATGCGATCGATACAGAGATCAAAAATGCCAGATCGGGCAAAAAGGCTTATATCATTGCAAAAATGAACAGCCTGCTTGATGAGGGCATGATTAAAAAACTGTACGAGGCCAACAAGGCAGGCGTTAAAATAGACCTGATCGTTCGGGGCATCTGTGCCATTGTTCCGGGTATTCCCGACCTGAGCCAGCACATCAGGGTGACGAGCATTATCGATCGTTTTCTAGAACACGCACGGGTATTCATTTTTTGCAATGACGGGGATGAAAAAGTTTACCTGGCCAGTGCCGATTGGATGACCAGGAACTTATTTAACCGGGTGGAATGCGGCTTCCCGATCTACAACCCTGAAATCAAACAAGAGCTTCGCGATATCATTGACATCCAGCTGAACGACAATGTGAAAGCACGCCTCATCGACAGCGACTTTGATAACAAGTATGTTTCGCTGGATGGCCCAAGGATCAGGGCGCAGTATGCCATTTACGACTACCTTAAGAATAAGTATGCTGTTTAGGTTATTGGTAATTTGTTATTAGTTCCTGGTTGATTTTCCTGGCCATGGACTATTGTCTCTAAGCTATTGTCTTTTCTCTTCACAATATTCATTACTTTTGAAGCTGTAAGAACAGCTTGTCGCTTCCCGCCTTTGGGCGGGATGAGGAAAGTCCGGGCAACACAGGATACCGTACTACCTAACGGGTAGGGAACTTAATATAATGTTGGGTTTACAGACAGTGCCGCAGAGAATATACCGCCCCTGCTTATGGCGGGGGTAAGGGTGAAAAGGCGGTGTAAGAGACCACCGGGTTGTTAGCGATAACAATTGCATGGCAAACCTTACGGGTTGCAAGGCCAAATAGGTTACGAGGTATGGCCTTCGGGCTGTACAAAGTGCTATCCGCACTTTCGTAATGGGTAGGCTGCTAGATTGTAACTGTGAAGTTACAACCAGATAAATGACAGGTATACCCGCTGTAAAGGCGGATGAAACAGAACCCGGCTTATCGTTTTTACATAAAACAAGAGGCGCCTTCGAGCGCCTCTTGCCATTTTACAGTTAATATGATAAGGTAATCTTATGCTGTTTGTTTGCTTGCTTCAGCGTAATATTTAAAGAAGTAAGGAATGGTTTCGATTCCTTTTAAGTAGTTTGTTATGCCGTAATGTTCGTTTGGCGAATGCAGCGCATCGCTATCAAGCCCAAAACCCATCAGCACCGATTTCAGCCCGAGTTCTTTTTCAAACATGGCCACAATAGGTATGCTTCCACCGCCACGTGTCGGGATCGGGGTTTTACCAAAAGTGGTTTCCATCGCTTTTGCAGCCGCTTTATACGCAACAGAGTCGGTGGGAGTAACCACCGGTTCGCCACCATGATGAGGCCTTACTTCTACCTTCACCCCTTTTGGGGCAATGCCTTCAAAGTGCTTTTTAAACAGGTCGGTAATTTCGTCACTGGTTTGGTTGGGCACCAGGCGCATGCTTATTTTAGCAAAGGCCTTTGCAGGTAAAACTGTTTTGGCGCCTTCACCGGTATAACCTCCCCATATGCCGTTCACATCCAGGGTCGGGCGAATACCCGTACGTTCCAGGGTTGTGTATCCTTTTTCGCCACGCACATCCTCCACTGCCAGGTCTTTTTTATAGGCCTCCAGGTCGAACGGTGCTTTATTCAGGTCTTCGCGTTCGGCAGCAGATAACTCAGCTACTTTATCGTAAAAACCGGGAATGGTGATGTGGTTGTTTTCATCATGCATGCTGGCGATCATTTTAGCCAGTATATTGATGGGATTGGCAACCCCACCGCCATACACGCCACTGTGCAGGTCGCGGTTAGGGCCGGTAACCTCTACTTCCACGTAGCTCAAACCACGCAAACCGGTGTCGATGCTCGGCACATCGTTGGCAATGATGGACGTGTCGGAGATCAGCACCATATCAGCCTTCAGCTTTTCTTTATTGGCAATGCAAAAGTCGGCCAGGTTGCTGCTGCCCACTTCTTCTTCCCCTTCGATCATCATTTTGATGTTGCAAGGCAGGGAATTGGTTTTCATCATGTATTCAAAAGCCTTTACGTGCATGTAAAACTGGCCTTTATCATCGGCCGATCCACGGGCGTAAATGGCACCTTCGGGATGCAGCTCCGTTTTTTTAATGGTGGGCTCAAATGGCGGTGTATCCCATAATTCAAGTGGCACAGCGGGCTGAACATCATAATGGCCATACACCAGCACTGTTGGTAATTTCGGGTCTGTTATTTTTTCGCCATATACAATAGGATGACCGGGCGTTTTACAAACTTCCACCTGGTCGGCACCTGCATCGCGCATGCTTTGTGCCACAAATTCTGCGGCTTTGGCCACATCGCCATTGTAGGCGCTATCTGCGCTTATCGAAGGAATTTTGAGTAGTGCAAAAAGTTCGTCTAAAAAACGTTGTTTGTTCTGTTCAATGTACTGTTTAATATCGTTCATAAATAGGTTTTAAATTGTTGCCGCAACCGTAGGTTTGTGTGCGTTCACCACGTTAACAAAAATTTCCTGCATGGTTGGCAACTGCTCGGCAAATCTGATGATTTCTGTTTGGTTTACCAACTGCGAAAGCAAAATATTATTAGGTTCGGTTTGCGGCTTTTTGATGGAATAAATAAAATGATTGGTGTCTATTTGTTTTTGATTGATAAGTTCATAATTATCAGAAAGCTGGAGATCGGATGACGTGCATTCGATCTCGAACATATGTGTGCGGAATTGTTCGCGAACCTGCTTCACCGAACCATCCAGCACTTTTTCTGATTTATTGATCAGGGCAATGTCATCGCACAGCTGCTCTACACTTTCCATGCGGTGGGTCGAAAAAATGATGCTGCTCCCCTGCTCCTTCAGCTTTAAAATTTCCTGGGTAATCAGCTCGGCATTTATGGGATCAAATCCGCTGAACGGTTCATCCAGTATGATCAGCTGGGGCTGGTGGAGCACCGTTGCTATAAACTGGATCTTTTGCTGCATGCCTTTGCTCAGCTCTTCCACCTTTTTGTTCCACCATGCTTTTATTTCAAAACGCTCTACCCAATCCTTCAGTTTTACCAGGGCATCTTTGCGGCTCAGTCCCTTTAGCTGGGCAAAATAAAGCAGCTGCTCGCCCACTTCCATCTTTTTATACAGGCCGCGTTCCTCCGGCAAATACCCGATATTATATATGTGTTCGGGTTTTAAAAGCTCCCCGTTAAATAACACCTCGCCCTTATCGGCTTTTGTAATTTGTGTAATAATACGGATAAGGCTTGTTTTGCCGGCACCATTTGGGCCAAGCAAACCAAATATAGACCCTTTGGGCACCACCAGGCTCACATCCTTTAACGCCCTGTGCGATGCATAGGTTTTGCTTACCTGTTTAACTTCTAGAATATTCATCCCCTGAAATGTAATGCCACAAAGTAAGCAGAATAAATGAAGCCCGGATGATGTTTCAGAGAAATATTTTCGGGAGGTGATAAGTTGTGTATGAATATCATCAGGGTATGGAATGATCTCTTATCCGGGTTGTTTTAGCACACCATTGAGGGGGTTTAAAACCCCTGCAGGGTAAAACTATTTTGTTAATGCACCGGAACAAATTAGTTTTACCTGACGAATATGCTTGCTTTACCGCGCATATAATCGATAAACAACCATACATACATGAACAAAAATTTTAAGATAGCCGTACTTATTGACGGTGATAATGCACAACCAAAGATCTTGAAAGAGATCCTGGAGGAAGTGGCAAAATACGGCAAAGCAACCATCAGAAGGATCTACGGGGATTGGACCCTGCCGCAAATGAACGGCTGGAAAGAGATCGTTAACCATTATTCCTTCAACCCCATCCAGAAATTTTCTTACACCACGGGCAAGAACTCAACAGACAGCTCACTGATCATTGACGCCATGGATATCCTGCACGAAAAGAACATTGATGGTTTTTGCATCGTTTCAAGCGACAGCGATTACACCGGCCTTGCAAAACGCATACGGGAACAAGGTGTTTTTGTAATGGGGATAGGCCGCAAAACAACCCCGGTGGCTTTTATCCAATCGTGCGAGATCTTTACCTTTGCCGAAAATATTGTACCTGAACCGGAACCGGTGGTTCAGAAAGAGCGCATTCAGCCCAGCAATAAGAAACAAACCAAAAAAGAAAAAGAGCAAAAGCCGGAACAGAAACCGGTAAAAACAACCATTAACACAAAAAGCATTGATAAGGCCTTTGAAATTTCGGCAGGTGAAGACGAACAGGTATATATTTCGCAGATGGGGCTTAATTTAAGAAAGATCGATCCCAGCTTCGACACCCGCGCTTTCGGGTTTAAAACCCTGACCACGCTTTTTGAAAACCTGCCGAATTATGAAGTGATCCGCAAGGATGTAAACGGCATTACCCATTCGCTGGTAAAAAAGAAGGTAAGACCCATGAACACCCGGAATAAAGCAGGTTGATGTCCACCGACCACCTTTGTTCATTCTTTTAAGCCCCGTTGGCTTTTGCATTTTGAAAGCTAAAGGGATTGAATTAGTTTTCACCAAATTTTAAAGAGTATGTTCAGTAAGATCTTCCTGGTTACCCAAAGAGAATACATTACCCGTGTGCGCAAAAAATCATTTATAGTAATGACCATTGCTGCGCCTTTGCTTATTGTGCTCTTTTACGGGGTGGTGATTTATTTTGCTGTTAACCGCGATATTGGCGCTACCAAAAAAGATATTTTTGTGAGCGATGAGAGCGGTGCATTTACCGGGAAGCTGAAAAACAACGATAATATTTCATTCACTTATGGACTGGTGCCCAGGGCACAACAACAGGATTTTTTAAACAAAGAAGAATACTATGGGTTGCTCATCATCCCCAAAACAGATAATGACACCTTATATAAGGTAAAACTGATCAGCAAAGACCAGGCGGCTTTAAGCACCGTTATAGCCATTGAAAAGCAACTGGAAAACGAAGTTAAAACCACCTTGCTGAAATCAAACGGCATTGATGCCGGAACATTAAAAACCATTAACGATACACGTGTTGATGTGGAAACGATCAAATCGACAGATAAGGGGCTTGAAAGCGGAAACGTTGGTGCAAGTACGGTGCTGGGATATGCCGGTGCAATCATCATTTATATGTTCATTTTTATTTATGGCGTGCAGATCATGCGTGGGGTGATCGAAGAAAAATCGAACCGCATTGTGGAAGTGATCATATCATCCATCAAACCATTCGAACTGATGTTCGGGAAAATAGCGGGTATTGCTTTAGTGGGCTTAACCCAGTTTACCATATGGGTGGTGCTGGTAACCGTGTTGGGCGGGGGAATTTCAGGCCTGGTGATGCAACAAATGGATACTGTGGCACAAAGCGGACAGGCTGCTCAAAGCAGTGATGTGGGAGAAATAATGGGCGCGTTAAGCGGGTTCAATTTCACTTACCTGATCGGCATGTTCGTGTTCTACTTTTTAGGCGGATACCTGTTTTACGGGGCTTTGTTTGCAGCTATTGGCTCGGCTGTAGACAACGAAACCGATACCCAGCAATTTATGCTGCCGGTTACCATGCCTTTGATCTTTGCGCTGGTACTGGCACAAAGCGCCATTGCTGCAAACCCCAATGGCACCTTGGCTTTCTGGCTTTCTGTCATTCCCCTTACCTCACCTGTGGTGATGATGGTGCGCCTCCCTTTCGATGTTCCTTTGTGGCAAACCTTACTTTCTATGGCAAGCCTTGTTGCAGGTTTTATTTTTACCACCTGGCTGGCCGGGCGTATTTACCGCGTGGGCATATTAATGTATGGCAAAAAGCCAAGCTATAAGTTAATGGCCAAATGGCTGTTCAGTAAGGATTAGGAATTGCCGCCAGCAATTATGATCTATCCACTAATTACTATCAACTATTAACTAAATTCGCAACGTGCGTAACCCGAATACAGATCCTGATACTGAAAATTTAAACGGTGCTGAAAAAGAATTTGAACGTGTGCTGCGGCCAAAAACGTTCGATGATTTTACCGGCCAGGAGAAAATAATTGAGAACCTCAAAATATTTGTAATGGCTGCTGTCCAGCGCGAAGAAGCGCTTGACCATGTATTGCTTCACGGCCCCCCGGGCCTGGGCAAAACCACCTTGTCTTATATTATTGCACAGGAGCTTGGTACCAACATAAAAACAACCTCGGGGCCGGTGCTTGAGAAACCGGGCGACCTTGCCGGGCTGTTAACCAACCTCGAAAAAGGCGATGTGCTTTTTATTGACGAGATCCACCGGCTAAGCCCTGTGGTGGAAGAGTTCTTATACTCGGCCATGGAAGACTACCGCATCGACATCATGATCGATTCGGGGCCAAATGCAAGAAGCATCCAGCTGGAGATCAATCCCTTTACTTTGATAGGGGCCACTACCCGTTCGGGGCTTTTAACGGCCCCCCTGCGGGCACGTTTCGGCATCAATTCAAGGCTCGAGTATTACGACAGGGCTTTGATGAAAAAGATCATTACGCGTTCGGCCCAGATCATCAATACACCCATTGAAGCAGATGCGGCCGAAGAGATCGCTAAAAGAAGCCGTGGCACACCGCGTATCGGGAATGCGCTGCTCCGCAGGACAAGGGATTTTGCGCAGATAAAAGGAAACGGTACCATCGACATTGAAATAGCAAAATATGCATTAACGGCTTTAATTGTAGACGCGGAGGGCCTTGATGAAATGGATAATAAGATCCTGCGCACCATTATTGAAAAGTTTAAAGGCGGACCGGTTGGCATCAACACCATTGCTACAGCGATAGGCGAAGAAGGCGGAACCATTGAAGAGGTATATGAACCATACCTGATCCAGGAAGGCTTTTTAACCCGCACTCCCCGTGGCCGCGAGGTAACCGAACACGCCTATAAGCACTTCGGCATCATTCCCGGATTTAAAGGGTCGTTGTTCTAAACAAAAAGAGCAGGAATATGCTCCCTGCCCTTTTCATTATACCGCCTCTTATTGAATTTCAAATTTGATCGGTAAGGTCATCCGCACCGGAACTGCCTTGCCATTTTGCATCCCTGGTTTCCAGCGCGGCATGCTGCTCACCACCCTTACGGCCTCTTCATCGCAGCCAAAGCCAATTCCTTTTAATACTTTTATATTAACAATGCTGCCATCGGCAGCCACATCAAAGCCCACCAAAACCTTTCCGCTTACATTGGCAACAATAGCACGCTGCGGGTAATTGATCTCTTTCGACAGGTAAGCACCGATCTCTCCTGCCCCGTTATTAAACACAGGCATCATTTCGCTGAACGTTCTTGTTATCCCAGGAGCAGGGATCTCCGGAATTGTTCCTTCTAACGGTAAGTTGCCTGGTATTCCTGCAGGGGTGCCTGTTCCGGGAATACCCGATGTAACAGGGGGATTGTTTGGATCAGTTACAGGCGGTACATCGGTTATTACCCGATGGTCTGACTCTACCCTGTAATTAAGGTTATGGGCAGAAGAAGATGCAGCTTGAGCAGTGACGGCCTGAACAGCCTGGGGCAGACTGAATTCAATAAATTCGATCTCGATCGGTTTAACCGTTTCAGCAGGTGAAATATTTTTCGGAACCAAAGGAGGCCTGGCAATAAAGCCGGTAAGGAACAAAAGAATAAATGCCGCTGCTACAATGGATAAGGCCTTTACTACATTTACATCGTATTGCTTGCGGATGGCATAAGCGCCATAAGCTTTGTTTCTGTTTGCAAACACCACTTCGTCCAAACTGCTGCTTGCTTTAAAAGGGTTTAGCATAATTATTAGGTTTATATGCTTAACCCAAAAGCTTACTGTAAAGTATCCGGCAAAAATAAACTGACCGAACAGTTACAAATTAAAGCCCTTCCAGCTGGCTGATCTTTGC
>JAZKGM010000376.1:0-1554 GCA_040385895.1 Bacteroidota bacterium
TGCAGATCGCCCCAATCACCTGCATGCCAAAGTTCGTCACAGTCTTTAAAAAAATCATATAATTGCGGAGGCATATAGCCATGGGTATCGGATAAAATCCCAATGCGTTTCATGCATCAAAAATAATTTTAAATGACATTATTTATCATAATAGTAACCGTACTGGTAAGCCTCGCTTGTTTTAACAATGCCGAACTCAATGCAAGACTTATTTTAAACCCATATACCGTTAAGCGCGAAAAGCAGTGGTACAGGCTGTTAACAAGCGGGTTCCAGCATGCCGATTTTTTGCACCTGTTTGTAAATATGTTTGTGCTTTATTCTTTCGGGCAGGCGGTTGAACAGTATTACAGTATGATGTTCGGGGCCGGGGGGAAATACCTGTACCTGGTGTTGTACTTCACGGCTATTTATGCGGCCAACTTATCAACCCAATATAAATACCAGGACAACAGTCATTACAATGCGCTTGGTGCAAGCGGGGCTGTGAGTGCAGTGGTATTTGCCAGTATCCTGTTCGACCCGTATAACAAAATTTACCTTTATGGGATCATCGGGCTGCCGGGAATTTTGCTGGGTGCTATTTACCTGGGATATTCTTATTACGCTTCAAAAAAGCAAAAGGATAACATCAATCACGAAGCGCATTTTTACGGAGCTGTTTACGGGATCTTATTCACCATTGTATTGAAACCAAAAATTGCGGTTTTCTTTTTTAACCAGCTTACCTCGTTCTAAAAATAGATCCCGGTTCTGATATCAACAGGCGAGCCGCGGAAGCTGCGGTTGGCATCGTACAGCACATCGTACAATACCACCAGGTATATGGCCGAACGGTCTGAGATCTCCTGGTTGATTCCGCCACCGATGTATAAAGAACTTACCCATTCGCGGTTTATTTCGTTCGATTGCTGGTTATAGACCTTAAAGTTTAAAGGCATGTATTCTGCATGCACAAAAACAGGATCGAACAGTTTTTGCCGCGCAAAAATATTGAAGCCATAAGCATTGTCGGATATGGTTGATTTCTGGTTGAGGCTGTTTATATAATCCTGCGACCAGTAATAATAGGAAATGCCCAATCCTGCCATTGTTGATTCGGTAATGCGGTAAAAGGCCATTGGCTGAACCATAAAAAAAGCACCGCCACTTCCCAGTCCGCCTCCAAGGTTACCGCCAAACGATACATTATCGTACCACTTTGGGCCGCTGGCCTTGTCCCGATCTGCCTGCTGCTGCTGGGCCGCTTTTTCCGCCTGCTTTTCAGGGTCTATCTGTTCGACCTTACGTTGGGCAAAAACACATGCAGCACTTATTAAAGCAAACACGAATGTTATATATTTCAGTTTCATGTATTACAAATCAACTAACGAATAAGGAGGGTTGCAAATTATTTAACGCTTTTATTAGTTATTTAGGTCTTAATCGTTATAATTTCGCAGCAATTTAAGCTTCCAAACATATAAATATGAGCAAAATTCACAATTTTTCAGCCGGACCGGCCATTCTTCCTCAATCTGCAATCGATGCTTCTGTTGAAGCCTTACAAAATTT
>JAZKGM010000376.1:1564-8079 GCA_040385895.1 Bacteroidota bacterium
GGCGATGATTATGCCGTGATCTTTTTACAAGGTGGTGCAAGCTTACAGTTTGATATGATCCCCATGAACTGGCTTGGCGATGGTGAAACCGCTGCATATACCAACACTGGTGTTTGGGCCGGCCGCGCTATTAAAGAAGCAAAAATATTCGGTAATGTAAACGTAGTGGCTTCAAGCGAAGACAAAAACTTCAACTACATTCCTAAAGGCTACGCAATACCTGCAGATTCAAAATATTTTCATTACACCACCAATAATACCATTTACGGAACCGAATCTTTTGACATTCCGGAAACCAATGGCGTGCCCCTGGTATGCGATATGAGCTCCGATATTTTCAGCCGCCCTTTCGATGCCAATAAGTTTGACATGATCTATGCAGGCGCACAAAAAAACATGGGCCCGGCCGGAACCACTTTAGTGATCATCAAAAAATCGTTCCTCGAAAAACGCGTAACCAAAAAGCTGCCTACTATGCTTGATTATGCTGTGCATATCGAAAACGGAAGCATGTACAATACCCCAAGCGTGTTCGCCATTTTTGTATGCATGCACACCTTACGTTGGATCAAAGAAACGGGATTGGAAAACATGGAAGCCCGCAACAAGGCCAAAGCCGATCTGTTGTATGCCGAAATCGACCGCAACAGCCTTTTTGAAGGAACAGTTGCCAAACAAGACCGCAGCCGCATGAACGTAAATTTTGTTTTAACCAACAATGAATACGAAGGTGAGTTCCTTAAATTCTGCGAAGCAAAAAACCTGAGCGGATTAAAAGGACATCGCTCCGTGGGAGGATTACGTGCAAGCCTATACAATGCATTAGGGATTGAAAGCGTACAGGTTCTGGTTGATGCAATGAAGGAGTTTGAGGGATTGAAGAAAGGTAATGTAGTTACCGGTTGATAAAGTTACTGGCTAATGTATCTTTCATTTGAAGATCTCGAAGTTTGGAAAGAATGCAGGAATTTACGAAAATCAATTTCTGCACTTGTAAAAACCTTTCCCGAGTCTGAAAAGTATCGATTAACCGATCAGATCCTAAGATCATCCAAATCGCCCTGCGCCAATATTTCAGAAGGCCATGGAAGATTTCACTATCAGGAAAACATCCAGTTTTGCAGGATTGCAAGAGGTTCTTTATCTGAAACGTTGAATCATTTGACAGACGCATTGGATGAAAATTATATTAGTGATACAGAATTTGAACAACTTAATAATCAGATTAAATCTTGCATCAGGCTTACCAATGGATATATTAACTTTCTTGAGAAACAAAAAGTAAATTCAAAATGACAACCTGATTGATCAAAACATCACCAATCAACCAATAACCCCCATCAACCAATAACACAAAAAAATGACAAAAATATTAGCAAATGACGGCATTGATGCCAATGGAAAAAGAATACTGGAAGCCGCAGGATTTACTGTAGATACAAATAAAATAGCCCAGGAGAACCTGGCTGCCGAACTGAACAATTATGATGGTATTTTAGTAAGAAGCGCCACGAAGGTGCGCAAGGATGTGATCGATGCCTGCCCGAATTTAAAACTGATAGGCCGTGGTGGTGTGGGCATGGACAATATTGATGTGGCGTATGCAAAAAACAAAGGCATTGCGGTGATCAATACACCGGCTTCATCAAGCGTTTCCGTAGCGGAACTGGTGTTCGCCCATATTTTTTCTGCTACGCGTTTTATCCAGATCAGTAACCGCATAATGCCTGCAAAAGGCGATAGCGAATTTGGCAACCTGAAGAAAACAGCCAGCAATGGCATTGAACTGCAGGGCAAAACCATGGGTGTTTACGGCTTTGGGCGTATTGGACAGGAAGTGGCAAAGATCGCTGTTGGTTTGGGCATGAAGGTGCTTGCTTTTGACCCATATGTAGATACCCTTGACCTTAGCTTGAACCTGCCTGCGCTTGGAGAAAACTCGCGCATAAAGGTTACCATCAATACCGTGAGCGAAGAGTCGGTGATCACACATTCTGATTTCATCACTTTCCATGTTCCGTTTAATGAAGGCGACAAAGCCATTATTGATTCGGCTAAAATGGCGAAGATGAAAAAAGGAGTCGGGCTCATCAATTGCTCGCGTGGCGGTGTGATCAGCGAAGCCGACCTGCTTGCGAACTTAAACAGCGGCCATGTGGCTTTTGCCGGTTTGGATGTGTTTGAAAAAGAACCACCGATCAATATGGATATCTTGCAGCACGACCATGTAAGCTTAAGCCCGCACATTGGCGGCAGCACCCTGGAAGCACAAAACCGCATTGGCATAGAGCTGGCTGAAAAGGTGATCGAGTTTTTTAAGAAATAAAATAAATAGCGATGCGGTGATTTATTGATGCGATGATCCGTTAATGCATTAAAAATTACAAAGGCACAAAAGAGATACTTCTTTTGTGCCTTTTTCCGTTTACCTGGTAATTGATTATTATTGATCATGGCAAAAATTCTGATTTCAATCCTTACTGTTCTTATGCTGGCAGCCTGCGTTCAGCATAAAGCCGACCCTTTGCCCGGGCAAGACCTGATCGAAGATGCATTAAGGGCAGACCTGGACAAAACCTTAATGAACATAGCCGAGCAAGATGCAGATTTTCGAGGTCGCGATCTTTATTATTCGGAAATTCACCTTAAAGCAAAAAGAATATATGATGCTGCCAAATTGAATTACGGATTGATCAATGAATTGGATAGCACATTAAGTAAACAAGAAACACAAAAGCAATGTGAGGTGTTCCTTAACAATATGCAACATATAGTGCTTGATAACATAAACCCCGATCAGCAAAGCAAATATCCCCTTCTTCCTAAAGCTTCAGAAAACAGGTTTGAAAACAGAATCATATTGCTTGCTTACACAACCCAAGCTCTTCGTGTTTTTAACGGACAGATTATGCCGTTTTGCGGAATAGTCGAGTTCAATGAATTAAAAACCATTGCAGAAAAGACTCAGATCAACAAAGGAGAAACATTTAAGTGCATGAACATCTTTGAAAAAGATCCTAAAAATGCACAAAAAGAACTGCCGCTTAAGCTGGAACCAAATCGTTATTTGAAAACAGGTATGTGGAATACACACCTGTTGAAACTGGCGATTATACGATGCATTTTTCTAAATCACTTGTACGCTTTTCCGGTAAAGAAGAAACCTACGAGTATGAAGTTTCTTTCTCAGTTCTTCCGTAAATTTCAGTACTTTTTAAAAATCGTCTTGACGAGTTGGATAAGTCGTGCTGACGATTTTCAGAAAGCCCTTTGATGCATGAAAATAAACCTGATCAGGGTTAAAAGACTGACAGCTATATAGTGAAGCCGAACTTGCTGTATACTTTCAGGAAATCCCGGCTACTTTATTTACCTCATCGCATCTTTTTTAGTCCCGTTATCACTATGCCGCTTATCCGAAACCCACCCGACAATCTTCAAATGCTGCTATTTTGCACTACTCTAATTGAAAAATAAATGGTAATTCGCAGGCTGAAATTTTTAATCACCAATATAAAATGGCTATAGTTAAACCGTTTAAGGCGCTTCGCCCTTCACGTGATAAAGTTGCCCAGGTTTCCTCACCGGCCTACGATTCGGGCAGCAGGGACAAATCATACCACGAACTGGATACCAATCCGCATAGTTACCTGCACATTGTAAAGCCATACCTGCATTTTAAAGGCGAAAAGAAGAACCCCGAAAAACATTTTCCGCTGGGGCTCGATTACCTGAAGAAGTTTAAGGAAGAAGGCTGGTTTATTAAGGATGAAAAAGACTCGTATTATATTTACCGGGTAATCAAAGGAAGTAACGCGTATACCGGAATTATTGCTGCGGCCAGTGTTGACGACTATAACCACAACAATATTTTAAAACACGAGAACACGCTTACGGAAAAACAGAATGAACTGGCCGATCACATCCGCTGGTTTAAACAATTAGGGAACCCTGTGCTTCTTACCTATCCCGATTCATCGAAAATTGAAGAGCTAATGGATCATTACATCGAAAACCATATTCCCGAATATAACTTCATCAGTCCCGACCAGTTAAAACATAACCTGTGGGTGGTGAGCAAAACGGAAGATGTTGACCTGATCCGTGAAGAGTTTGAAAACATCCCGAAGCTCTACATTGCTGATGGCCATCACCGCAGTGCGGGTTCTTCGGCTTATTGCGAATACAAACGCACAGAAGAACCTTTGTTTGACGGTACCGAGTTGTTCAATTATTTCCCGGTATGCCTCATACCCTTTTCTAAACTTCATATTTTTGAGTACCACCGTTTGGTTAAAGATGAGCTGGTGAATAAACCGGGGTTTATGGAACAGGTAGCTATGTATTTCGATGTGATCCCAGGCGGGCATTTGCCTGTTCAACCCCTAAAACCAAAAGAGTTCGGGTTATACTTTAACGGCACGGCTTATATGCTTAAGCTTAAGCCGGAATATTCATCGCAATTAAACGGAACACTTCCCAGGCTTGACGTAAGCATCGTGGAGGAATTTATCCTTAAAAGGATCTTTGCCATAAAAGACAGCAAAACAGACAAGCGCCTTTCTTTCATTGACGGAAGCAAAGGCATTTTAACCTTGCAGGAAACCATTGATAAAAAGGATTTCGACCTGGCCATTACTTTATTCCAAACCAGCATTGAAGAAGTAAAAGAGATCGCTGAAAACAACCTGATCATGCCGCCAAAATCCACCTGGATAGAACCTAAGCTCAGAACAGGGCTGATCATTTACGAAACGGAATAAGGAGAAGTGCGGAGAGCATTTTAAATGTTGAATTTTGAATGGGTTCCGCTGTGCCTGTTCACGCTAAGGCAGACAAGTCGTGTATCGTTGTGCCCCGATAGCTATCCGTTGCTGAACAATCTTATCTAAACCCCTTAATTTACCTGGGTTTACGTGAGAACCCACCTCCTGCTTTAATCTTTCCTTCAACTGTGCCTTTTTTTGACGTTTCATAGATAAAATTTAGGCTTTTCAGAAAGTTTTTAAGGGTATTTGAAAAGAAAGTACATAATGTGAGTAGCAATACACATAGTCTTGTACAGCACAAAATACTTTAGTCATAAATACCTACTCTGCTTCTGAATGACGCTGTACAGTAGTATGTGAAAACTGGTTTTAAGGAAATTGGTGAAAATCAAGTAGATTTGAGTGAAGTGGTTAATGCTGGTTTATATCATCTTATCATTGAGGCGGATGGACAAGCCATGATAAAAAACAAAGTGTTAATACTAAAATAACTGCCTATGAAATCATTTATTTTTATACTCTTATTTACCTCAGTCGTTGGACTGGTTAGTTGTGAGAAGGACAGTAGTCCCGGACCTGCAACAGAAGTATATGTTAATGGTACTGTTTACCACCCAACAGTAACGATCCAAATTGCAAAACTTTATGAAATTAATCCACCCCAAAAGGATAGCCTTTTTAAAGGGTTACGAATAGATTTTTCGTTTTATATAGCGGATAGTTTTTACTCATGTATTTTATTTCAGGAGTATGCAAAGGAAATAAAAACGAATGTATATGACTCCGGAGCTTTTTATATTTCTGCGTCAACCATGCAAACCAAAGAGTCCAATTTTGGTTATGTAACTAATAATATTGGTGTTATTAATTTTTACGATAAGCAAAGCAAAAGAATAACGTTATCCCATAAGGCAGAATTTTTTGATCAGAATACAAACAAAAAAATATCGTTATCAGTAAAATTGAATGGTCATGTTGCCAAAGAAATTATAGACGTGTACCCAGCGCGTGGTCCTTTTTAAATAATCAGATTGGCAACCAATCACAGTTTCCAATTAGTATACCGACTCAGCAGCTCAGCGAATAAACGACTCAACAACCAACCCCACTCACTTCACTCCCCGCCTGTTCAGCTCTCTCTGGTATTTCCTGGCATTAACCTGGTGCTGGGCAAAGGAGGAAGCAAAATTATGGTACCCGCTAAAATCTTCTTTTGCACAAAAATAGATGTAATTGTGTTTTGAATAATTAAGTACCGCATCAATTGCAGCGGCAGATGGTACGCAGATGGGTCCCGGAGGCAGCCCTTTATACTTATAGGTGTTATATGGCGATTCAATGGTTAACATGGCACCACCCACACGTTTTATGCTGTTATCGTTCATCGCATAGATCAAGGTGGGATCGGCCTGTAAAGGCATGCCTGTCTTTATGCGGTTGAGGTATGCACCGGCCACCACGGGCATTTCGTCTTTGCGGTAGGTTTCTTTTTGCACGATAGCAGCAAGGATGCCGGCCTCTGCCTGGGTCATTTTCAATTCGCCAAGTTTTAGCATGCGTTCGTCATTCCAGAACTTGCGGTACTCTTTCAGGGTACGTTCCATTAGCTTTGCAGCAGAAGTATTCCAGTAATAATTATACGTGTTTGGGATAAAGAGCACCAATACATTTTCGGGGGTAAGGCTTAAGCTGTCGCAAAAAGCAGGATCATTCAGTAAATGCATCAACTCAAAACTATCGGCTTCG